>JBNGDM010000055.1:0-14076 GCA_049975105.1 Rhodovulum sp. | reverse complement strand
GGGCGGGAACGCCGCCCCCCCTATCCGGCGGCACCCGGCCCGGCAGGTGCGCCACGGCGGGGCCAGGCCCTGGCACACCGAGAAACACGAACTGGCGACCCTCCACCGGCAGGCACCGCCAACCAAACGGCTCGGGGGCCGGGGGCGCCAGCCCCCGGCCACGGTCGCCTCGCGCAAGCGAGGCGAAACCTCTCTCCCCGGCCGGACCGTTGACGCGAGTCAATGCCGCCGAGGACCCAAGGGGCGAGCCTTGACCACGACAAGGGAGAGGAGGAGACCCGCCATGACACGCAAACAGAGACGCATCGCCGCGGCGCTGATCGCGGCGCTTGCCGCCTGGGGGACCCAAACGCCGGCGCAGGGGCCGGTGGAGGATCCCGAACGCCCGGCGCCCGTGGTCATCGACCCCGACGCCCGCGAATTCCTGAATTCCTGCGCCTCCTGCCACGGCGCGGACGCCAAGGGGGCCGGGTTCCTGACCCAGGTATTCCGCGGCATTGATCCCGGCGACCTGACACTGCTGGCCGCAGACAACGGCGGCACCTTCCCGCTGGAGCGGGTCTTCGCGGTGATCGACGGGCGCGAGGAAGTGGCCGCCCACGGCCCGCGCAAGATGCCGGTCTGGGGCGATCGCTACATGAACCGGACGATGTCGGAATGGGGCCCGGACGAGTTGAACGAGCTGCGCGTGCGCAACCGGATCTACGCGCTGGTGCATTACCTGCAATCGATCCAGGCGCCGGGCGACGCAGAGTAAGGCGGGCCCGGACGGACGCGGGCTAGGCGCCGCCGAACACCGGCGCGTCGCCCGCGATCTCGTAATAGGCGCCCTTGTCGGCGGCGAAGATGTGCTTGCCGACCCTCAGCCCGCGCGTGTCGTCGAGACAGCCCGCCGCGATGCCGATCCCGTCTTCGCCGGTCATCCGGTAGAACAGGCTGGCGCCGCAGAACCGGCAGAAGCCGCGCCGCGCGCCTTCGGAAGAGGCGTACCAGGTCAACCCCTCGTCGGTCTCGAAGCGCAGCGTGTCATAAGGCGCGTGGGTCGAGGCCCAGAGATGCCCGCTGGTGCGCCGGCACTGGCTGCAATGGCAGATTGTCACCGTGTCGCGCACGGCTGGCAGCGAAAACCGCACCCGCCCGCAGTCGCATCCTCCTGTCCGCATGGTCGGTCCCTTATGGCAGTGTCCACGCCCTGAAGGTCCCACGGACCTGCGCCCGGGGCAAGGCGGCCCTGCGCCGTTCCGGCTGGGCAAGGCGGGCGTCCTGGCGTATCCGGGGGATCGAATCCCGGCGGCGCGGCGCCGCTGCACAGAGAGGGAGCGAGGGACGATGATCGCCGATACGCCCGGCCTGATGGACGAGGTCCGCAACCGTTTCGCCCATGTGGACGCCTGCCCCTTCGAGGGGCCGCGCATTTTCTTCGAGAATGCGGGCGGCGCGCTGCACCTGAAAAAGGTGGCCGAGACCAGCGCGTTCCACGCCTCGATCCCCGACAATCCCGGCCGGGTGAACGGCGCGGGCCAGCGCCTGCAGGAAATCGTCGAGGCGGGCAAGGCCGACATGCGGCTGTTCTTCAACGCGGGCGGTGGCCGGGTTTTCGTCGGCGAAAGCGGCACGGAACTCTTGTTCCGGCTGGTGCGCACCGCGGCGCTGGGGGCCGAGGCGGGCGGCGTGATGATCGGGTCCACGCTGGAGCATCCGGCGACGGCGAGTGCCATGGCGCGCTGGGCGGGGATCACGGGGCGCGCGGTGATCCGGGTGCCCCATGACGACGCGACGGGCTGTGTTGGCGTGGAGGCCTACCGCGCGCATCTCACCCCCGAGGTGCGGGTCGCGACGATCCTGCACACCTCGCCGGTGACGGGGATGGCGGTCGACGTGGGCGGCATCGCCGCGGCGATCCGCGAGGTGGCGCCCGGCGCGCTGATCGTGGTGGACGGCATCCAGCACGCGAGCCACGGCGCGGTGGATGTGGACGCGCTGGGCGTCGATGGCTACGCGGTCTCGCCCTACAAGATGTTCTCGCGCCACGGCTATGGCGTGGCCTGGGCGTCGGACCGGCTGACCGCCTGCGGGAAGGACCAACTGGCGGGCGGCCCCGAGGACAATTGGGAGTTGGGCACGCGGGACGCGGGCGCCTATGCGACATTCTCCGACGTGGTGGCCTATCTGGACTGGCTGGGCGGGCGGTTCAGCGACAGCGCCGACCGGCGGCTGCGGCTGGAGGCGGCGGGCCGCGCGATCAAGGCGCACGAGGCCGCGCTGACCCGGGCGCTGGTTGCAGGGACGGGGAACCTGCCGGGCCTTGGCGGGATGGCGGGTGTCACGCTGGTGGGCGGAGACGCGGTCGAGGGGCGCGAGGGGGTGGTGTCGTTCCGGCTTGACGGCTGGGACTCGGCCGACCTGGTCGAACACCTGCGCCAGAACGGCATCCGGGTGCACACGCGCAAGGCCGATCACTATTCGGGCAACGTGCTGCGGCCCTTGGGCATGGCCGATTGCGTGCGGCTGTCGATCTGCCACTACAACACCGAAGCGGAAGTCGCCCGGTTCCTTTCGGTGATGCAGGCGCTGGCGGGCTGAGGTCAGGCCAAGGCCTGATCCATCAGGCGGTGGAACCGGGCGCGGCGGGGGGCGAGGCTGTCGGCCAGCGCCGGGTCGGGGTCGATCACGCGGTCGAAACCGGGCATCCGGGCGGCGAGGCTGTCGGCGCTGTCCAGACCCGCGGCCACGCGGGCGAGCCGCGCGGCGCCGAGGCAGGCCGAGACGGGGGCGCGGTCGGGCAGGCCCGCGGGGTGGCCCAGAAGCGTGGCGATCATCCGCATCCACAGCGCGCTGCGCGTGCCGCCGCCCACCACCGCCAGCCGGTCGAAGGGCACCCCCGCGGCGACCTGGGCGGCGACGCAATCGGCCATCAGGAAGGCCACCCCCTCGAGCGCGGCCCAGCCCAGCGACGCGGCATCCGACCCCAGCCGCAGCCCGTCGAGTCGGGCGGTCAGGTCGGGGCGGCCATGGGGGGTGCGGATGCCGGTCAGAGCGGGCAGGAAGACCGGCGCGTCGGGCGCGCGGCCCTCGGCCAGCAGCGTTTCGGCGGCGGCGGCGAGGTCGGCCGCAGTTCGGCCCGTCAGCCGCGCGGCCCAGTCGAGGGACGCGGTCGCGGCCATTACAACGCCCATGGAGAGAAACGCCCCCGGCGCGGCGTGGGCGCTGGTCAGGACGGCCGCCTGCGGCGCGGGGTGAAAGGCCCCGTCCACGATGCAGGCGACGCCCGAGGTGCCGACGGTCACCACCGCATCGCCTGGCGCGCCCGCACCGACGCCCAGCGTGGCGGCCATGTTGTCGCCCGCGCCCGCGGCGACCGGGACGGCGGGGCCGAGGCCCCAGCGGCGGGCAAGCTCGGGGCGCACCTGCCCGGCGGGGCCCCAGGTGTTTACAATGGGGGGCAGCCAGTCGGGGTTCCAGCCGACCGCGGCGCACAGGCCCTCGTCCCAGCGGTTCGTGGGAATGTCGAAAAGCTGGGTGCCGCCCGCGTCGGTTGGGTCCGAGGCAAGCTCTCCGGTCAGGGCGAGGCGGACGTAATCCTTGGTCAGCAGCAGCATGCGCGCACGGGCCAGCGCCCCGGGTTCGTGTTTCGCCAGCCACAGCAGTTTCGCGGCGTTGATCCCCGGATCGGGGGCGCAGTTGGTGCGTTGGCCGATATCGGGGACAAGCGCGGCAAGCTCCGCGCATTCGTCCAGCGCGCGCTGGTCGTTCCACAGGATCGCGGGGCGGACGGGACGCAGCGCGTCGTCCAGCAGGACCAACCCCAGCATCTGCGCCGAGAAACCGATCCCGGCGACGCCCGACAGGCCGGTCGCGGCGGCCAACTCGTCGAGGCAGGCGAAAACCGCGTCCACCCAGAGGTCGGGGTGCTGCTCGCTCCAGCCCGGATGGGGGACCGAGACGGGGATGGGGCGGTTGGCCTCGGCCAGCACGTCCATCGCCTCGCCGACCAGGACGGCCTTGACGCCCGAGGTGCCGATGTCGATGCCGATGACCCGGCTCATGGCGCCCCCAGGATGGCCTGGGCGGTGGCCTCGTCGGTCACGAAACTGTCGATATGGCCGAGGCCGAGGACGGCGCGCAGGACGGGCACCTTGTGCGCCCCGCCCGAGGCGAGGATGACGTTCGGCACGCGGGCGAGGTCGGCCAGCCCCACGCCGATCACGCGCTCGTTCACCGGGTGATCCAGCGGGCGGCCATCGGCGTCGATCACCACGCCGAGGATATCGCCCACCGCGCCCAGTGCGCGCAATTCCGCCTGCGTCACGTCCGCGGGCAGCGCGTCGCGCATCAGAAGCGAGCGGTCGGAAATGTCGCCCGCGGCGATCGCCAGCGCGTCGGCGGACCGGATCTTCTCCAGCACCTCGACGAACACGTCGAGCTGCATGATCGTGTCGCGGCTGGCGCGGCTGCCGGCATAGAGCGGCGCGGTGAAATAGCTGTGCTGCGCGTTGCAGAGATCCGCCAGCCGGGTGGTGATCTCGAAACTGTTGAGGTCCGAGCCGCGGGTGAGCCCGCCCATCACGGACACGATTTCCAGGTCGGGCCGGTTCAGCGGCGCCATGAAGCGGGTCGCGAGGTTCAGCGTGTTGCCCCAGGACATGCCGAAGAGCCGCACCGCGGGGTCGGCCAGCACCTCGGTCAGCAGGTTGCCCAGCGCCGCACCCACGATGGTTTGCGTGTCGCCCGGGTCCGAGGCGGAGGGGACCACGTAGGCCGTGGTCAGGTCGAACCGGTCGACCAGGGCGGCCTCGACCTCGGCGCAGGCGGCATAGGCGGTGTTGAAGGACACGCGCACAAGGCCGATGCGGCGGGCCTCGGCCAGCGCCCTGTTCACGCGCAGGCGGGTGACGCCCAGCTTTTCCGCGACCTCGCCCTGGGTCATGCCCTCGACGTGATAGGCCCATGCGACGCGGGTGAGGAAGCGTTCCTCTTCGTCGACGCGGGGGGTCTTGGGTTCGGGGCGCACTATTTCACGGCGCCCATGGTCAATCCGCGCACAAGCTGTTTCGACGCGATCAGCGCGAAGATCAGGACGGGCACCACGATCAGCGTCGAGGTGGCCATGATCTTGCCATAGGGCAGGTTGTAGCCCTCCATGAAGGAAACGGCCATGGCAGGCGCGGTCTTGGCGGTGTTGCGGGTCAGCACGATGGCATACATCAACTCGTTCCACGAGAAGATGAATGAGAAGATGGCGCTGACCGCAACCCCCGGCATCGCCAGCGGCAGGCAGATCGAGCGGAAGATGCGCCAGTGGGACGCGCCTTCGAGGATCGCGGCCTCGTCGAGGTCGTAGGGGATGGCACGGAACTGGTCGGTGCAGATCCAGATCACGATGGGCAGGTTGAAGGTCAGGTAGATCAGGATCAGCACGAGGTGGGTGTCGAGAAGCCCCAGGTGCCGGACGATCAGGAAGAACGGCAGGGCGAGGACGATGGGCGAGACCATGCGGTTGGTGATGAACCAGAACCACAGGTCCTTCTTGCCGCGGAACTCGAACCGGGCCAGCGCGTAGGCGGCGGGCGCGCCGAGGCCCACGGCGAGCAGCGTGGTCGATACCGCGATGATCAGCGAGTTGATCAGCGTGCGCCCCACCCCGTCCTCGAACAGCACCTCGGTGTAGTTGGAGAGAGTGGGCGAAAAGACCCAGGCGGGCGGCTCCTGCAGCGCGATGAGCTGGGTCTTCAGGCTGGTGGTGACCATCCAGTAGAAGGGGAAGACGCAGAAGATCAGGATCAGGCAGAGCAGCGCGGCCTGAACCGCAAGCCCCCGCCCCTGCCCCGGTGCGCGCGCCGACATCTAGCGCACCTCCTTGTAGAAGACGCGGATGTAGAGCTGGCTGAGGACGATGGTGATGACCAGCAGGATCACCGCCTGCGCCGAGGCCAGCCCCTGGTCGAAGGCGCGGAAGCCGACGCGCTGGATCAGGATCGAGATGAACTCGGTCGCGTTGCCGGGGCCGCCCCGGGTCATGGTAAAGACCATGTCGAAAAGCTTCAGCGTGTCGGCGGTGCGCAGGATCAGCACGGCGACGAGGCCGGGGACCAGGAACGGAAGCTGGACGTAGCGCAGCACCTTCCACCAGCTTTTGGTTTCAAGACGCGCGGCCTCCTCGATCTCGGGGGGGACGGTGGTCAGCCCCGCCAGAAGGACCAGCGCGACGAAGGGGGTCCATTGCCAGACATCCCAGAACACCACGGCATAAAAGGCGTTGGTGGGGTCGCCGATCCAGTTGATCGGGTCCACGCCGACGAAGCCCAGAAGCTGGTTCACCACGCCGTACTTGATGTTGAACATCACCTGGCCCAGCAGGCCCACCACGGCATAGGTGGTCGCCATCGGCAGCACCAGCGCCAGCCGCGTCAGGGTCTTCAGGAAGCCGATGCCGGGCTGGTGCAGCAGCAGCGCGATGCCGAGGCCGAAGGCGATCTGCAAGGGCAACGCGATGCCGAGCAGCAGGAACGTGCGCCCCATCGCGTCCCAGAAGATCGGATCGGTCAGGACGTGGGCGTAGTTGTCCAGCCCGATGAACTCCACCTGCCGCAGCTTGGTGAGGTTGAAGAAATGCAGCGAGGTCCAGACCGCGTAGACCAGCGGGCCGATGCCCACCAGCGCAAGCGCCAGGATCGACGGCCCGATGAAGGAGAACAGCGTGCGTTTCGGGACGCGTGACGACATGCGCGTGACCTTTCTGAACCTTGGAAAGAACAGGCCGGGGCGCGCGTCACGCCCCGGCCCGGTGCCGGCCCGTTACTGGGCCAGCGGCTTCTCGCCGTCGTAATAGCCGGCCTGGTCCAGAACGGCCTCCATCCGGGTGCCGATTTCCTGGGCGCCTTCCTCGGTGGTGACCTCGCCCAGCATCATCTTGGTGCCCCATTCCTGGACGATCTCGGTGATCTCGGGCCACTCGGCGAAACGCGGGCGGAATTCCGGCACGCCGTCCTGCCAGCTTTCGACCAGCGCGGGGACGAAGTCGAATTCCTCGGCGATGCCGGGCTGTTCATAGACGGACTGGCGCGCGGGCACGCCGCCCTTGCGCAGGTATTCCTCGGCATTGGCCTTGGACGTCACCCACTGGATGAACAGCCAGGCGGCGGCCTGTTCGTCCGCGTCGGCCTGGGACGCCACGGCAAGGCTGAAGCCGCCCAGCGCGGGCTTGCGGCCCGCGGGCCCCATCGGTTCGGGCGCGATGCCGAGGCAGTCGGTGATCTGGCTGGTCTCGGGGTTCTTCAGCGTGGCGTAGAAGGCCGACCATTCGGTGATGAAGGCGACGTCGCCCTGGGCCAGCGCGTTCACGGTTTCGGCATGGTCATAGCTGACGATGCCCTCGGGCATGTATTGCATCAGGTCCTGGCGGAATTTCAGCCCCGCCTGGCTTTCCGCGCTCATCAGGTTGGAGCGGAAATTCTCGTCGAGGAACGAGCCGCCGAAGGGCCAGAGCATCCGCGCGAAGCTGTCGGCGGACTGGGTCTCGTTGCGCTTGGACTGCAGCGCGTAGGCGTATTTGCCGTCCTTGGTCAGGGCGGGGCCGTATTCGTTCATCACCGCGTCCCAGGTTTCGGGCGGGCCGTCGAACCCGGCCTCTTCCAGCATGCAGCGGTTGTAGAACAGCAAGCCCGAGTAGTTGTCGAAGGGCAGCCCGTAGACGGTGCCGTTCCAGCCGCCGAAGGCGTTCAGCACCAGCGGGAAGAAATCGTCGATATCGAGGTCCGGGTCGGCCAGATCGGGATTCGAGGTGAACTTGTCGATCGGCACGATCCACTCGTTCTCGGCGAAGTTGCCGATCCAGACGAGGTCGATCAGCGCGATGTCCAGATCGCCGCCCGCCACGAAGTCGCGCACCTGTTCGCCCAGCGCGTTTTCATAGGGCAGCTTGGTGATGTTGATCTCGATGCCCGTCTTCTCGGTGAATTCGGGGATCATCTGCTCGGCCGCCTCGTAGCCGGGGCGCAGCAGGAACACGACATCGACGGTCGTGCCCGCGTAAGGCTTCGCCGCCTCTTCCAGCGACCAGGCGTTCGCGGCGGTGCCGCCCGCCGTCAGCGCAGCCGCGATGGCACCGGCGCTTGCCAGGGATCTCAGTCTCATGGGTCCTCCTCCCGTTGTTCAGCCCCTCGGTTGCGGGCTTGACATTCATTTGTATCAAGACCCATACAAATGTAAAGCCGTTGGTTCACGGCGCGGGAGGCACCGGGGAGGACAATCTTGGCGCAGGTCACCCTGGAGGGGGTCAACAAGCATTACGGCGCCGACCAGGCGCTGTTCGACATCTCGCTGGACATCCCCGACGGGGCGTTCGCGGTGTTCGTGGGGCCGTCGGGCTGCGGGAAATCCACGCTTTTGCGGTCGATCGCGGGGCTGGAGGGGATCAGTTCGGGCCGCATCGCGATTGGGGGCGACGATGTGACGGGCGTGGCCCCGTCGGACCGCAACGTGGCGATGGTGTTCCAGTCCTACGCGCTTTACCCGCACATGTCGGTGCGCGAGAACATGGATTTCGGCATGAAGGTCAACGGGTTCGACCCCGCGACCCGGGCGGCCCGCATCGCCGAGGCCGCGCGTATCCTGCAACTAACCGACTATCTCGACCGCAAGCCCGGCCAGCTTTCGGGCGGCCAGCGCCAGCGGGTCGCCATCGGGCGGGCCATCGTGAAACAGCCCCGCGTGTTCCTGTTCGACGAGCCGCTGTCGAACCTCGACGCCAAGCTGCGCATCCAGATGCGGGTGGAGCTGGAGACGCTGCACCGCGAGCTGGGCGCCACGATGATCTACGTCACCCATGACCAGGTCGAGGCGATGACCATGGCCGACGTGATCGTGGTGCTGAACGGCGGCCGGATCGAACAGGTGGGCGCGCCGATGGAGCTGTATCACAAGCCCGCCACGGAATTCGTCGCGGGGTTCATCGGGGCGCCGAGCATGAATTTCCTGGATGTCGAGGCGGGCGCGGGCGGCACGGTCGCCTATCGCGGCGTGCCGCTGGGCGCCGTCGAAGGCACCCCCGCGCGGGTCGGCATCCGGCCCGAGCATGTCACGCTGGCCGAGGCGGGCGCGGGGCTGATGGATGTGACGGTGCGGGTGAAAGAGGCGCTGGGCGGCGAGAGTTACCTGTATACGCGGACCGGGGCGGGCGACGAGATCGTGGTGCGCGCCGATGGCGAGACCGCGATCGCGCCGGGCGACACGGTGGGGCTGGGCTTTCCCGAGGGGCGGCTGCATTTCTTCGCGCGCGACGGCGCGCGGGTCGGGACCTAGGATGGCGGCGGGGGACAATGGCGCGCTGGCCCGCGCGGTGGCGCGTTCGGAAAGCGTCGCGGCGCTGAAGATCGGGCGCGGCGCCTTGGACGGGACGGGGCGCATATGGCGCGCGGTCCTGGGCGACCGGCCCGCACTGATCCTGGCCGACGACAACACCTGGGGCGCGGCGGGCGCGGGTGTCGAGGCGGCGCTGGCGGCCGCGGGCGTGGCGCATCGGCGGCTGATCCTGCCGGGCCGCCCGCGGGTGAAGCCCACGCGCGAGCTGGGCGAGGAGATCGCCGCGCGGATCGAGGGCGAGGAAACCCTGCTGGCGCTGGGCTCGGGGGTGCTGAACGACCTGGCGAAATACGCGGCCTTCGTGCGGGATCGGCGGTATCTGTGCGTGGCCACCGCGGCCTCGATGGATGGCTACACGTCGGGCGGGTCGCCGCTGTCGGACAAGGGGTTCAAGATCACCATCCCCTGTCGCCCGCCGGTGGCCGTGATCGGCGACCTGGACGTGATCGCGGCGGCACCCGCCGAGATGGCGGGCTGGGGGTATGGCGATTTAGCGGGCAAGGTGCCGGCGGGGGCGGACTGGATCGTGGCCGACGCGCTGGGCATCGAGCCGGTGGACGATACCGCCTGGCCCATGGTTCAGGACCGGCTGCGCGGCTGGCTGGCGGCGCCCGAGGCCATCGCGGGCGGCCAGTTCGAGGCGATCTCGGGCCTGTTCGAGGGGCTGGCGCTGGTGGGGTTGGCGATGGAGGCGCATGGTTCGTCGCGGCCCGCGTCCGGGGCCGACCACCAGATCGCGCATCTGTGGGAGATGGAGAACCTGACCCTGGCGGGCGAACGGGTCAGCCACGGGGCCTGCGTGGCGGTGGGCTGTGTCGCGGCGCTGCGGCTGTATGACTGGTTGATCGCGCAGGACCTGGGCGCGCTGGACGTGGGCGCGGCGCTGGCCGCCCGTCCGTCGCCCGAGGCGGTGCAGGCGGAAATCGCGCGTGCCTTCCCCGATCCGGGCGTGGCGGCGCGGGCGGCCGAGGAAACCGCCGCCAAGGCGCTGGAGACGCGCGCGCTGCGCGCCCGCCTGGACAGGCTGCGGCAGGTCTGGCCCGAGTTGCGCGCGCGGCTGGGCGCGCAGGTGATCCCCGCGGACGAGATGGCCGCGATGCTGCGCTGCGCGGGCGCCCCCGCCGCGCCCGGGGAGATCGGGATCACGCAGGCCAAGCTGCGCGAGACGGTCGCAGCGGCGCGGTTCCTGCGGCGGCGCTATACGGTGCTCGACCTGCTGGACGAGGCCGGGTTACTGTCGGCCGCACTGGACGCCTGTTTCGGGGAGGAGACCGCATGAGCGCCTATGCCGATCTTGCCGCCCGCGCCGCCGAGGAGATGAAGGCCGCCGCTTTGGCCGTGGATACCGCCCAGCTGGACGCGCTGATCGAGGAGATCGCCGGCGCCGCGCGCATCGCGCTGTATGGCGTGGGGCGCGAGGGGCTGATGATGAAGGCGCTGGGGATGCGGCTCTATCACCTTGGCCTGGACGCTCATATCGTGGGCGACATGACGACGCCGCCCCTGGGCCCGGGTGACCTGTTGCTGGTCAGCGCCGGGCCGGGGGAGTTTTCCACCGTGCGCGCGCTGGTGGGCGTGGCGCAGGGCGCAGGCGCGCGGGCGGCCTGCATCACGGCGCAGCCCGACGGCCCGGTGCCCGCGCTGTGCGACAGCGTGCTGACGATCCCCGCGCAGACCATGGCCGACGACCAGGCGCCCGCGCCTGCCTCGGTGCTGCCGATGGGATCGCTTTACGAGGGCGCGCAATACCTGGTGTTCGAATGCCTGGTGCTGATGCTGCGCGACCGGCTGGGCGTCGGCGCGCAGGCGATGCGCGCCACCCACACCAACCTGGAGTGAGGCCATGTCGGGCTGGCAGACCCGCTTTTCCATCGAGAACCGCCGCGCGCTGGTCACCGGCGCCTCCAAGGGGATCGGCGCGGAGATCTGCGCGGTCTTCGCCGAGGCGGGCGCCGACATCATCGCGGTGGCCCGCGACCCCGCGGGGCTGGCCGACACCGCGAAACGGGTGCACGGATTCGGCCGCGATTGCCAGTGCATCGAAGCGGATCTGTCCACCGCACAGGGCTGCAAGGCCGCGGCGCGACAGGCATTGGACCGCTGGGGGGTGATCGACATCCTGGTGAATTCCGCGGGCATCGCCCGGACCGCCCCCGCGCTGGAGCTGACGGCAGAGGACTGGGACGCGACAATGGCGCTGAACCTGCGCGCGCCCTTCCTGATGGCGCAGGCGCTGGCGCCTGCGATGATCGACCAGCGTTGGGGCAAGATCATCAACATCTCGTCGCAGACGGGCGTGATCGCGCTGGACGACCACGCCGCCTATGCCAGTTCCAAGGGCGGGCTGAACGCGCTGACGAAATCGCTGTGCGCGGAATGGGCGCGGTTCAACGTGCAGGTCAACGCGATCTGCCCCACGGTGGTGATGACACCGATGGGCCGCGAAATCTGGGGCCCCGAGGAGAAGTCGGGGCCGTTCATCGCCGCCACGCCCCTGCGCCGGTTCGGCGAGCCGGTCGAGATCGCGGACGCGGCGCTTTACCTCGCCTCGCCCGCGTCCGAACTGGTGAACGGCCACCTTTTGATGGTGGAAGGCGGGTTCACCAGTGTCTGATCTGTGCCTGGACGTCGAGACGACCTTTGCCCGCTACGAGGACTTGCGCGACCATTTGCCCGCGGCGGCGTTCGACGTGGTGCCGCAACACGCGGGCACGCTGGAAGACGTGGCCGAGCGGTTCGACGGGTTCGTCCTTGATGCGTTCGGGGTGCTGAACGTGGGCGACACGCCGATCCCCGGCGCGGTGGAACGGATGGCGCGGCTGAGGGCGATGGGCAAGCAGCTGTGCGTACTGACCAACGCGGCGAGTTACACCCGCGCCGAAGCCGAGGCCAAGTACCGGCGGCTGGGGTTCGATTTCACCGCCGACGAGGTGGTCTCCAGCCGCGATATCGCCGCCGCGCACCTGGAGCAGGTCGCGCCGGGCGCGCGCTGGGCGGCGATCTGCGCCGGGGGCGACGATTTCGCCGATATCCCTGCCGACCTGATCGACGCGATGGCCGACCCGGCGGCGTTCTATCGCGCGGACGCGATCCTGTTCCTGTCGTCGGCGCGCTGGACGCCCGCCTGGCAGGACCGGCTGGTCTCGGCACTCGACGCCCTGCCCCGTCCGGTGGTGATCGCCAATCCCGACCTCGTCGCCCCGCGCGAGGGGCGGCTGACGATCGAGCCGGGCTATTGGGGCCACGACCTGGCCGACCGGACGGGGCAAATGCCGCATTTCTTCGGCAAACCCTACGGCGCGGCCTTCGCGGCGGCACTGGAGCGCCTGGGGCCGGGGCGGCACGCGATGGTGGGCGACACGCTGCACACCGATATCCTGGGCGGGCGCGCGGCGGGGCTGGGCACGGTTCTGGTGGCCGATCACGGGCTGTTCGCCGGCTGTGACGTGGCCGCGTATATCCGGCGCTCGGGCATCCGGCCCGACGCGATCGTCGCCACCACCTAGGGGGGGCAAGCGATGCTGTATCTGGGGCTGGATCTGGGCACCTCTGCGCTGAAGGCGGTGGTGATCGACGAGGGCCAACAGGTGATCGCCAGCCGCGAGGCGGCGATGACCTCCAGCCACCCGCGCCCCGGCTGGTCGGAACAGCCGCCCGCCGACTGGATCGCCGCGGCCGAGGCGGTGATGGAGGCGTTGCGCGCCGAGCTGGGCGCGCGGATGGCCGATATCGCGGGCATCGGGCTGTCGGGACAGATGCATGGCGCGACGCTTCTGGGGGCCGATGACCGGGTGCTGGCCCCCTGCATCCTGTGGAACGACACACGCAGCGCCGAACAGGCCGCGCGGCTGGATTCCGATCCCGAGTTCCGGGCGATCTCGGGCAATATCGTCTTCCCCGGCTTCACCGCGCCGAAACTGGTCTGGCTGAAGGAAACCGACCCCGCGCTGTTCGGTCAGGTGGCGCGCGTTCTGCTGCCCAAGGATTACCTGCGGCTGTGGCTGACCGGCGAACACGTGTCCGAGATGTCCGACGCCGCCGGGACGGCGTGGCTGGACACGGGCGCGCGGGACTGGTCGGACATGCTGCTGGCGGCCAGCGGCATGGACCGGGCGCAGATGCCCGCACTGGTCGAGGGCACGGCGCCCTCGGGCGGGCTGCGGGCCGAACTGGCAGCGCGCTGGGGGATGCGCCCCGGCACGGTGGTGGCGGGCGGCGCAGGCGACAACGCGGCCTCGGGGGTGGGGCTGGGCACGGTGGCGCCGGGCGACGGGTTCGTGTCGCTGGGCACCTCGGGCGTGCTGTTCGCGGCCTGTGACGCCTACACACCGCGCCCCGAAACGGCGGTCCACACCTTCTGCCACGCGCTGCCGGGGCGCTGGCACCAGATGGGGGTGATGCTGTCGGCGGCCTCGGCGCTGGCCTGGTTCGCGGCCGTTACGGGCGCCACCCCCGCCCGGCTGATCGCGGACCTGGGCGAGGCGGTTGGCCCGCCCTCGCCCGTCACCTTCCTGCCCTACCTCTCGGGCGAGCGGACGCCGCATAACGACCCGGCGCTGCGCGCGGGCTTTCACGGGGTCTCGGCTGGCACCACGCGCGAGGACATGACCCGCGCGGTGCTGGACGGCGTGGCTTTCGCACTGAAGGAAAACCTGGACGCGCTGGAGGCCGCCGGCACGCGGCCCGCCCGCCTGCTGGCGGTGGGCGGCGGCGCGC
>JBNGDM010000054.1:0-14078 GCA_049975105.1 Rhodovulum sp. | reverse complement strand
CGGGCGCCGGGCCGATTTCTGCGTGGTCGACGCGCGCACCCGCGCCATCGAGATGACGGTGGCCGGCGGCCGGCTCAGTTTCGTCGCGGGCGAAATCGCCCGCCGCCTCGCTTCGCGCGTCGGCGCGCTCGACATGGCCGCGGAGTAGCGAGACGGAAACACTCTGTTCACACAACAGATACTGTCATGTTTCCGTGACGTCATCTTTAATGGGTAACGTGGTCTCATTCGTGAGGGCCGGTGGGAACATCGGTTTGAGGATTGCGCCCTCGGGCGGCCGAATATTTGAGCCAGTCGTTTGACGAGTATCGGGGGCGGCCCGCCCGGGCTGCCCCTTTTTCCTGGCCGGTTCACCCACCGTATTTCGACAGGAAATCCTCGACGCTCAGCGCCCGGAAATCGTCCAGCGCGGCGCGCAGCGCGTCATGGTCCCAATCCCACCACGCCAGCCCGATCAGGCGGTCCGCGATATCGTCGGGGAACCGCGCGCGCATGGGCCGCGCGGGCACCCCCGCGACGATCGCATAGGCGGGCACGTCGCGCGTGACCACCGCGCCCGCCGCGATCACCGCACCATGGCCCACCGTCACCTCGGGCCGGATGATGGCGCCATGCCCGATCCAGGTGTCGTGGCCGATGGTGGCGCGGCGCGCGTGGCGATGGGCAAAGAACGCCGCGTCGCGGGCCGCATCGTCCCAGTAATCGTCCGAACGGTACTGGAAATGGTGCAGGCTGGCGCGCTCCATCGGGTGATCGGTCGGGCCGATCCGGGCGAAACTGGCGATATTGGCGAACTTGCCGATATCGGCATTCGCGATATCGGCATAGCGGTCGCAATAGGAATAATCCCCAAGCACCGAATGCGCGATCCGCGCCCCCTGCCCGATCTCGACATAGGCGCCCAGCGTGCTGTCGGTGATCGTGGCATCGGGGTGCAGGAAGGGCGTTTCGGCGGTCAGACGGGGCATGATCTCTCCGTGTGCAAAGGCGGGTGGGCGGCGGGCGCCGTCAGTTCCCCTTGATCAGGCGGCGGCGCAGGATACCCGAGAGCCAGTCCATCAGCATCACCATCGCCAGGATCAGCAGGATGTAATAGCTGACCTCCTCCCAGTCCTTCTGGGTGATGATCGCCTGGGTCAGCAACAGACCGATCCCGCCCCCGGTGATCGCCCCTATGATCGTGGCGCTGCGGGTGTTCGATTCCAGGAAATACAGCACCTGAGACAACAGGATCGGCGTGATCTGCGGGATGACGCCGAACCGGTACCGGCTGACCGTGGGCGCGCCCGTCGACTGCACCCCCTCGATCTGGCGCTGGTCGACATTCTCCAGCGCCTCCGAGAACATCTTGCCGAAACTGCCCGTGTCGGTCAGCAGGATCGCCAGCGCCCCGGTCAGCGGCCCGGGGCCAAAGGCGCGGGCCAGCACGATGGTCCAGATCAGCGCATCCACGCCCCGCACGAAATCGAACACCCGCCGCACCGCGAAACGGATCGCCATCACGGGGGTGAAATTCCGCGCCGCGAGGAACGCCAGCGGCAGCGCCACCAGCGCCGCGCCCATCGTGCCCAGGAACGCCATCAGGATCGTCTCGAAGATCGCCCAGGCGACCTCGCCATGGCGCCACATCGGGTTGCCCCAGAAATCCGCCCAGGCCCCCGCCAGGTTCTCGCGCGCGGGGTCGATCCGGGGACCGGCCACGATATCGACCAGCCCATGACCGTGATAGGGGCTGTCGAGCGTGAAGAAAAACAGCTCCCACCCCGCGAAATAACGGAACACCTCGGTCCGGTTGCGGGTGACCGAAACCCGCCCCGCCTCGGTGGTGATCGCCAGCCGGTTCTTCGAAACGCTGATCCAGTCGGGCACCACGTCGCCCAGGTTGGTCACGACGCCCCGCAAAGCGGTCGGCGTTGCCTCGATCACGCCATAGCCGGGGATGTCATAGCGCATGCCCTCGGCGGTGTAGGTCACGACATGCCCGCCCCCCAGGTCGATCACCGTTTCGTCGCCCAGCGCCACCCAATCGGGCGCCGCGCCCGGCGGATAGGTGCCCTTGCGCTCGCCCTCGATGGCGATGGTCACCTCGCCCGACCGGTTGTCGCGCGTCACATGGGTCTTGTAGCTATAGCTGTCCGCCACCAGCGCGCGGGCATTGTCCATCCGCGCCCGCTCGGCCAGCCCGGGAATGTCGAAGGCGAAGGTGACATAGACGAGGTAGAGCAGGATCAGCGCCGGCAGGCGAAAGGCCGCGAGGCGTTTTGACAGGATCAGTTCCGTCGCCTCGGCCTTGAGCGTCGCGGTGTCGGTCATGACGCGCCCCTCCCCCGGGTCAGCCGGTCGCGGTAATGGCTGGAGATTTGATCGAAAAAGACGATGGCCCCGAACAGCAGCAGGAAGATCGCCGCCGCCTCGTCGAACTTGCCCTGCCCCCAGGACATCGCGTTCTTCAGCTCATAGCCGATGCCGCCCGCCCCCACGAAGCCCAGGATCGCCGAGGCCCGGATATTGATCTCGAAGCGCAACAGCGCGTAGCTCAGGTAGTTCGGCGCGACCTGCGGGATCACGCCCAGCCCCATCCGCTGGATCCAGCTGGCGCCGACCGATTCCAGCCCCTCGACGGGTTTCAGGTCGGCATTCTCGTTCACTTCGGAAAACAGTTTGCCCAGCGCGCCGCCGGTGTGGAACGCGATGGCGATCATCGCGGGCACCGGCCCGCCCCCCAGCACGAAGATCAGCACCAGCGCGATCACGATTTCCGGGATCGCGCGCATAACATCCATGATGCGCCGGAACAGCGGGATCAGCCGCGGGAACCGCGCCAGCCCGCGGGTCGACAGCAGCGACAGCACCAGCCCCGCCAGCGCGCCGACCAGCGTGGACACCGCGGCGATGTTGATCGTTTCCACCAGCGCCGGGAAGAACGTCACCAGGTGCCCGGGCAAGAGTGCGGCCTTCTCGGCGGCCTCCCCGATCACCTGCGCAGGGAAATCAAAGACGTTGTGCAGCCCGTCCCGGAACCCGCCCGCGTTACGGTCGTCGGCGACCTGGAACCCCGCCGCCATCAGCGCGACGAAGACGATCAGCAAAACGCCGGAATAGACCCGCCGACGCCGGGTCAGCGCCATGTAGTCGGCACGGATATCCGGCACGGCCGACCCGCCGGCGGTGGAAAGCTCTGTCATGGAATGTGCGCCCCGGAAACGGATCGGCGGGCCCGGCGCCTGGGCCGGACCCGCCTGTCGGCCCTACTGGCCTCAATTCGACTTGGCGCGGCGCGCCTCGATGATCGAGAGATAGGCGTCGTGGCCGATCGGCATGAAGCCCTTCGACTCCCCGGCCGCCACCTGGTAGTAACAGTCGTAATCCATCGCCGGCATCGACGCCATCAGCGCGGTCATCTGCACCTTGACGTTCTCGGGCAGCGCCTTGCGCAGCACGATCGGCCCCTCGGGGATCGGCTTCGAGCGCCAGATCTCCACCAGGTCGTTCATGTCGATCAGCCCCGCATCGACCGCCTTCCTGAGCGCGCCCGAGTTATAGCCGTCTTCCCAGTTGCCGAGGCCATCGGCCCAGGTCACGCCGCCATCCACGTCACCGTTGCTGACCGCCACGATGGTCTGCTCGTGCCCGCCGGTGAACACCACGTCGCCGAAGAAATCGCCCGGCTGCATCGAGGCGCCGGTTTCGGCCGGGATCTCGATCGACGGGATCAGGTAGCCGCTGGTCGAGTTCGGATCGCCGAAGCCGAACTTCTTGCCCTTCATGTCGGCCAGCGAGGCGATGCCGCTGTCCTTCCGCGCGAAACCGATGGAATGGTAGCCATAGCCGCCATCGACGTTCACCTTAACCAGCACCGGCTCGACCGCCTCGGGGTCTTCCAGATAGGTCTTGGCGTACCCGCTCGCGCCCAGCCAGGCCATGTCGATGGTTCCGCCCAGCAGCCCCTGGATCACCCCGTTGTAATCGGCGGGCGCGAACAGCTTGGTCTCGACGCCCAGCAATTCCTCGGTCTTCTGGCGCAGGCACTCGTTCGAATTCAGCCGGTCCTGCGCGTTCTCGCCGCCCAGAATGCCGATGCGGAACTCGGTGATCTCCTGGGCCATGGCCGGGGCGACAAGGACGGTAGAGGCCGCAAGGGCCGCGATCAGGGTCTTCATCGTCTCACTCTCCTTTTTTTGGTGCCGCACCCCGGGCGGGGCCGCGGCGGACAAACCGTCGAACTCAAAGCGGTTCCGTCTCCATCGCGCGGGCGGGCCGATCCAGCTGCGCGAGAGAGGTCGAAGTCGCCGCCTCGCTGAACGAGGCATCGGCGCCATAGATGTCGCGGGCGACACCGGTGGTCAGTTGCTCGGGCGTGCCGTCGAACACGATCCGCCCCTCGCGCATCCCGATCACCCGGTCGCAATAGCGCCGCGCGGTATCCAGCGTGTGCAGGTTCGCGATCACCATGCGCCCATCCTCCTCGTGGATGCGGCGCAGCGCATCCATCACCACCTGGGCGTTCATGGGGTCGAGGCTGGCGATGGGCTCGTCGGCCAGGATGATCTGCGGGTCCTGCATCAGGGCGCGCGCGATGGCCACGCGCTGTTGCTGCCCCCCCGACAGTGCCTCGGCGCGCTTGGCCGCCTGTTCGGCGATGCCCAGCCGGTCCAGGATGTCAATGGCGCGGTGAATGTCCTCGGTCGGGTAAAGGTTGAAGAAAGTCGCCACTGCCGAGCGCCGGTTCAACGTGCCGTGCAGCACGTTCGAGACCACGTCCATCCGCGGCACCAGGTTGAACTGCTGAAAGATCATCGCGCAGTCCGACTGCCAGGCGCGCTTTTCCGCCCCCTTCAGCGCCAGCACGTCCCGCCCCCGGAACCGGATCGCGCCGGTCGTCGCCTCGGTCAGCCGGTTCACCATGCGCAGGAATGTCGATTTCCCCGCGCCCGAGCGGCCGATGATCCCGATGAAACCGGGCCGGTCCACGGCAAAGCTGACCCGGTCCACGGCACGGATCGCGCCGAATTCCTTGGTCACATTCTCAACGTCCAGCATCGGCATGCCCCTCGCGCCCCGCATGCGGCTGCCTAGCGTCGGGCTGCGACGCCTGTGTTTCGGTTTTCTGAAGCTTTCGTGACGGTCCGGGGCGGTTGCCGCCGCTCGCCATCTGGCGCATGCTCGCGCCCCGAGGCAATCGAGAGGACCCCCGCGCGATGCAGCGTTTCACCCCCGGCCCCGCGACCCAGCGTCAGTACCGCGACGCCCTGGGCTGTTTCGCAACCGGCGTGACGGTCGTCACCGCCGCGGGCCGGGACGGACCTGTCGGCATGACCGCGAACAGCTTTTCCTCGGTGTCGCTGGACCCACCGCTGATCCTGTGGTCGCCCGCGCGCAGCTCTCGCCGTTTCGGCCCGATGACCGCGGCCGACCGCTTTGCCGTCCACGTCCTCGGCGCGGGCGAAGAGGCGTTGGCCCAGAACTTCGCGCGCTCGGGCGGGGCGTTCGACGGCTTGGCGATGGAACACGCCCCGTCCGGTCCGCCGTTGATCGACGAGGGCTGGATCGCGCGGTTCCTGTGCACCCGCGTGGCCGTCCATGACGCCGGCGACCATGCCATCGTGGTCGGCCGGGTGGACGAGGTGGCGCGCCGCGAAGGGCCGCCCCTGGTCTTCGCAGGTGGCGCCTATGGCGATTTCAGCCCGGCCGGGTAACCCCTGCCACGGGGTAGTGCAACACCGTCAGTCGGCTAGCACACCCCCGATGTTCAGGCTGCGCTTGAGCCGTCGCAGCGACGACGGCGTTACGCCGAAATACCGCGCCATTTCGTGGTCGCTCAGACCGTATCCCGCCATCGCGCGCAGGCTGGCATCGGGCACCGGCCCCAGCTTGCCGCGGATCAGGCGGTGACCCTCCAGACTGGCCCGGCAGGGCGTGCGGGTCCTTGGGTGGCGTGTATTGTTCATCTCCCTGGCTCCTCCCGAACCAGCTTCTCGCCGAAAAGTTGTATCATGATTCTTGCTCGGCGGCACCGGGTTTCGCGGTGCGACGTCATCCTAGCACATCCTCAGGCGGCGCGCCCGCGGCGCGCGCGAAACGCCGGTTTCCGGCGGCAAGCCGCGCACCCGCGGCGTCGCCCCCAGACGCGAAAGGCCCGGGCGGAAGCGGGCCCGCCCGGGCCAGATCGTGCCGGTGTTCCGGCGCCGATCAGCCGAACATGTCGGTGGTGATCCCCGCGTACCAGCCCAGGCTTTCCTCGTAGGTCGCCTTGCGCAGCGCCGCGTCCTCGCCGGTCTGGCTGACGAACCCGTCCACCTTGGCGATCTTCTCGTCGGTGGCCTGGTAGGACGCGCCGACCTTGACACCGTCCTCGGTGTCGATCAGCGACCAGCAGGTGTTGGAGTATTTCGCCGGGAAGGCCCGCGACCCGGTGAGCGCCGCGCGGATCTGCATCGCCGCCACCTTGGCCTGGCTGTTGCCAGAGAAGCCCGATTTCGGCATGTCGCCCGCGATGGTCGCGTCGCCCAGCACATAGACGTTCTCGTCCACCTGGCTTTGCATCGTGGCCGGCACGATGGGGCAGAACCCGCTGTCGTCGGTCAGCGACGCCGCCTCGGCAATATGGCCCGCCTTCTGCGCCGGGATGACATTGCAGACATCGACCGTCTCGACGCTGCCGTCGATATCGACCTCCATCGTATCGGGGTTCACCGACACGTTTTCGCCGCCGAAATCGGGGCCGATGCGGTCGACCATGCCGGGATAGTGCCGCTGCCAGCCTTCTTCGAACAGCGGCTGCTTGGAGAATTTCTGCTTCGGGTCGACGATCAGGATCTTTGCCGTCGGGTTCGACGCCTTCAAGACATGCGCCACCATCGAAACCCGCTCATAGGGTCCCGGCGGACAGCGATAGGGGTTGGGCGGGGCCACCATCGCGAACACGCCGCCTTCGGGCATCGCCTCGATCTGCGCCTTCAACAACTGCGTCTGGCTGCCCGCCTTCCAGGAATGGGGCATCTTGTTCTGGGCCGAGATGTCCCAGCCCGGCACCGATCCTTCGACGAAGTCGATCCCCGGCGCGACCACCAGCTTGTCATAGGACAGCGTATGCCCGCCCGCGGTGGCCACGCTCATCGCCTCGCGGTCGATGCCCGTCACCCAGTCATGCACCACGTTGATGCCATAGTCCGAGGCCAGCTTGCCATAGCTGTGCCCGATCGAGGAAAACTCGCGGAATCCGCCGATGTAAAGGTTCGAGAAGAAGCAGGTGTAATAGGTGCGTGTGGGCTCGATCAGGGTGACGTCGATCGCGCCCTGGCTGTCCTTGGCGATATAGCGCGCCGCGGTCGCCCCGCCCGCACCGCCGCCCACGATCACCACGCGCGGGCGCGCCTGCCCGATCACACGCGGCGCCGACAGCGCAGCCCCGACCGCAAGGCCGGTGCCAAGAAAACTCCGTCTGTTCAGTGACATCCAAGTTCCTCCCATGAATGATCGCGCGTTTCCAAGGTCGCGATGGCGGCGGCAGGCTATTGCGTCAGCGTGCCGAAATAGGCGGCGAGCGCGGCGATTTCCTCGTCGGTCAGGCGGCTCGCCATCATCTGCATCACCGGGTGCGGCCGAAGCTTCTGCTTGTAGGCATGCATGGCCAGGACGAAATTCTCCTCGGGCCACAGCGTGATCGACGGGATGCCCTGGTCCGATCCGTCCTTCTGGTGGCAGGTCTGGCATTCGCTGGCGAGGTATTCACCATAGGCGCGGTCGCCGACGATCGCCAGCGTCTCGGGCGACAGTTGCGGCAGGTCGGCCCGGGCGGTCGGCGCAGCCTCGGGGATGTTGGACGGCTTGTCCGAGAAATCCCGCAGGAAGGCCAAGAGGTCGGCGCGCTCCTGCGCGTCCTCCAACCCGTCGAAACTCATCCGCGTGCGCGAGACCAGCGCGGCGGGGTGCTCGATATAGGCGTCCAGCGTGTCCAGCGTCCACACCAGCCCGTCGCGCCCCATCCGCTGCATCGATTGCGAATAGGGAAATCCCTCCACCGACGCGGCCCGGCGCCCGAAGATCCCGGTCAGCGGCGGGCCGATCCCGATCCCGGCCTCGGGACCGATCTGATGACAGCCGCTGCAGAACACCCAAATCTCGGCGCCGCGCTCCGCGTCGCCGATCGGTTCGGCCCCACCCTGGGCCAGCCCCGTCCCCGCCCCTCCCAAGGCGAGGACAAGGGCAAATGCTAATGCCTCCCTCATGCGCGAAGTGTGCGATGGAATACCGGGCCGATCAAGAGAATCCTTCGCCGGACGGGCGATTTTCCGCTGCGCAGGCGGCCGGAATTGTTGAATTATTCCAGTTCGTTACAGCAGGCACCCCCGAACCCGCGCGCCCCGCCTCGGCCAACGAAAAAGGCGGCCCCGGAGGAAGGGGCCGCCAGCCAGTTCGGGAGGAGAAACCGGCGTCAGTTGAACGTGCGCAGATAGGCGATGACCGCTTCGCGATCCTCTTCCGAGCGCAGGCCCTGGAACGACATCCTGCCCCGCGCAATCACCGCGCGGGGGCTTTCCAGATAGGCGTCCAGCGTGTCGTGATCCCAGATCATGCCCTCGTCCGCGGCCTTCTGGATCGCGGGCGAATACTTGAAGCCCTCGGCCTGCCCGACCGCCCGGCCCACCACGCCGTTCAGCACGGGTCCGACCCGGTGCTTGGCGTTCTCGCCGATCTGGTGACAGGACGAACACTGGCGGAACACCTTCTCGCCGGCGGCCACCAGCTTGGGATCAGGCATCGCCACGGGGGCGGCGTCCTGCGCGTCGGCGGCCCGCTTGATGGCCTCCTTCTCTGCCGTGACATCCGCGGATTCCTCCTCGGGCGTCACGTCCAGAACGGCGGCGCGCATGGTGATCTCGACCGTGTCCTTGCAATCGGTCATGCAGGGCTCCTGGCTGAACTGCGAATACTCCGTCTCGGCGCGGTCATCCACGATGAACCCGTCAGCGTTCGGCAGTTCCACCTCCAGGAAGTTCTCGTTCGACAGCTCGAAATCGTCATCCACCAGGAAGTTCGAGTACAGGATATAGGCCGTGATCGCGTAGACCTCGTCAGCGCTCAGGGTCTGCGCACCGCCGAAGGGCATCGAGCGGTGGACATAGTCGAACACCGTCGACAGATAGGGCCAGTAGGATCCCACCGTCTTGACCGGGTCGTCATTGGCCAGCGTTCCCTCGCCCCCGGCGAGCTTCGGCCAGTTGTCCACGCCTTCGGCGAATTCGCCGTGGCAGACCGCGCAGTTCTCGGAAAACAGCATCTCGCCATCCGCGACCGTCCCCGACCCTTCGGGCAGGCCGGTGCCGTCGGGCGCCACGTCCAGGTTCCACGCCGCGACCTCTTCGGGCAGCGCGGGGCGGCCCAAGCCGAACTTTTCCGCCAGCGCAGGGCTGACCGACAGCGTCGAGGCCAGCGCCGTTCCGATCACCAGGTTACGAAACTTCGACATTTTCCGCCTCCCCGCTTTCCTTGACCCACCAGGTCTGGATGCAGTTGTTGTGATAGATCGAGTTCAGCCCACGCACCTCGCGCAGCTGCGCCTTGGTCGGCTGGACATAGCCGGTGCTGTCCATCGCGCGGCTTTGCAGCAGCATTTCCGACCCGTCCCAGTCGATATCCAGGTAGAACCGCGACAGCGCCATCGGCTGGCCGGGCTGAGCCAGCCGGGCCGTTTGCCACGTCTTGCCGCCATCGGTCGACACGTCCACCCGCTCGATCGCGCCGCGCCCCGACCAGGCCAGTCCCGTGATGACCAGCGGCCCGGGGCCATGCTTGATCGGCGATTGCGGGCTGGGGCTGGTGATGACCGATTTCGCGTCCATCACCCAGGTCCACTTGCGCGACGTGCCGTCGGCCAGCGTGTCGGTGTATTTCGACGTTTCCTCGCGGCTTTCGATGGCCTGGGTCGTCACCTCGACCCGGCGCAGCCATTTGATCCACATGTTGCCTTCCCAGCCCGGCACCACCAGGCGCACGGGATAGCCATGTTCCTTGCGCAGCGCCTCGCCATTGGCCTTGAAGGCCACGAGGACATCGTCCATCGCCTTTTCCAGCGGCATCGACCGCCCGTTCGACGAGGCATCCGCCCCCTCGACGAAGATCCACTTGCCCTCGGGCTTGACCCCGGCCTCTTCCAGAAGCGTCCGCAGCGGCACGCCGGTATATTCCATGTTGTGGATCATGCCGTGGGTGAACTGCGCACCGTTCAGCTGCGCACCCGCCCATTCCATGCCGGTATTCGCCGCGCATTCACAGAAATACACGTGGTTTTCCCGCGGGAAGCGTTCCAGGTCCTCGTAGGTGAAGACCAGCGGCGTATCGACCAGCCCGTTGATCATCAACCGGTAGTCTTCCTTCCGCAGCTCGATCGCGCCGGAATGGTGCCGTTCAAAGGCACAGCCCTGCGGCGTGATCGTGCCGTCCAGCGCGTGGATCGGCGTGAAGTTGATCGACGAGATCACATCCGCCGTCAGCCAGGGCACGTTGCGCCGGATCACGTCGGATTCGTATTCGATGGGCATCCCGTAGGGCACCGCATCCACCCCGTCGCCCAGGCCCTGTGCCCAGGGTTGAATCTCGGTGATCAGCGGATCGGGCTCGGCGGCCCCCGCTGCCCCGCCTGCGGCGATGGCCCCGCCCGTGGCAAGCCCGGCCTTGATGAAGCCGCGCCGCGTCGTCGAGGGTTGTGACTGATCGGTCATGTCGGCAACCTCCTCCTCGTCTCGTCTGGAAATCTCGCTCATCCCGCTCACGCCCCGCTGACCTGGACCGACTTGTTCGGATCGACCGAAACGGTGCCCTTGCGCGTGATGTAATCCTCGACCACCTGCCAGATCGGCGGGCCCTCGGTGCCCTCGTTGACGCTGGCCCAGCCCGACACGACATAGCTTTTCGCCGGGTCGATCGCCTCGCCCGTCCTCAACAGCGTCATGTTGGTGATGCGGCTGCCCTGCGGCTTGGACACGTCGATGTGATATCCCATGCCGCCGACGCGGACCATGTCCCCGCCCTGCTGGTAATAGGGATCGGGGTTGAACAGGTTGTCGGCCACGTCCTCCAGAATGATGTGCAGCGTCTCGCCGGTCATCTCGGAACGGTAGGCGTTGGGGTAGGTCATCGAGGTCGCGTTGAACAGGTCCTCGCGGGTGATCGGCTCGCCCGGCAGCAGGCTGGGCCCCCAGCGGAACCCCGGCGAAAGGGCGATATCGGCCTCGCGCTCCTCGATCAGCGCGTTGCAGATCAGGTCGTCCCAAGTGCCGTTGAAATTGCCGCGGCGGTAGAGCAGGCTGTCGGTGGTGCCCAGCACCTCGTCCAGTTCGGCCTGGAACGGGGCGCGTTCGGCGTCGATCAGCGCGGCCATGTCCGCATCGGGTTCGATCACGTCCGAGAAGATCGGGATCAGCTTGTGGCGGAAGCCCATCATCCGGCCGTCGCGCACGTCCAGGTCCAGACGGGTGACGAACTTGCCGTTCGACCCGCTGGCGATCAGCATCGTCTCGCCCACCAGCACGGGTTCGGGCAGCGCGTCATGGGTATGCCCGGTCAGGATCACGTCGATGCCGGGCACCTGGGCCGCCATCTTGCGGTCGACGTCGAACCCGTTATGCGACAGCACCACCACCAGATCGGCGCCCGCGTCGCGTACCTCCTGCACCACCTCGGCCATGCGTTCCTCGCGCACGCCGAAAGACAGGCCCGGGAACATCCATTTCGGGTTGGCGATCGGCAGGTAGGGGAAGGCCTGGCCGATCACCGCGATCCTGGCGCCGCCGCGTTCGAACATCTTGTAGGGCTCGTAGGCCGGTTCGTCCCATTCCGCGTCGAAGATGTTGGCGCCCAGGAACGGGAAGGGCAGCGTGTCCACGATCTCGTTCACCTGGTCGATGCCGAAGGTGAATTCCCAGTGGCTGGTCATCGCGTCCGGCTTCAGCGCGTTCATCGCGTTGACCATGTCCTGCCCGGCGGTCTTGAGCGAGGTGTAAGAGCCGTGCCAGGTGTCGCCGCCATCCAGCAGCAGCGCATCGGGCCGGTCGGCGCGGATCGCGTTGATGACCGTGGCCACCCGGTCCAGCCCGCCCATCTTGCCATAGCCGCGGGCCAGCGAGACGAAATCGACATAGGTCAGCGCATAGGCCTCGGGCGTACCGGGCTCGATGTCGAACATCTTGAGGAAATCCTCGCCCGTGACATGCGGCGGCTTGCCGTTCACCGCACCCACGCCAAGATTGATCTCGGGTTCGCGGAACCAGATCGGCTTCAGCTGGGCATGGATGTCGGTGACATGGATCAGCGTCACGTTGCCAAAGCTGTCGAACTGCAAAAGCTGGTCCTGGGTCAGCGCCTGCTGCGCGGCGAGCTTCGCCCAGTTGCCGACGCCCGAGGCCCCGTAGACGGCCGAGGCCGCCACCGCTGCCTGCAGGAAATCCCTCCGCGAAATCATCGTCTCAGCGTCCTTTCTGGAAGGTCTCGCGCATGGCCCTCACATGCGTGAAACTGAATATTTCAGGGCGGAAAAAACCCGCGCCAGCGGCCCCGGCGCGGGTTCTCCGATCAGTTGCGGACCGCGGGCCCTTCGACCGACAGGCCATTGCCGCGCGAGGCGACGTAAAGCTCCAGCGCCACGAACTCGGGCGAGCCTTCACCGAAGGGCACGCCGCGGGTGTCGCGGATGCAGCCCTTGAACCGCGAATGCACCGAGTTCAGCTTGGTGTTCTTCAGACGGTAGGTCGGGAACCCGTTGATCTGGCCCTGGCTCAGGTGGTCGGCCCGGATGTAGTTGTCGTAGTTCTCTTCGTGGCAATTCGCGCAGGACAGCTCCAGCTGGCCGTAGCGGGTGTAATAGATCTCCTTGCCCTTGGCCCAGGTCTCGGCCGCCGGCCCGTCGATCGCCACGTTCACGGTCATCCCCCGCGAGACCGACGCGATAAGCGCGGCCATGTTGACCATGTCGCCGCCGGAATATTTCCACGCGTCGGCGCCCATCCGGTTCACCCGGCAGTCGTTGATCATCTGCTCGATGGTGCGCACCTCGCCCGCGCTTTCCACCCATTTCGGATAGACCGCGCGCACGCCCTTCATGCCCTCTTCCACGGCACCATGGCAATCGGCACAGGACTTGCCCTCGCTTCCCTCGGCGGTCTCCCAGACGCTGATCGCGCCCTCCGCCGACATCATGCCCGGGTTCTCGAAATCGTCCATCTCCAGCGCCTGGGTTTCCTTGGTGCGGAACGTCCAGCCCGAGCGGATCTCGTCGAGATGCCCTTCCAGATGCGCCGGCGCCTCGGTGCGCGTGACGATCGGAATTTCACCGTTGATGATCAGCTCCGCGTTCGGGTCCGCGCTCGCGGTCCCGGCGGTGATCGCCAGGCCCGCGGCCAGGGCCGTCATCGTCTTGAACGACGTGGTCTTCATGCGTTTCCCTCCCTTGAAACGTGGCCCCGGATCAGCCGATCGCGATGGACTTGGACTCCTCGTAGACCGAGCCGTCGTCGTCGTACCAGGTGAACTTCATGTCGCCCGCCTCGGGGATCATCGCCTCGAACTCGAAATAGGGGTTGGTCGAGATCGCGGGCGCCAGTTCCACGTCGATCACGTTCTGGCCGTTGAAGTCCACGGTGAAGCGGTTGATGATCGACCGCGGGATGGTGTTGCCGTCGCT
This sequence comes from Rhodovulum sp., assembly GCA_049975105.1. Classification (GTDB taxonomy): domain Bacteria; phylum Pseudomonadota; class Alphaproteobacteria; order Rhodobacterales; family Rhodobacteraceae; genus Rhodovulum. The sequence goes on along the minus strand of JBNGDM010000054.1, from coordinate 400 downwards.
GTCCTTGCGCTGGCCGCTTTCCATCTTGTGGCTGATCAGGGTCTTGATGACCACGGATTCGCCCGCCGCCGCCGATTTCGGGGCCTTCACGCGGGGCTTGACACCTTCTGCCATGTCTCTGTCCTCCTGTTCGCTCAGCCGCCGCAGCCGCCGATGGTGACTTTCACGGTATTCGACGCCTGGACAAAGCTGCCGTCGCCCATCTTGGCGATGGCGATAACGTCCTGCGTGCCGGCCAGCCGGATCCGGGTCGAGGCGCGCTGCGCACCGGCCAGCGGGCCGAACTTGAACGTGGCCACGCCCGGCGTCGGGTTGCCCGAGGCCAGCACCATGATCTCGGCGGCGCCGGGCGCGTCGACCTCGATCGGCACGGTGTTGCCGTTCTCGGCGATCTCGGGGG
>JBNGDM010000053.1:0-14193 GCA_049975105.1 Rhodovulum sp. | reverse complement strand
GTCCGGTTCCACCCCGCCTATAACGGCAACTGCCTGGTGAACGCCTTCGCCGCCGGGTTGGCCGATGCCGACAAGATCTTCTACTCGGCAGCGTCGGGCGTCGGCATGCCGGTGGTCTATCTTGGCGCCAAGACGGGCCGCGACGGCGTCGGCGGGGCAACGATGGCCAGCGCCGAATTCGACGAGGGTATCGAGGAAAAGCGCCCGACCGTGCAGGTCGGCGACCCCTTCACCGAGAAACGCCTGATGGAGGCCTGCCTGGAGCTGATGGCCTCGGGCGCGGTCATTTCGATCCAGGACATGGGCGCGGCGGGGCTGACCTGTTCTGCGGTCGAGATGGGCGACAAGGGGGGCTTGGGCATCCGGCTCGACCTCGATGCCGTGCCCCAGCGCGAAACCAACATGACCGCCTACGAGATGATGCTTTCGGAATCCCAGGAACGCATGCTGATGGTGCTCCGCCCCGAGAAAGAGGCCGAGGCACGCGCGATCTTCGAGAAATGGGACCTCGATTTTGCCATCGTGGGTGAAACCATTCCCGAGGATCGTTTCGTCATCATGCACCAGGGCCAGTGCCGCGCCGACCTGCCTCTTTCGAAACTGTCCTCCTCGGCCCCGGAATACGACCGTCCGTGGGAAGAAACGCCCCCTGCTCCCGCAATGGCCGAGGTGCCCGGTATCGACCCGATCGACGCGCTGAAGGCACTGATTTCCAGCCCGAACTACGCCGCGAAAAACTGGGTCTATGAACAATACGACACGCAGGTCATGGGAGACACGGTGCGCCGCCCCGGGCTAGGGGCCGGGATCATACGCGTGCATGGCAGCGAAAAGGCGCTGGCCTTCACCTCGGACGTGACACCGCGTTATGTCCGCGCGAACCCGTTCGAGGGCGGCAAGCAGGCCGTGGCCGAGGCCTATCGCAACCTTTGCGCGGTCGGCGCACGGCCTCTGGCCACCACCGACAACATGAATTTCGGCAACCCGGAAAAGCCCGAGATAATGGGCCAGTTCGTCGGCGCGATCAAAGGCATCGGCGCGGCCTGTTTGGCGCTGGACATGCCCATCGTCTCGGGCAACGTATCACTTTACAACGAAACGGACGGCGCGCCGATCCCGCCCACGCCCACCATCGGCGCCGTGGGTCTGTTGACCCATCTGGACGAGATGATCGGGGGACTCCCGGAGGACGGGAATGTCGCCCTCGTGCTGGGCGAAACCCACGGCCACCTGGGCCAATCGGCTCTGCTTTACGAAGTCTTCCATCGCGAGGATGGCGATGCCCCCCATGTCGACCTGGACGCGGAGCGCCGGCATGGCGAGTTTCTGCGCGCTCATCGTGCCCTGATCGACGCAGCGACCGACCTTTCAGATGGCGGCCTCGCGCTCGCAGCCTTCGAAATGGCCGAGGCCGCGGGGGTTGGCGTGCATCTGGATTCCGGCGATGCGCCCACCCTCTTTGGCGAGGACCAGGCGCGCTACCTGATCGCCTGTACCTTCGACGCGGCAGAGGCCCTTATGGTCGAGGCCGGCCGGGCGGGCGTGCAATTGGCCACTGTCGGCAAGTTTGGCGGTGACATGGTCAGCTTTGGCACTGTATCCGCACCGCTGTCGGAATTGTCCAAGCTGTTTCGTGGCAGTTTCGCCCGCGCGCTAGGCTGAGCGGCAGCCTCCTATGGCCTCGCGCTCCGCCGTGCCAACCTGCCGACGTTGGGCGAGGCATGACACTGCGCTCGACACCGCCCCTTGCGGCCCTTTCGCGACGCGCTTAGGTTGACCACGACGAACAGGACGGAGCCCGGAATGGCCATCGCCCCCGAAGAAATCGAAACCCTGATCCGCGCGAAGTTTCCCGACGCGCAGATCACCATCACCGACATTGCCGGCGACGGAAACCACTACGCCGCCGAGGTGATCGACAAGAGTTTCCGCGGCATGAACCGCGTCCAGCAGCAGCGCGCGGTCTACGCCGCGCTGAAAGAGCAGATGGAGGGCTCGAACGGGGCACTCCATGCACTTGCCCTCACCACCAAAGCTCCGGAGTGACCCCCATGTCCGACGCCGAAACGCAGATCAAGCAAACCATCGACGCCAATGACGTGGTGCTGTTCATGAAAGGCAGCAAGGACATGCCGCAATGCGGGTTCTCCAGCCGCGTGGCCGGAGTACTGAATTTCATGGACGTGGATTTCGCCGACATCAACGTCCTGGCCGATGAGGGCATCCGCCAGGGCATCAAGGACTTCTCTGATTGGCCCACGATCCCCCAACTTTACGTAAAGGGCGAGTTCATCGGCGGCTGCGATATCGTGACCGAGATGACGCTGTCGGGCGAGCTGGACAAGCTGTTCGAGGACAAGGGCGTGGCCTATTCCAAGGAGGCCGCCGACAAGATCCGCGCCGCCAACTCCTGAGGATAGGCATGCTGCGGGCGCGGCTCTGGTATGGCCCGGCCGGGCACGGGATCGGGCTTGACCGCGTCGCAGGTTACCTTGCGGGGCCGTTGGCCTGCCGTGCCAGGACACGAATGGTACAACGGCTCGGTCAGAGCCATGAGCAAATCGTGCTGGAAGAGCCGATTCACAGCGTTATCGAGCTCGACCGCCGCCCCGAGATCACGGCCGAGGCTGCCGACCTACTGGATCGGCTGCCGTCCACAGCACCGTACGGTCTGGGCGGGAAACTAGCCGCTTGTACGGCCCGGCTCGACATCCATGACGGCGCCGAAGGGAAACGCCTCGTGCCAGCCACCGGAACGGTGCGTAGCGTTCTCGTTCCGCTGGCCTTCGCGATGGGTGCAATCATCGAAGAAGTGGATAGCGGACGCTTGCTGTTCTTCCCCCTGCCGGCTCCGCCGCGACGGTCGGTGATTGACATCGCGTTGACTGGGCTTGTCGCGGGTCTCGGGATTACCTTGAGTTGGCTTGCGCTTCGCCCCGGCCCATCCGGTCGAGTGGCACTGCCAGGGGCCCGCTTCTGGCCCGAGGCTAGCCGCCTGCCGCCCCCAACACCTTCTCTTCGACGGTATCGGCCAGAGACTCCGCTCGCGCTGCCAGCTCCGCCAAAGTCTCGTTGACGCTGGAGGGGATGACCGGCACTTCCACCCGCTCGGGCTCGGGGGCCGGTGCAGCCTCCAGATCGGCAATCTTCGCTTCTGCCGCGGCAAGTTTGGCCTCTAGACCCTTCAACCGCTCTTCAAGCCCCACTGCCTTGTCGGCCAGCATCAAGCCGGACATGAGCAGCATGCGGGACTCCGGAAGGTGACCGCCCTGTGACAAAAGTACCGACGCCTCGTCGTCCAACGCGCGCGCCGCAGCCTCCAGAAACGGTTCTTCACCGGACTGGCACGCCACCTCGAAACTACGCCCTCCGATCATGACCTCGACATTAGGCATGCGACGCCCCTCCTTCCGCCAGCGGCTTCAACTCCGCCATGATCTCCTCCAGTTCGGCCCGATCACTCTCGCGCAGCACCGCCAGCGCATCCAGTTCGGCGGCCATCGCCGCGTCGATCGCCGCCGGGTCGCCCAGTCCCTGGGCATTGGCCGCCCGTAATGCGGCGCTGGTCTCACGCAGGCGTGCGTTGACGCCGCGCAACCGATCCAACTCTGCCTCCAGCTTCGCGGCCCGCTCCGTCATATCTTGCGCCCGCTGATCAAGCCGCGCCACCTGCGTCTCTTGCCGCTCGCGGATCGCCTTGACGCGTTCGTTCAGCTGGGCATTAGCAGTCCGCTCGCTTTCCAGTGCATCACGCAGCGCCGCGAACTCGGCCGGGTCGGGCCGATCGGGATCAACCTTCTCGAGGCCGCCCAGACCCGTGCCAATACGCTCCAGCGCGGCAGTAATACGGCGCTCGAATTCCGTGATGTCGCTCATCTCTGCCTGTTCCCCGGGCTGTTTTTTTCAGCTGCCCGTCTGCCTCTAGAGTCGAATCGGGGCAGCGGGCCTTGTAGTCGATTTTAGCCCAAGGCGAAGGTGATTGCGCCCCCTTTCCAGTCAAGGACTTACCGCCTATGCTTGATCCCCAGCATAAGGACGCGATGCATAAGCGACTACCCGCCGACCAGAGCCCCTGCCGATGTCAATAACCACTCGTCCACCCACAAAGCATTGCCGATGAGCAATCGCGTCGCATTCTTTCTGTTCGGATTGATCCTCGCTGCGATGTTGGCCGACCAAGTCCTGAACGGGTCTGATGGAACAATGTTCCTCGCACGGAAATTCGTTGAACTCACCGATCGTCTTGCGGTCTGGCGATGATCCTTTTTTCGCCGACACACCCTCGCTCGCCCCCAAGCGGACCGTCCTAAAAATTTGCCGCAGGCGCTCTCTTCGAAGATAGGGATCAGGCGAAGCGGGCCACCAGACGGTCTCGTACGGCGGGCGTCACAAAACTCGACACGTCACCGCCCAGCATTGCAATCTCCTTGACCAACTTGGAGGCGATCGCCTGACGGCGCGCGTCCGCCATCAGGAAAACTGTCTCGATCGACGAGTCGAGCGCGCGGTTCATGCCGACCATCTGAAACTCGTATTCGAAATCCGCAACCGCCCTAAGACCGCGCACGATCATTGTCGCGCCGACGTCGCTCGCACAATCGATCAGTAGATTGTCGAAGGGATGAACGACGATCTCCGTCGCAGTCTTCTCGCCAAGTATGCCGCAATCGGCCTCGATCATCGCGACACGTTCCTCCAGCGTGAATAGAGGACCTTTGTCGCGGTTGATCGCGACTCCGATCACCAGGCGATCCACCAACGCGCAAGCGCGCGTGATGATGTCAATATGTCCAAGCGTCAGCGGGTCGAACGTGCCGGGGTAAAGGCCGATGCGCATGGGCGCCCCTCCTGCCAGTCTGTTCCCGCACGCAACAATATCGCGATCGGTTTTGCAAGTGCAGCATTGGCCGGCCGCCAGACGCAGTAAAGCCGCGGCTCAGAACCCCATGATCATCCCTTCGAGCGCGTCCTTCTCCATCGAAAGTTCCGCAAGACGCGCCTTGACCACATCACCGATCGAGATCAGCGCGACCATCCGGCCCTTGTCCAGCACCGGCATATGGCGGAAACGGCCCTCGGTCATTCGCGCTAAAACCTCGTCTGCGGTCTCCTCCAGTCCGCAGGTCTGGATCTCGCGGGTCATGATGCCCGACACCGGGTCGGACATGACCGACGCACCGCGCCGCCCAAGCTCACGCACGATATCGCGTTCGGACAGGATGCCCGCGGCCTCGACCCCGTCAGGGCTAACCACGAGCGAACCGATCCGGCGCGCCGCAAGTTCGGCCGCCGCCTGCGAAACGCTGGTCTCAGGGGTCACGGTCGCGACCCCGGGCACCAGTTTCGCCTTCAGAATTTGATGGACTTGCATCGAACACCTCCCCCCCCGGAACGAGGAATAGTCGCAGCGTCACCCCTGCCGCGACATCATGTCAAGTAGTCTGTGCCTCCAGCCGCGCAACCTCTGCGCGAACCCCATCAGACAAAAGCCCGGCAAACCGCGTCAGCCGCGCCAACTTGCGATCGTCACCATGTCGGATCAGGAAAAAGCTTCGCCGCAGCGACACCGTTTCAGGCAACACCTTTTCAAGCCCTGGTGCCGCCGGCATCGCGAAATCGTGGACAATTCCCAGTCCGGCTCCCGCGCGGAGCCAGTTCAACTGGACAGCAACCGAATTCGACGCCAGCGTGACGCGCTCGACCCCGATCTCCGACAGGTAATCTAGTTCGCTGTCGAAGATCATGTCGGAAATATAGCCGACGATCCGGTGCCCACGCAGATCGTCGAGGCTGCTGATCGGCGCATGCCGGTTCAGGTAATCGCGGTGCGCAACCAGATGCAGCCGGTAGTCGGTGATCCTCTGCACCGTAAGCCGTCCGGTTTCGGGCGGGCTGACGGCAATGGCCATATCCGCCTCGCGCCGGGACAGATTGAACACGCGCGGCAGCGCCACGATCTGAACCTCGAGTCCCGGATTGGAATCACAGATCGCTGCGGCCACCTGAGGCAGCAGGAAATTCGCCACCCCATCAGGCGCTCCGATCCGAACGGAACCAGTCAACTGCCCCTCTTGGCCGCGAATTTCTTCTGCACCTTCGGTCAACGCCTGCTCGGCCTGCATCGCGCGTGCCATCAGCCGTTCGCCGGCTTCGGTCAGGCCATAGCCCCGCGGCGACCGGGCGAAAAGCGCGGTTCCCAGCACTTCCTCCAGCCGCGCGATCCGTCGGCCCAGCGTCGCGGGGTCCAACCGCACCGCCTTGCCCGCGCCGGTCAGGCTTTCGGCGCGTGCGACCGCAAGGAACAGCCGCATGTCATCCCAGTTCATCCGTCCAGTCCCTGCATTCTCGCAAAACGCTTTTGAAAAACTGCCGCTTTTCCGGTGAATTTTGCAAGACTATGCTCCGCGCGAACGAAACCGTGGGAGGATGCGATGAAGGAACTGACTCATTTCGTGAACGGCCAGCAGGTCGAGGGGACATCGGGCCGCTTTGCCGATGTCTACAATCCGGCGCTGGGCGAGGTTCAGGCAAAGGTGCCGTTGGCCAGCAAGGCAGAACTTGACGCCGCCGTGGCCGCCGCGGCCGAGGCCCAGCCCAAGTGGGGCGCAACCAACCCGCAGCGCCGTGCACGCGTGCTGATGGAATTCGTGCGCCTACTCAACCGTGACATGGACAAGCTGGCCGAAGCGCTGTCCTCGGAACATGGCAAGACCTTGCCCGACGCCAAGGGCGACGTGCAGCGCGGCCTCGAGGTGATCGAGTTCTGCATCGGCGCGCCGCACCTTCTAAAGGGCGAGTTCACCGACAGCGCCGGACCGGGGATCGACATGTATTCCATGCGCCAACCGCTGGGCGTCGTCGCAGGTATCACGCCGTTCAATTTCCCCGCCATGATCCCGATGTGGAAAATGGGGCCGGCGCTTGCCGCAGGGAACGCCTTCATTCTCAAGCCATCCGAGCGCGACCCCTCGGTGCCCCTTATGTTGGCTGAACTGCTGAAAGAAGCGGGCCTGCCCGACGGCATTCTTCAAGTCGTTAACGGCGACAAGGAAGCGGTGGATGCCATACTCGACAACCCGACAATCCAGGCCATCGGCTTTGTCGGCTCTACCCCAATTGCCGAATACATCTATGGCCGCGGCTGTTCGAACGGCAAGCGGGTGCAGTGCTTCGGCGGCGCCAAGAACCACATGATCGTCATGCCCGATGCCGACATGGACCAGGCCGCCGACGCGCTGGTGGGCGCGGGCTATGGTGCGGCAGGCGAACGCTGCATGGCGATTTCCGTGGCCGTGCCGGTGGGCGACGAAACCGCCGACCGCCTGATCGAAAAACTGGTGCCCCGCATCGAGAAACTGAAGGTCGGACCTTACACGGTCGGCGATGACGTAGACTACGGCCCTCTTGTGACCGCGCAGGCCAAGGAACGCGTGCTTGGGCTGATCGACTCGGGCGTTGAACACGGCGCGGAACTGGTGGTCGACGGCCGCAATTTCAGCCTGCAAGGCTATGAAAGCGGATACTTCGTCGGGCCGAGCCTGTTCGACAAGGTCACACCGGATATGGATATCTACAAACAGGAAATCTTCGGCCCGGTCCTCTCGACAGTCCGCGCCAAGACCTACGAAGAGGCGCTGGGCTACGCCATGGACCACGAATACGGCAACGGTACCGCGATCTTCACCCGCGACGGCGATACAGCCCGCGATTTCGCCGCGCGCGTCAACGTGGGCATGGTGGGCATCAACGTGCCAATTCCGGTGCCTTTGGCCTATCACACCTTCGGCGGATGGAAGAAATCGGGCTTCGGCGACTTGAACCAACACGGCCCCGACGCCTTCCGCTTCTACACCCGCACCAAGACTGTCACCTCGCGCTGGCCCTCGGGTCTCAAGGAAGGCGGGGAGTTCCACTTCAAGCAGATGGACTGATACGGGAAAGGGCGGCCGAAACGGCCGCCCTTCGCAATTCCGTCGCGCGGTGAGGCAGAGTTTCAGACTTTCTTGCGGCGCTTGAACGCCGCGAGACCACCAAGACCACCGAGCAACAGCCAACCCGCTGCCGGAAGGGGCACAACCGATATTTCTCCATCCCAAACAGCAATCGTCATATGCGAAAGGTCGGCTACATTGCCGCCAGGGTTTAGGATTCCGGTTGTTTCGAAACCGCCACCGAAAAGACTGTCGGCGTCCGGGCGAAGATCGAAGAGGTAAACGGCGTAGCCCGTCGCCGCCTTAAGCGACACTGCAAAAACCGAATATGCCTCGGGAGAAAAATTGACCGACCAAGAACCTGAAGTGGTCTCCGGCGCAGTCACGTCATCGGTCTCGTCTGACTTGCCGAAAATGCTCCAGTCGTCCTCAAGGCCGCTGAAGATGCCCCCATTGAGGTTTGTGAGAAGCGTTCCAGTAGCCCCAGTGTCATTTTCGGCAAACACACCAGAACAGTCAGACGCATCGATCGTCGAAACCGGTAATCCGGCGATGGACGAAATCTGAACATTGGTCGTATCCAAATCCGCAGACGTTCCACACGTCGCCGCCCAGGATCCTCCGCTTATCGCCACCACGGCCCCCGCCGCGATTGCTGTTGTCTTAAAAAGGTTCATACCTTCCCCCATCACCCATCGTCTAATTCAGCACGGCGTCGAAATATCTCAGCGACCGCAATTGCTAGAAACGTATCACAAAGCCCCCAATGAATGTATTCAAATTAGGGAATGCACTGTCGAATTCGCGCATTACGAGAGGAAGGCCTTCGCATAATACGCAGGGTTGAACCCTGAGGATGATTTGTCCTTAGGTAAGCACCACTTTTTGGCGAAAGATTGCGAATCACCACAGAGGCAGCGGTTTGCGACACGGCTCGCGCTTGCCGCGCCGGGCATTTCCTGCTGACAATACACGAGATCGCCACCGCCGGAGGGCCCAATGACCACGACCGCCCCCGACTTCACCATCGGCATCGAGGAGGAATACCTTCTCGTCGACGCCGACACCTGTGCGCTGGTTGAGGCGCCCAAGGCGTTGATGGAGGCGTGCGTGGCCGATCTGGGCTCGCAGGTAACACCCGAGTTCCTGCAATGCCAGATCGAGGTGGGCACACGGGTCTGCCGCGATATCGGGCAGGCCCGCGACGACCTGCGCCGGCTGCGCGCCACGGTCGCGAAACATGCCGCGGCCCACGGGTTGGCACCGATCGCCGTGTCCTGTCACCCGGTCGCCGACTGGAAGGAACAGCATCACACCGACAAGGACCGCTACAACGACCTAGAACGCGCGCTGGCCGGTGTCGCGCGTCGCATGCTGATCTGCGGTATGCATGTCCATGTCGGCATTCCCGACCCCGACCAGCGCATCGACCTGATGGCGCAGCTGTCCTATTTCCTGCCGCACCTGCTGGCGATGTCCACATCCTCGCCGTTCTGGCAGGGGGTGGACACGGGGCTGGCCTCCTACCGCCTCACGGTGTTCGACAACCTCCCCCGCACCGGGCTGCCGCCAAGGTTCGAAAGCTGGTCGGATTACGACCGCTCGGTGGGCGCACTGATCAAGCTTGGGCTGATCGAGGATGCGACCAAGATCTGGTGGGACCTCCGCCCCTCGGCCCGGTTCCCGACGCTGGAAACTCGCATCTGCGACGTCTCGCCCCGCCTCGAACACACGCTGTCCATAGCGGCACTGACGCAATGCATCACCCGGATGCTGTGGCGGCTGGCGGGGCTGAACCAGCGCTGGCGGGTCTATGAACGGTTCCTGGTGGGCGAGAACCGCTGGCGGGCGCAACGCTATGGCGTCACCGAAGGGCTGATCGATTTCGGCCGCAAGGAACTGGTGCCCTTCGCCGACCTTCTGGACGAACTGGTGACCTTCGTCGAACCCGATGCCGCGATCCTTGGCTGTTTGAACGAGGTCCATGCCGCGCGCGATGTGATCGCCCGGGGCACATCCGCCGACCGCCAGCGCCGGGTTTATGCCGCGGCGCTGGAGGGAGGAGCCGACCGCGAAGGCGCGGTGCGCGCGGTGATCCATTCGCTGATCGAGGAATACAACCACGATTTGTGACGCCCGGCCCTCTTGCCATCGGGTGGGCCTGTCTGCCACATGAACGCGCGTTCAATAACTTCGAGGGGTGAACGATGGATTTCGCACTGAGCGAGGAACAGGCGGCGATCTTCGACATGGCACGCAGCTTCGGCGCCGATGAAATCGCCCCGCACGCGCTCGGTTGGGAAAAGAGCGGGACCATCCCGAAAGAGTTGTGGCCCAAACTGGGCGCGCTGGGCTTTGGCGGGCTGTATGTCAGCGAAGCGTCGGGCGGTGCCGGACTGTCGCGGCTGGATGCGACCCTGGTTTTCGAGGCGCTCAGCATGGCCTGCCCCTCGGTCGCGGCCTTCCTGTCGATCCACAACATGTGCGCCAAGATGCTGGACGCGTTCGGCTCGGATGACCTGAAGGAGCGCATTCTCGCCCCCGCGATCCCGATGGAGACGGTGCTGTCCTATTGCCTGACCGAACCCGGTTCGGGTTCGGACGCGGCGGCGCTGAAAACCCGCGCCGAGCGTACAAACGAGGGCTACAGCCTGACCGGCACCAAGGCGTTCATCTCGGGCGGCGGCTATTCGGACGCCTATATCGTCATGGCGCGCACCGGCGCGGACGGGCCGAAGGGCATTTCCGCCCTGGTGGTCGAAGACGGCGCCCCGGGCCTGTCCTTCGGCGGGCTGGAGGACAAGATGGGCTGGCGCGCTCAACCCACGCGGCAGGTTCAATTCGACGGCTGCGCCGTGCCCGCTGCGAACCTGCTGGGCGACGAAGGCCATGGGTTCAAATACGCGATGATGGGGCTCGATGGCGGGCGGTTGAACATCGCCGCCTGTTCGCTTGGGGCGGCGCAGGCCGCACTGGACGCGACACTCTCCTATATGGGCGAGCGCAAGGCGTTCGGCAAAGCCATCGACCAGTTCCAGGCGCTGCAGTTCCGGTTGGCCGATGCCGAGATCGACTTGCAGGCCGCCCGCACCTTCCTGCGCCAGGCGGCCTGGAAACTCGACCAGGGCGCGCCCGACGCCACGAAATTCTGCGCCATGGCCAAGAAATTCGTGACCGAGGCGGGCTCGCGCGTGGCCGATCAATGCCTGCAACTGCATGGCGGCTATGGCTATCTTGCGGATTACGGAATCGAGAAGATCGTGCGCGACCTGCGGGTCCACCAAATCCTGGAAGGCACCAACGAGATCATGCGCCTGATCGTGGCCCGGCAGATGCTGGAGGCGCGCGGATGAGCGATATCGAGATCCGCATCGAGGGCCGCGCGGGCCGGATCACCCTGAACCGGCCCAAGGCGCTGAATGCGCTGACCTACGAGATGTGTCTTGCGATCGAGGCGGCGCTGGATCAATGGCGACAGGATGACGCCGTCGCACTGGTGCTCATGGACGCGGCGGGCGACCGGGCCTTCTGCGCGGGCGGAGACATCGCGGTGATGTACGAAACCGGCACCAGGGGCGACTTTGCCTATGGCCAGAAATTCTGGCGCGACGAATACCGGATGAATGCCAAGATCGCCGAATACCCGAAACCGGTGGTCAGCCTGATGCAGGGCTTCACCATGGGCGGCGGCGTGGGCGTGGGCTGTCATGGCAGCCACCGGGTGGTCGGCGAAACCAGCCAGGTTGCGATGCCGGAATGCGGGATCGGACTGGTGCCCGATGTGGGCGGATCACTGATCCTTGCGCGGGCGCCGGGGCGGCTGGGTGAATACCTGGGCACCACGGGCCGCCGGATGGGTCCGGGCGATGCGATCCACGCGGGCTTTGCCGATCATTTCTTGCCCGAGGCGCGCTGGCCAGATCTGATTGCCGAACTGGTGGCGACGGGTGATCCGCGGTCAGTCGAACGCGCCGCCGTGTCTGCCCCGGCGGGCGAATTGCGCAATCTGCAGCCGACGGTCGACAGGCTTTTTGCCGCCGAAACGTTGCACGGGGTGATAGACGCCTTGCGCGCGGATGGCTCGTCCTTCGCAGAGGACACGCTGAACCGGCTGTCGCGCGGCAGTCCGCTGGCCATCGCCAGCGCCATCGAGATGCAGCACCGGCTGGCTCCCGACTCGACGATCCGCGAGGCACTGGCGCTGGAATACCGGTTCACCCACCGGGCGCCGGAACACTCGGATTTCCTCGAAGGCATCCGTGCGGCGATCATCGACAAGGACAAAAGCCCCGCCTGGCGCCACCCGGACCTGACCTCGGTTCCACAGGCCGACGTATCGGACATGCTGGCGCCGCTGGGCAACGATGAACTCAAGCTGGAGGAGGAACGGACATGAAGGTGGGCTTCATCGGTCTGGGAAACATGGGCGCGCCCATGGCAGCCAACCTCGCCCGCGCCGGGCACGAGGTGACGGGCTTCGACCTGGCCGCGCCCTGCCCGGAGGGTGTGAGCCCGGCGGCCAGCGCGGCCGAGGCCGCGGCGGGCCGCGACGTGGTCATCACCATGCTGCCCAATGGCGCGATCCTGCGCAGCGTCGCCACCGAGGTGCTGCCGATCATGGACAAGGGCGCGGTGCTGCTGGATTGTTCCACCGTCGATGTCGAAAGCGCCCGCGCCGTTGCCGCCGAGGCCGAAACGGCGGGTATCATGGCGGTCGATGCGCCGGTGTCGGGCGGCGTGAGCGGGGCTGCGGCCGGCACGCTGACCTTCATGGCCGGCGGCAATGAGGCGGCATTCGATAAGGTGCGCCCACTGCTCGACGTGATGGGCCAGAAGGCGGTCCATTGCGGCGCTTCGGGTGCCGGACAGGCCGCCAAGATCTGCAACAACATGATCCTCGGCGCGACGATGATCGTCACCTGCGAGGCCTTCGCCCTGGCCGACAAGCTGGGGCTCGAACGCGAAAAGATGTTCGACGTGGTCTCGACCTCGTCGGGTTACAGCTGGACGATGAACGCCTATTGCCCGGCCCCCGGCGTCGGCCCGCAAAGCCCCGCCGACAACGGCTACAAGCCCGGTTTCGCCGCCGAACTGATGCTGAAGGACCTGCGCCTGTCGCAACAGGCCGCCGAGGCGGCCGATGCCGACACGCCCATGGGCGCGCGCGCGGCCGAACTTTACGCCGCCTTCGTCGAGGACGAGGATGGCAAGGGCAAGGATTTCTCGGCGATGCTGCCCCGTTTCGAAAAGCGGGGCCGCGGATGAACTGGACCGCGCGCGCCCAGGGCCTGGAAGGGTTGGAACCGGGCATCGCCGCACGTCTGGAAGGTCTGCCGGTCATGCGGCTGCCCAAGGGCAAGGTGCTGTTCTGCCCCGGTGAGGCGGCGCGCGGCTTCACCATGCTGATCTCGGGGCGGGTCGAGGTGTTTCTTGTCGGACCGACGGGACGGGAAATCCTCCTTTACGCGATCGAGCCCGGGCAATCCTGCGTCCAGTCCACCCTTGGCCTGCTGGGTGGCGAGGATTACACGGGCGAGGCGATCACTGTCACCGATTGCGAGGCGGTGCTGGTCCCGCGCGAGCTGTTCCTGTCGATGATGGACAAATCTCAGGTCTTCCGCCGCTTCGTCTTCAGCGCCTTCGCAACGCGGATGCAGTCCATCATGGCGCTGTTGGAGCGGGTGGCCTTCCAGAAGGTCGAAAGCCGCCTTGCCGCCGACCTTCTGACCAACGCCGAGGCGGGTGCCGTGCGGGCTACCCATCAGGAGATCGCGACCCGGATCGGCACTGCGCGCGAGGTCGTCTCGCGTAGACTGGACGCCTTGGCCAAGGCCGGGCTGGTGCGCCTGGACCGCGGCGTGGTCACGCTCGAGGACGAGACCGCGCTGGCCCGGATCGCGGCGACCGACGGGGCTGCGTGACACTGTCACAGACGGACCGCCATGGTTAAGGCATTGTGCCTCCACACCGCCCGAGCGAGTCGGGCGCAATGCGTTTCATCTTATTGGAGGAAGTCCCATGCTCAAGAAAAACGTCGGCGGCGTTGACCGCATGGCACGTATCGGCGTTGGCGCAATGATGCTGCTGATCTGGGCGTTCATGACCGACCCCAGCCCGCTTTGGCTGATCGGCATCGTGCCGCTGGCCACCGGTCTGTTGTCGAGCTGCCCGCTTTACAACCTGATCGGCCTGAACACCTGCCCCACCAAGTAATGCGGGCGCATTGATCCGGCGGCGGGCGTTGCCACAGCCCCGCCCGCAC
>JBNGDM010000052.1:0-14270 GCA_049975105.1 Rhodovulum sp. | reverse complement strand
TGGCCCCCAGACCCAGACTGCCGTCGCGCATCGACTGGGGCACCGCGTTGATGATGTCGTCGGACAGCGAACTGACGAAGGGGATCAGCATGATGCCCATCACCAGCCCCGCAGTCATCACCGCCGTGCCTGCCTGCATGATGCCCACGCCGCCCTCACCGAAGATCCGCATCAAAAGCGGCCCCACGGTCAGCAGTGCGAACAGGCCGTAGACGATGGTCGGAATGCCCGCCAGCACCTCGATCAGCGGCTTGGCGATGGCGCGGGTATGGCTCGAGGCATATTCCGACAGGTAGACCGCCGCGAACAGCCCGATGGGCACCGCCACCGCCAGCGCGATCAACGAGATATAGAACGTGCCCCACAGCAGCGGCAGGATGCCGAGTTCAGACCCGCCGCCGAAACTGGGCGCCCAGGTCGTGCCAAAGAAGAAATCGCGCGCCGGGTAAAGCTTGAAGAACTCGATCGTGTTGAACACCAGCGACAGCACGATTCCGATCGTCGTCAGGATCGCGACCGTCGCGGCGAAGATCAGCAAATAGCGCACCGCGGTCTCGACCACGTTGCGGGCGCGGAAGTCGGCGCGCGACCGCACGATCCCCAGGCCCGCGCCCCCCAGCGCGGCGGCCAGCACCACCAGCGTCATCGCCAGGTGCCCACGCGCGGCCAGCGACCGGTAAGCCTGCGCCGCGTGCAGCACCTCGGGCCCCACGTCCGAGCCCAGCGCCACGCCGACCGCGCCTAGCCGGTCGCGCACATCGGTGAATTCACTGCGCATATGCGCCGCTTCGTCCGTGGTCATCGCCCCCGCCGCCACCGCGACATCCAACCCCTCGGCCACCCGGCGCACATCGCTCATCACCAGCGCGCGCGTGCTCGACTCCGCGATCGCGGAGTCGGGCAGCTTGGCACTGATCCGGTTCTCGATCACCAGCGGCTGGACCAGGATCCAAAGGCACAGGATCGCCAAGGCCGGCACCAGCGTCAGCAACGCGACATGTGCACCGTAATAGGACGGCAACGAATGCAGCACGCGGCTGTCGCCGCCGGCAAGCCGCAGCGCCCTGCCCCGCCCTGCCACATAGCCAGCCACGGCCAGGCCAAGCACGATCAAGACGAGCCAGAATAGGGGCATGTCCGCTCCGTGTTCAGGAAATCCGCCCGATCAGGGCAAAGAACGGGCGGCCCGCAGGGGCCGCCCGCCGATCAGCGCCGGGGCGCTCAGTTGCTCATGGTCTCTTCGCCGGCGATCTTGGCTTGGGTCGCGGCCAGTTCCGGGTCGGCGACCAGTCCGTATTCGGCCAGCGGGCCATCGGGGCCGGCGATCTCGTCGGCGACGAAGAATTCGGCGAATTCCTTCAGGCCCGGGATCACGCCGATATGCGCCTTCTTGATGTAGAAGAACAGCGGGCGCGACACCGGGTATTCGCCGCTGGCGATGGTCTCGGTCGAGGGCGCGACACCCGACATGGTGGCGACCTTCAGCTTGTAGGTGTTGTTCTCGTAGAACGCCAGGCCGAACACGCCCACGCCGTTCGGGTTCGCGTCGATGCGGGCCAGCGTCTCGGTGTAGTCGCCGTCGATATCGACCGACAGGCCATCGGTGCGCACCGCGATGCAGGCATCCTCGGCGTCGTCCTCGGACATGCCGGCGGCCATCATCGCCTCCAGCGCACCGGTGGCTTCACAGCCCGCCGCCAGCACCTTTTCCTCGAACACTTCGCGGGTGCCGTGCTTGGTGCCGGGGATGAAGGCGGCGATTTCGGCGTCCGGCAGATCGGCGTTGAACTCAGACCACTTGGTGTAGGGGTTGTCGACCAGCTCGCCGTCCTTGACCACCTTGGGCGCCAGCGCGTTGTACCAGTCAGAGGGCTCGAACGCGGTGAAGGCCGGGCCGTTGATCTGGCTGGCAAAGACGATGCCGTCATAGCCGATGCGGACCTCGATGATGTCGATCACGCCGTTCTCGGCACAGGCCTTGATTTCCTTCTCGCGGATCGCGCGGGACGCGTTGGCGATGTCGATGGTGTTTTCGCCCACGCCTTCGCAGAACCGCTTGAGACCGGCCGACGACCCGCCCGATTCCACGACCGGGGTCGGGAAGTCGAAATTCTCGCCGAACAGCTCGGCCACGATCGAGGCATAGGGCAGCACGGTCGAGGACCCGGCGACCTGGACGTTGTCGCGCGCGGCGGCAGTGGTGGCGGAAACGGCAGCGATCGCCAGCGCGGAGGCGGTCAGTTTCGCAAGGGACATGGAAAACTCCTGGTTGGTTGTCCTGGCCGCCTGTCCGGCGGCCTCGTGCGGCGTCCTATTAACCTCTGGCCAAGCTTTTGTGACAGTCTTGTAACGGTTTTATGACAGCCCGTGGCGAGGCCCGCGACCCGCGACACTCCTGCAGGACAGAGCAGCCCACCCCGCGGGTTCAAGCCACTGGCAACATGACCGAAAAGGTGCTGCCCTTGCCCGGCTCGCTGTCGATGCGAAAGCGGCCCCGGTGGCGGTTCACGATATGCTTCACGATCGCCAGCCCTAGGCCCGTGCCTCCCATCTCGCGGGAGCGGTGGCTGTCGACTCGATAGAACCGCTCAGTGAGTCGGGGAATATGCACGGGGTCGAATCCCTCGCCTCGGTCGATCACGTCGACACGGACTCCTGGGCCGCGAAAGGCCAGTTCGCGCGGACTTTCCGTCATCTCCACCCGCAAAACGCCGCCTGTGCCGCCATACTTGATGCCGTTCTCGATGAGATTGTGAAACACTTGGGTCAGTTGGTCGGCATCGCCGAGCACATGCACCGCGTCCTCGGCGCCCTCCAGAACCAAGTCGACATGCGAATCGATTGCCAGCGGGCGCAGCGCCTGCACAGAGCTGCGTAGGAGCGCCGCCAAGTCCACGCGTTGCTCCGGGCGCATCCGTTCCTCGGCCTCGACCCGGCTCAGCGACAGAAGGTCGCTGACCAGGCGGTTCATCCGCTCAGCCTCGCGCTCCATGATCTCAAGAAACCGGGCCCGTGCAGTGGCATCCTCTCGCGCTGGCCCTTTGAGCGTCTCGATGAAACCCAGCAGTGCCGTCAGCGGCGTTTTCAATTCGTGACTGACATTGGCCACGAAATCGCGGCGGATCTGGCCCATCTGCTCGCGTTCGGTGATATCGGTGAAGACGACCACGACGCCCTGTGCGCCGTCGCTTCCGATGGGGCTCGCGACCACATCATAGGTGGCCTCGCGTGCCAGGTCCGTGGTCAGATACCGGACCTTACGGGCCTGGCGCAGGCGTAATGCCTCTTCGACGCAATCCAGCAGCGCGGGCTGGCGCAGCACGGTCACATAGTGCCGTCCAGCACCAGCGGCCCCAAACATCGCCGCGGCAGGCGCGTTCATTGCATGCACCCTTTCGTCTCGGTCGACGAGCAGGGCAGGCAGCGGTACACCCGCGATGATGGAGGCAGCGAGATCTGCAGGCATGCACGACGCTCCGGATAGAACTTGTCACGTTGGTATCACGAGGCGACGTTACGGAAATCAAGTCGTATCGTGATACGGAATTGCCTCATGGCGGAATTCAAAATATATACTCAGAAAAGTGACCTGTCTGAAAATGCAGGTTGACACGTTTTAATTGATTCGCGGCGCGCCATTGCAAGCCTGCCGTGTAGCGGAGAGCCAGGAATGGAGCACCGCCAGATTCACGCCGATGCCGCGGTCTGCCACCAGATCGCCCCGTCGCTGGCCCTGTTGATCGGGTTCCATAGCGACGAGCGGCCCGAACTCGGCATGCCATTCGCCGGCGCGCGCTGCGAAAGCTTGCCTTACGCCCTGCTGCATGCGGCGCTGGCCTGCGCCCCCGAGGCCGAGTTCGTGGTGTCACCGCTGCTCACGGAACAATTCGACGCGCTTGATCTCGCGGTGCAACTGGCCCTTGCCGGATATCGTGGTCGCTATGTGATCGTGACCCCATCTCTGCCCGAACCCGACATCATCCGCCAGGAAATCGACCAGCTGTGTCCGGGCCTGACGGTGGACCTTATTCCCCGCGCGCGAATCTAACACTTCTCTTGCGCGGCGCCGCGTGAAGCCGCCAATCCCGCGTCGACCTCCTCGATCAGTGCGTCGATTGGCTCGATTCCCAACGACACGCGGAAGAACCCCTCTGAAATTCCGAGCATCGCACGCGCATTGGTCGTCAAGGCCCGGTGCGAGGACGACGCCGGGTGAGACAGCGTCGTCGCCACATCGCCCAGCGTCGGCGCAAAGGCCAGCCCCGGACAGGCACGGGTAAAGGCATTTGCCGCGGCACGTCCGCCTTCCAGTTCGAAACTCAGCATATTGCCGAACCGCCCCGCCAGAAGCGCGCCGGCCCGGTTGTGGTCGGGATGGTCCGCCCGTCCGGGATACAGCACGCGCCGGACCCCCGGTTGCCCCGCGAGGTGATCGGCCAGCCGCGCGGCGTTCTCCTCGGCTCGGTCATAGCGCAGTTCGAACGACAAGAGCCCGCGCTCGGCCAGCCAGCAGTCGAACGGGCTGGCCGTCGTGCCCCAGGTCGTCGCCGCAACCTTCATTGCCGCGTTCAGCGCCGGGTCACGCGCCACCGCGTATCCCAGCGTTGCATCCGCATGGCCGGCCAGCAGCTTGGTCACCGAATGGATCACGATGTCGGCCCCATGCTCCAGCGGCCGGATCCCGCGCGGCGTGGTAAAGGTGTTGTCCACCGCCAGAAGGATGCCACGCGCACGCGCCAGCCGCGCGATCCCGTCCAGGTCGGCCACCCGCAGCGTGGGGTTGGAAACGACCTCGACCAGGATCAGCCGCGTCTCGGGACGCAGCGCCGCCTCGATGGCGGCCAGGTCGGTCGGGTCGGCCAGGCTGGTGGCGATGCCGAAGCGCGGCAAATCCTCGGACAGCATCCGCAGGCTGCGCCCGTACAGCTGATCGCCGCCGACCACGTGATCGCCCGCCTTCAGCGCGGCCAGCATCGCGATACCGACCGCCGCCATCCCCGACCCGGTCACCACGCCGCCCGTCGCACCTTCCAGACGGTCGATCATGCCTGCCAGCACATCGGCGTTCGGATGTCCCTCGCGCGCATAGACATGGCCGGGCACGCGGCCCTCGTATTGCGCGTCCAACGTGTCGGGATCGGGCGAGACATAGACGACCGAGGGCTGCAACGGGCTGACCAGCGGGCGCACCTGCGAGGCGGGCCAGGCCGGGCGGCGAAGGGTCGGGTCGGTCATCGTTACTCCGGTCGCATATTGGTTCAGGAACTTGGCGGGAAGGCCCTTGCAGGACGTCGTCGCGTCACGCCACCGTCAGGCCATCGCGGTAACGGCGCATGTTCTCCTGGTAGTGGCGCGCGGATTTGCGCAACCCCGCGATGGCGGCCTCGTCCAACTGGCGCACCACCTTGCCGGGGCTGCCCATCACCAGCGAGCCGTCGGGGATCTCCTTGCCCTCGGTGATCAGCGCACAGGCCCCGATCAGGCAGTTCTTCCCGATCTTCGCCCCGTTCAGGATCGTCGCCCCCATCCCCACCAGAGAATTCTCCCCGATCACGCAGCCATGCAGCATCGCCTTGTGCCCGATGGTGCAGCCCGCCCCGATCACCAGCGGATAGCCCATGTCAGTGTGGCAGACGGTGTTTTCCTGGATGTTCGTGCCCGCCCCCACCGTGATCGGTTCGTTGTCGCCGCGCAGGGTGGCGCCGAACCACACCGACGCGCCCGCCTCCAGGATTACCTTGCCGATCAGGTTGGCGTCGGGCGCCACCCAGAAATCGCCATCCTCGGGCAGGGTCGGTGCGATGCCGTCAAGCGTGTACAAAGTCATGGCAGGGCCTCGAATTCGGCCTGCAACGCGCGCACATGCTCGGTCAGGCCGGGCTGCTGGCTGCGCCGCAGGCGGGTTGCGGTCAGGATGGTCTTCAACTTTTCCTCGGTGGCGTCCAGGTCGTCATTGACCAGCACGAAATCATAGCCATCCCAATGGCTTATCTCGTCCCAGCTTTTCTGCATCCGCTTGGCGATGGTCTCCGCATTGTCCTGGCCGCGCGCCTCCAGCCGGCGGCGCAACTCCGCGATCGAGGGCGGCAGCAGGAAGATCGACAGCGTGTGCTGACCAAGCGCAGAGTTCCGGATTTGCTGCGCCCCCTGCCAGTCGATATCGAACAGCACGTCGCGCCCGTCCTCGATGGCGTCGCGCACCGGCCCCTCTGGCGAGCCGTAGAAATTGCCGAAGACAAAGGCATGTTCCAGCATCGCGCCCCTGGCCACCTCGGCCTTGAAGGCGGGTTCGCTCAGGAAATGGTAATCCTGCCCCTCCACCTCGCCCGGGCGCGGCGGGCGCGTGGTGGCCGATACCGAGAACACGATGCCCGGATCCCAGTCGCGCAAGCGGCGCGCCAGCGTCGATTTCCCCGCGCCGGATGGCGAGGACAGGATGATCAAAAGGCCGCGGCGGTCGTCCATCGCCTACTCCACGTTCTGCACCTGCTCGCGCATCTGGTCGATCACGTGCTTGAGATCGAGCCCGATGCGGGTCAGCGGGGTGGCTTGGGATTTCGAACACAGGGTGTTGGCCTCGCGGTTGAACTCCTGCATCAGGAAATCCAGCTTGCGGCCCACCGGCCCGTCCGCGTCCAGCAGCGCGCGCGCGGCCTCGACATGGGCGGCCAGCCGGTCCAGTTCCTCGCGTACATCCGCCTTGACCGCAAGCATCGCCAGTTCCTGCGCCACCCGGTCCGGGTCGGCGCCCTCGGAATTCTCCAGCACGCGCGCAAGGTTCGCCTTCAGCGTCTCGGCCACCTGCGCCCGCCGCGCCTCGGCCTCTTCGCGCGCGGCCTCGGTCAGTTCGGCGATCTCGGCCAGGTGGTCGCGCAGCACCGCCTCAAGCGCCTGCCCCTCGGTGCCACGCATCGCCACGAAGGCGTCGATCACATTGCCCAGATCTGCCAGAAGCGCGGCGACCAGCGCCTCGGTCTCGGCCTCGGGCAGGCTTGCATCGGCCACGCCCCGCAGGGACATGATGTCCGCCGCCGTCGGCGTGGCAAGGCGCAGGTTGTGCTCGGCCGCGGCGGCCTCCACCTGCTTGATCATGGTGATCGCCGCCTCCAGCGCCCGCGGGTCCAGCGCCACCGCGCCCCCTGCGCCCGCATCGCGCGCGATCTTCAGGCCCAGCGTCACGCTGCCGCGCGCGATGCGCCGCTGCACCGCCGCACGCGCCGCCTGTTCCAGCCCGGGCAGCCAGTCGGGCAGGCGCAACCGCAAATCCAGCCCCTTGCCGTTGACGCCTCTCAACTCCCAGGTCCAGCCATGGCCGTGCCCCTGCCCGCTTTGCGCGGCGAACGCGGTCATGGACTTAGGCATCGTCGTTAACCATCGGTAAAGACATTCCTCTGACTCGTGGCGATTTTGTGGCATTGTTGGGCCAGTGAGGGGCTGTTCCGCACTAGCACTTCCCACCGGGGGCGACAACGCCCGGCGGCGGTGTCGTCGGACGGCTTGGGCTGGTGAGGACTGGGGTTACGAGATGTCCGAGAAAGAGAAAAGTCTGAGAGCCGCCGTCATCGCACTGGCGGGGTATCGCGGCGGCAGCGGCCTAGCCGCACTGGACGAGATCGAATCCTATTGGCGCGGTCTTATGGAAAAGCAAGGCACCGCGCCAAGCCGGGCCGAGCTCGATCCGCGCGGGTTCGCCAAGGCGCTGTCGAATTGCTTCGTGGCCGAGGCGATCACGCCGCGCCACCTGCGGCTGCGCCTGACCGGCCAGCATCTCAGCGAGGTCATGGGCATGGACATGCGCGGCATGCCGCTCTCGGCCCTGATCCTGCCCGACTCGCGCCCGTTGCTGGAACGGATGCTTGGCGATGCGCTGGCGGGCCAGGCGACGCCCCTGCGCATCAACCTGTTCGCCCCGCCCCGCTTCGGTCAGCCGGCACTATATGGCGGCATGGTACTCTTGCCGCTGCGCAACGAAGCGGGCGCGCCCCAGCGCATGCTGGGGGCGTTCGCCACGGTCGGCAAGCCAGGCCGTGCGCCGCGCCGGTTCCGCATTCTCGGCGCCGCCGAGAGTGACCGGCCGAGTACCACGGTCACCGGCCGCCCGCGCCTTCAGGTGATCGAAGGCGGTCTTTCTGGCCGCGCCTGACGCGCCGCCATCAGGGAAAAGTATCGGGAAAGAAGGCGGTTAGGCCGCCTTCTTTACGTGTTCAAAGCGCCGCTGCGGCGGCCGTATCGCCGTTCCGGTTGGCCAGTTCCTCGGCCACCAGGAAGGCCAGTTCCAGCGCCTGGCTGGCGTTCAGCCGCGGGTCGCAGGCGGTGTGATAGCGCGAGGACAGGTCCTCGTCGGTCACGGCCCGCACCCCGCCGGTGCATTCGGTCACGTCCTTGCCGGTCATCTCGAAATGCACGCCGCCGGGGATCGTGCCCTCGGCCGCGTGTACGGCAAAGAATTCCTGCACCTCGCGCAGAACGGAATCGAAGGGGCGCGTCTTGTAGCCGCTGGCCGACTTGATCGTGTTGCCGTGCATCGGGTCGCAGGTCCACACCACGTTCGCGCCCATGTCGCGCACCACCTTGATCAGCCGCGGCAGGTGGTCGCCCACCGCCCCCGCCCCGAAGCGCGAGATCAGCGTCAGCCGGCCCGGCACGTTCTTGGGGTTCAGCGTCTCGATCAGCGTGCGCAGATCGTCGTCGCTGATCGAGGGCCCGCATTTCAGTCCGATCGGGTTCATCACGCCCTTGCAGAATTCCACATGCGCGCCGTCCACCTGCCGGGTGCGATCGCCGATCCAGATCATGTGACCCGACCCCGCGATCCAGTTGCCGGAAGTCGAATCCACCCGGCACAGCGCCTCTTCATATTCAAGAAGCAGCGCCTCGTGCGAGGTGAAGAAATCCACCACCGACAGCGAATTCATCGTGTCGCCGTTCACGCCCGCGGCCGTCATGAAAGACAGCGTGTCGCTGATCCGGTTCGCCATGTCGCGGTATTTCTCGGCCTCGTCGCTGTCGGTGAATCCCAGCGTCCAGGAATGCACCCGGTGGATATCGGCGAACCCGCCCTTGGAAAACGCGCGCAACAGGTTCAGCGAGGCGGCGGCCTGGGTATAGGCCTGCAACATGCGGTTCGGGTCGGGGATCCGCGCCTCGGGCGTGAACTCGAACCCGTTGATGATGTCACCGCGATAGCTGGGCAGTTCCACGCCGTTCATCACCTCGGTCGGCGCCGAGCGCGGCTTGGCGAACTGCCCGGCCATCCGGCCCACCTTGATGATCGGCAGTTTGGCGCCATAGGTCAGCACGACGGCCATTTGCAACAGCACCTTGAACGTGTCGCGGATCGTGTCGGCCGAGAACTCGCTGAAACTCTCGGCGCAATCGCCGCCTTGCAGCAGGAACGCCTTGCCCTGTGCCGCCTCGCCCAGCTTGGCGGTCAGCTTGCGCGCCTCGCCGGCAAAGACCAGCGGCGGATATTTGGCCAGCTGCGCCTCGACGGCGGCCAGCGCTTCGGCATCCGTGTAATCGGGCATCTGCACCCGGGGCCGGGACCGCCAATCCGATTTCTGCCACGTGGTCATCGTTCTCGCTCCGCAGGTCGTCGCATTCCGTGGGGCCTTATAGGGGCAACCGCCCGCGCCTGCCACATCAAATGCCGCGCCGGGCGTCCACTTGACCTTGATCCATCCGATCAAACCTGTATTCGCTGTCGCGACAGATTGCGCGGAGGGACATTTGGCAGAACGCGCCCGGGAAACCGACCTGATCCAGGTGGCCGCCGATGGCAGTCGCCCACAGGAACTGGTCTTCGTGCTACTCGACCAGTTCACCATGCTCAGCTTCGCCGGCGCGATCGAACCGTTCCGCATCGCCAACCGCATGTCGGGCAAGCCGCTCTACCGCTGGCGTTTGGCAGGCGAAGGCGGGGAATGGGCGACCTGCTCCAACGGTACGCGGGTGGCCCTCGATATCGACCTTGGCGATCTCGGCCGGGACGAGATCGTCCTGCTCTGTGGCGGGGTGCAGATTCAGGCGGCAACAACCAAGCGGCTGGTTGGCTGGCTAAGGCGCGAGGCGCGCAAGGGCCGGGCCATCGCGGGGCTGTGCACCGCGGCGCACGCGCTGGCGCGCGCGGGTCTGCTGGACGGCAAGCGCGCCACGATCCACTGGGAAAACCAGGACAGCTTCCTCGAGGAATTCCCCGAGATCCAGTTGACCAAGTCTGTCTTCGTGATCGACGGCAACCGGATGACGACCGCGGGCGGCACCGCCTCGATCGACCTCGCGCTGACCATGATCGCCGAGGCGCATGGCGAGGATCTCGCCAACGCCGTGGCCGACCAGCTGATTTACTCGTCGATCCGAACCGATCAGGACACCCAGCGGCTGTCCATCCCGACGCGGATCGGCGTGCGCCACCCCAAGCTGTCCCAGGTCATCCAGGTGATGGAGAAGAACCTCGAAGACCCCATTTCCCCCGCGATCCTGGCCCGCGACGTGGGCATGTCCACGCGCCAGCTGGAACGGCTGTTCCGCCGCTACCTGAATCGCAGTCCCAAGCGCTATTACATGGAACTTCGGCTGTCCAAGGCACGCAACCTGCTGATGCAGACCGACATGAGCGTGATCAACGTGGCACTCGCTTGCGGCTTCGCGTCGCCCAGCCACTTCTCGAAATGCTACCGCGCGCATTACGACACCACCCCATACCGCGAACGCGGAAGCCGGGGCGGGCGCGTCGGGGCGTGATCCCGCGTCCGGCGGGCATTGCGTGACCAAGGCGCCGCCCCCGCCGCGATCCGTGCAACGGCGCCGCGTTCCCGTCTATTCGGGCAGGATCCGGTAAAGCGCGCCGTTCGTCACGCTGAGAAACCAGATGGCCCCATCGGGCCCTTCGGCGATGTCGCGCACACGGCCGGTTTCGGGCGCCTCCAGACGCTCTTCGGCGAACCCGTTCTCGGGGTCCAGCCGCGAGATCAGGCCGAATTTCAGGCTGCCCGAGAAGATATCGCCCCGCCATTCGGGCCACAGCGCGCCGGAATAGACCATCATCCCCGAAGGCGCGATCGACGGATCCCAGTAATGCGCGGGCTGTTCCAGCCCCGGCTTGGCGGTGCCTTCGCCGATCTTGCGACCCGAGTAATGCCGCCCGTAGGAAATCACCGGCCATCCGTAGTTGGCGCCCTGCTCGATTCGGTTGACCTCGTCCCCGCCGCGGGCACCATGCTCGTTCACCCAAAGCCGCCCCGACAAGTCCAGCGCCGCGCCCTGCGGGTTGCGGTGCCCGTAGGACCAAATCTCGGGCCGCGCGCCGTCCTGGCCGACAAAGGGATTGTCCGCCGGCACCGACCCGTCGCGGTTCAGCCGCAGTACCGAACCCTCGTGACGCGCCAGATCCTGCGCCGTGGGCCGGTTGCCCCGGTCGCCTACGGTCAGGAACAGATGCCCCTCGGGCCCCTCGACGATGCGCGAACCGAAATGGCGCCCGCCCGACGATCCCGGCGCGATCTCGAAGATGTCGCGAAATCCCTCCAGCCGCGTGCCGTCCGCCGAAAGCCGGCCCACGCCCAGCGCGGTGCCCTCGCCCCGGCCCTGCGGCTTGGCGTAGCTGAGGAAGACCTCGCGGGTTTCGGCGAAGTCGCGCGGCACCATCACGTCCAGCAGGCCGCCCTGCCCGACCGCCGCCACCCGGGGCACGCCCGCCACCTCGCTCGCCCGGCCATCCGACAGGTGCAACAGCCGCCCGTCGCGCTCGGTCACCAGCACCCCGCCGCCGGGCAGGAAGCCGATCGCCCACGGTTCGCTCAGCCCGCTGGCCACGGTCTCGATCCGCAGCGGGCCGGCCGAACTGTCGAGCGCCCGGGCGGGCAGCGTGGCGAGGGCCAGAAGAAGCGCCGACAGGATCGGCAGGAGGGGGCGGAAGAACGGCATTGCGCGGGTGTGTCTCATTTTAGGAAAACTAGGGCGCCGACGCCCGTGTCCAAGCCCCTGACCGCGACGCGGCGGCGCGCGCGCATACCCTTCCCTTTTGCCCCCGCCACCACTAGGCTGCGCCGCGGATTTCGTTCCAACACGGGAGTTGAACCATGAAAAAGCTGCTTATGGCCACCGCGGCCCTTGGCCTGATGGCCGGCGCGGGCACGGCCGAAGAGGTCAAGATCGGCGTGCTCGCGGCCTTCACCGGGCCGCTGGAATCGCTCGCGCCCCCGATCGCCGACGGTCACGAACTGGCCCTGAAAGAGGCCAGCGAGTCGGGCCTGTTCCTCGGCGGCAGCACGATCACCGCGATCCGCGGCGACTCGACCTGCGTCGATGCCGCCGCCGCCACCGCCGCGGCCGAACGGCTGGTGACCTCGGACCGGGTCGCGGGCCTGCTGGGGCCGATGTGCTCGGGCGCGACGGGCGCGGTGGTGCAGAACGTTTCGGTGCCCAACGGCATCGTGACGATCTCGGCCTCGGCGACCTCGCCGGCGCTTTCGACCATCGAGGATAACGGGCTGTTCTTCCGCACCGCGCCGTCGGATGCCCGCCAGGGCGAGGTGATGGCCGACATTATCCTGGAAAAGGGCATCGACACGGTCGCGGTCAGCTACACGAACAACGACTACGGCAAGGGGCTGGCCGACAGCTTTGCCGCCTCCTTCGCCGAGAAGGGCGGCACCGTGACGCTGAACGCGGCGCATGAGGACGGCAAGGCCGATTATGCGGCCGAGGTCGGCGCGCTGGCCTCCGCGGGTGGCGACGCGCTGGTCGTGGTGGGCTATGTCGACCAGGGCGGGTCGGGCATCGTGCAGGCCGCGCTGGATACCGGCGCCTTCGACACCTTCGTGTTCCCCGACGGCATGGTGGGCGACGCGCTGGCCGAGAATTTCGGAACCGATATCGACGGCTCGTTCGGCCAGAACCCCGCCGCGCCCGGCGAAGGCCGCGACATGTTCGCCGCCATGGCGACCGAGGCCGGCTTCGACGGCAGCTCGGCCTTCTCGGCCGAGGCCTATGACGCGGGCGCGCTGATGGTGCTGGCGATGCAGGCGGCCGGATCGGCCGATCCGCAGGTCTACAAGGACAAGATCATGGAGGTCGCCAACGCCCCGGGCGAGCCGATCCTGCCCGGCGAACTGGCCAAGGCGCTGGAAATCCTCGCGGCGGGGGGCGACGTGGATTACGTCGGCGCCTCGGCTGTGGAACTGATCGGCCCCGGCGAGGGCGCCGGCGCCTATCGTGAAGTCGCCTTCGAGGGCGGCGAACTGAAAGTGGTGGGCTACCGCTAGGCCACGGCCTGGCATCCCATTTCGACCCAAAGGGCGGCCCGGGGCTTTTCCGGGCCGTTTCTTTCCGCTAAGGACGCGCGCCAGAACCCAGGCGCCGGATTTGCGGGGCCAGACTGTTGGGGACCGACACGTGATCCGGGTAGAGAACCTTCACAGGCATTTCGGCGGCTTCCACGCCGTGGACGGCGCCTCGATCGAGATCGAGACCGGGTCGATCACCGGGCTGATCGGGCCGAACGGCGCGGGCAAGTCGACGCTGTTCAACGTGATCGCGG
Organism: Rhodovulum sp.; assembly: GCA_049975105.1. Lineage (GTDB taxonomy): Bacteria > Pseudomonadota > Alphaproteobacteria > Rhodobacterales > Rhodobacteraceae > Rhodovulum. The sequence continues at coordinate 730 of JBNGDM010000052.1, read as the reverse complement.
GCGTGCTGCCGCCGACCAGCGGCCGCGTGACCATGGACGGCGAGGACATCACCGGCCTGCCGCCGCATGACTTGTTCCACAAGGGGCTGTTGCGCACCTTCCAGATCGCGCATGAGTTCAGTTCGATGACCGTGCGCGAGAACCTGATGATGGTGCCCTCGGGCCAGTCGGGCGAGGCGCTGTGGCATGCCTGGTTCGCCCGCCGCCGGATCGCGGCCGAGGAACGCGCGCTGGCCGCGAAGGCCGACGAGGTGCTGGAGTTCCTGACCATCGAACACCTGGCCGACGAGAAGGCCGGGAACCTGTCGGGCGGCCAGAAGAAGCTGTTGGAACTGGGCCGCACGATGATGGTGGATGCCAAGGTGGTGTTCCTCGACGAGGTGGGCGCGGGCGTGAACCGGACCCTGCTGAACACCATCGGCGACGCCATCGTGCGGCTGAACCGCGAACGCGGCTATACGTTTTGCGTAATCGAGCACGACATGGATTTCATCGGGCGGCTGTGCGACCCGGTGATCGTGATGGCCGAGGGCAAGGTGCTGGCCAGGGGCAAGGCCGACGAGATCATGCATAACGAGGCCGTGATCGAGGCCTATCTGGGCACGGGGCTGAAGAACAAGATGAAGGCCGGGCACGCCTGAACGGGCGCCGGCGCCGATGGACGGTGCGGGATTTGAGTATTTTTGCCAAGAAAAAGACAGGGGCGCGGGCATGTCAGAGCCCTTCCTGA
>JBNGDM010000051.1:0-14381 GCA_049975105.1 Rhodovulum sp. | reverse complement strand
CCACGCCCCCCATGAAGCCCAGCGGAAACGAGATGCGGCAGACGCGGTTGATCCGCCCCTCGTCGGGCTTTTCCAGGCCCGCCATCATGTTGATCAGCGTGGTCTTGCCGGTGCCCGACAGGCCGAAGAACACGGCGGTGTCGACCGGGTTGCCCGGCGCGTGGTTGGCCGAGCAGTGCATCGGCATGATGCCCTTGCCGGGCAGGATGTAGTTCAGCAGCGTGAAGACCGATTTCTTGATCTCGCCCGCATATTCGGTGTCGCCGATCAGGATCAGCTTTTTCGCGAAGTTCATCGCGACCACGGTGCGGGTGCGGCAGCCGTGCCGTTCGGGATCGGCCTTGAAGCTGGGGCAGTTGATGACCGTGAACTCGGGCGCGAAGCTGTCGAGTTCCTCCAGCGCGGGCCGGCGCAGCAGGTGGCGCGAGAACAGGCCGTGCCACGCCATTTCGGTGACGACGCGGACGTCCAGGCGGTTCGCCGGGTCGGCACCGGCATAGAGGTCCTCGACGAAGACCTCGCGGCCCTTCAGGTGCGCCAGCATGTCGGCATGCAGCGTGTCGAAGGCCTCGGGCGTCATCGGGCGGTTGTTTTCCCACCAGATCGTGTCTTCGACATCGGGGGTGCGCACGACATGCTTGTCCTTGGGCGACCGGCCGGTGTGTTCGCCGGTGGTCACCAGGAACGCGCCGCCCTGGCCCAGCGTGCCCTCGCCGCGCTTCAGCGCCTCTTCGATCAAGGCCGGTTCCAGCAGGTTGTAATATACCTTGCCGAGGCCGGTGATGCCTTGATCTTCAAGGCGTTGCGCGGGATTAACCCGTCCGATGTCCATGTCGCACCCTCCATGACGCCGCGTTGGTCGGTTGCGCGGCTATATCATGACGTTTCCACGAAACAACAGGTCGCGAACAGGACGTTAGCGCAATCATATGACTTCGAGTGTCTCGTTAGCGCAATCATCGGTCGCGTGCGGGCGATTGTTGCCGCCTGCGCGACAGCGACTGTGACGAAGTGGTGCAGATTAGCAATGTATCAGGGATTTTCGCGTTGATTGTTGCCACGAGAAAGCCGTGATTCGGAGTTAAACGTTGATTCGCGGTGCCGATCTGGAAAGAATGGCGCCAAAAATCAGGCACATGCGACACTGAGCAGTACGAGGAATTTCCCATGTCAAGGATTGCGCTCGTTGACGACGACAGGAACATCCTGACCTCCGTTTCCATGACGCTCGAGGCCGAAGGGTTCGAGGTGGAAACGTATAATGACGGCCAGGCGGCGCTGGACGCGTTCAACAAGCGCCTGCCCGACATGGCCGTTTTCGACATAAAGATGCCCCGGATGGACGGCATGGACCTGCTGCAGCGCGTGCGGCAGAAGACCAACATGCCGGTGATCTTCCTGACCTCGAAGGATGATGAGATCGACGAGGTGCTGGGCCTGCGTATGGGCGCGGACGATTACGTCAAGAAACCGTTTTCCCAGCGCCTGCTGGTGGAACGTATCCGAGCCCTGTTGCGCCGGCAGGAGGTGATCGCTTCGGATGCCGGCCCCGCGCCCGAGGAAACCAAGGTGATGGTGCGCGGCCAGCTGACGATGGACCCGCTGCGCCACGCGGTGACCTGGAAGGGCATGAACGTCTCGCTGACCGTGACGGAATTCCTGCTGCTGCAGGCGTTGGCGCAACGCCCCGGCTTCGTCAAGAGCCGCGATCAGTTGATGGACGTGGCCTATGACGATCAGGTCTATGTCGACGACCGGACGATCGACAGCCACATCAAGCGGCTGCGCAAGAAGATGCGCCAGGTGGACCCGGACTTCTCGGCCATCGAAACGCTTTACGGGATCGGGTATCGTTACAACGAGGAGTGACGATCGACACGCGGAGCCGGGGGCGGCCGTGCGGGACACGAAGCGGACATCGGACGGAGACGTTGTTCTCGGCGAGGACTGGGTCGCTCCGGATGGAGGGCTGGACAGCGAAATCCGCGTGCAGCGCGAAGGGCGCAGCTTCGTGTCGCTCAACCGCTCGCCGTTGGCACGCAAGATAATCACCTTCAACCTGATCGCCCAGATCGTCCTGATCTCGGGCGTGCTTTACCTCAACCCCGCGCGCGACAGCCTGCTGAGCCAGCGCGAAAGCGGCATGGTCGCCGAGGCCGAGCTGGTCGCCGACGTGTTCGAGGCGCAGATGGCACCCGGCGTGCCGGTGGATTTCGCCTCGGGCGACGGGTTGGACGTGGGCGCCACGCTTGCGGCGCTGGACCTAGCGCCGGGCGCCGATGTCTTCGTGTTCGACGACGCGATCGGGCTGGTCGGCCGTGCCCGCGGCATTGCCAGCCCCGACTGGCCGGTGACGCCGTACGAGGATGAACGCCGGATCACCATCATCACCGATTTCCTGAACATGGTCTGGGAGGGGCTGGCGCGGGTCACCGGGTCGGACCGGTCGGGCCCCGACGCCGCCGACCCGCAAGAGCGGCTGCGCAAGCAGGTCGAGCGCACCTTCGAGATCGGCGCCCAGGTCGAGACCGGCGTGGACGATAACGGCCGCACCGCCTTTACCGTCACGACGCCGATCGTTCAGGACGGCCGGACCGTGGGCGTCGTCGCGCTGACCTCGGCCAGCGGCGAGATAGACTGGCTGGTCCGGATCGAGCGCGAACAGGTGCTGCAGGTCTTCGTGATTGCCATTCTCGTGTCGATCGGGCTGAGCCTGGTCCTGGCCTCGACCATCGCCAACCCGCTGTCGGACCTCGCCGCCGCGGCCGAGGTGGGCCGCGACCGCAATGCGCGCAAGATGAATCCGGTGCGCGTGCGCATCCCCGACCTGGGCGCCCGCCCCGACGAGATCGGCCGCCTGTCGGGCGCGCTGCGCGGCATGGTCGCCGCGCTGTATGACCGGATCGACGCGAACGAGCAGTTCGCCGCCGATGTCGCGCACGAGATCAAGAACCCGCTGGCCAGCCTGCGGTCGGCCACCGGCACGCTGCGCGTGGCAAAGCGCGACGACCAGCGCGCCAAGTTGCTGGACGTGATCGAACATGACGTGCGCCGGCTGGACCGGCTGGTCAGCGACATCTCGAACGCCTCGCGCCTGGACAGCGAGCTTGTCCGCGAGGAGGAGGAAACCTTCGACCTGGTCAAGCTGTTGACCAACCTGACCGAGCACCTGGGCAAGGAGGCGCGCGAGAAGGGAGTCGACTTCATCGCCGACCTGCCGCCCGACCCGATCCAGCTGAACGGTCTGGAGGCGCGGCTGGCGCAGGTCTTCGTGAACCTCATCACCAACGCGGTGTCGTTCTGCGAGGCGGGCGACGCGGTGCGTATCTGGGCTCGCACCCGCGACAACCGTGTTCTGGTCGTGGTCGAGGATACCGGGCCGGGCATCCCCGACCAGGCGCTGAGCAAAATTTTCAACCGGTTCTATTCCGAACGCCCCGTCGGGCAGTTCGGCAACCACTCGGGCCTGGGGCTGGCGATCTCGAAGCAGATCGTCGAGGCCCATGGCGGCGTGATCTGGGCCGAGAACATCCGCCCGACCACGGCAGATATCACGTCCGAACCACTGGGCGCGCGCTTTGTCGTGGGCCTGCCGCTCTGAGGGCGCGCGTGGCCGGACCCGCCGACGCTGTCACGGTTCATGCCAGTTGCGTCGCTGCCGGCGGCCGGGCCGTTCTGATCCTCGGCGCCTCGGGAGCGGGCAAGTCGGCCTTGGCCTTGCAGTTGATCGGGCTGGGCGCCCAGCTGGTGGCCGACGACCGCACCAGCCTGAGCGCGGGTCCCGCCGGGTTGATCGCGCGGGCGCCCGACGCAATCCGCGGCCGGATCGAGGCGCGCTTCGTCGGGCTGCTGGCCGCCCCGGTGCAGGCCGAGGCACCGGTCGCGCTGGCCGTGGACCTGGACCGCCCCGAGACCGAGCGCCTGCCGCCGCGCCGCGAGGCGCGATTTCTTGAACGCGCCGTGCCCTTGCTTCACCGGGTCGATCAGCCATATTTCCCCGCAGCGATCCTGCTGCACCTGACCCATGGCCGCACCGACTGATGCCCGATGCCCCGCAAACCGATCCCGCGCCCCCCGTCCAGCGTGTCGTACTGGTGACGGGCGCCTCGGGCGCGGGGCGGTCGACGGCGCTGAACGTGCTGGAGGACCTGGGGTTCGAGGCGATCGACAACCTGCCACTGTCGCTGATCCCGCGGTTACTGGAAGGGCCGCCGCCGCGCCCCCCGCTCGCGCTTGGCGTCGATACGCGCACGCGTGACTTTTCCGCCCGCGCGTTGGCCGACCTGATCGGCCAGCTGGCCGTCGCGCCGGAAATCGAGGCCGATGTCCTCTATCTGGACTGCCGGCCCGAGGTGTTGCTGCGGCGGTTTTCCGAAACCCGCCGCCGCCACCCGATGGCGCCGGCCGAAAGCCCCGCCGAGGGGGTGGCGCGCGAACTGGACCTGCTGGTGCCGATCCGGGACCTGGCCACGATCCTGGTCGACACCTCGGAACTGACGATCCACGAGTTCCGTGCCGAGATGGCGGCGCGCTTCGCCGCGGGCGGTGCTGCGCCGCTGGCCGTTTCGCTGCATTCCTTTTCCTACAAGCGGGGCATGCCGCACGGGCTGGACATGGCGTTCGATTGCCGGTTCCTGAGGAATCCCTATTGGGAAAGCGGGTTGCGCGCGTTGGACGGGCGGGACGGGGCGGTGATGGATTACATCGCCGCCGATCCGCGTCTTGAAGAATTCATCGACCGGGTGACCGGGCTGGCCGCGTTCGTTCTGCCGGCCCATCGCGACGAGGGGCGCAGCCACATTTCCATCGGGTTTGGCTGCACCGGCGGCCAGCACCGCTCGGTCGCCGTTGCAGAAGCCGTGGCAAAGAGGCTTGCGGCAACGGAGTGGCAAGTGTCTATAAGACATAGAGAGTTGGAGAGGCGGACGCAGGGTGCGCCCGCGCAGGCGACGGGAAAGGGTGCGTGATCGGAATCGTCATCGTCGCGCATGGCGGGCTGGCCCGGGAATACCTGGCCGCCGTCGAGCACGTGGTCGGTCACCAGCCCGGCATTCGCGCGATCTCGATCGCACCCGATGACGACCGCGCCGCCAAGCAGGACGAGATCTGCCGCGCCGCCGACGAGGTCGATACCGGGGGCGGCGTGGTAGTGGTGACCGACATGTTCGGCGGCTCGCCCTCGAACCTGTCGATCCGGGCCTGCGTGCCATCGGACCGGCGCATCCTGTATGGTGCCAACCTGCCGATGCTGATCAAGCTGGCCAAGTCGCGGCGGCTGAGCGTGGGCGAGGCGACGGCTTCGGCGCTGGCGGCGGGGCGCAAATATATCGACAGTTTCGACGCGGGGGGATTCTAGGGCGTGCGGAGGGGGGAAACAGGCGTCAGCCGCCGGCTGGAGATCGTGAACGAGAAGGGGCTGCATGCGCGCGCCTCGGCCAAGTTCGTGGAATGCGTCGAGGCGCATGACGCCAGTGCCGAGGTCGGCCGCGATGGGATGAGCGCCTCGGGCGATTCGATCATGGGGCTTTTGATGTTGGCAGCCTCGAAGGGAACCACTATTGAGGTCCGCACCAGCGGGCCCGAGGCCGATCAGCTGGCCGACGCGCTGGAGCGCCTGGTGGCGGACCGCTTTGGCGAGGACATGTAGCCGAACCAGACCGGGGGCAGGCCACTGGTGGTTGATACGATCGGAATGAAATCCGCCCCGGTCCATGCCGCGCCGCGGCCCTTGGGTCAGGGCGACGGCACCCGGCTGGCCGAGCAGCCCTATGACGCCAGCCGCCTGTCCTATGCCAGCACCTTCTCCAATCCGGTTCAGCGGCGCACCATCCAGGCGATGGAATACGCGACCGGCAAGCTGCGTCTGTTGCGGCTGATCCGCCGGTTCGAAGCGATGGGCGTGCCCGATGGCCAGGGGTTCTGGCGCCAGGCGCTGGACGTGATGGGGATCGCGCTGGAAACCCCGTCCGAACAGATCGCCCGGATTCCGAAAACCGGCCCGCTGGTGATCGTCGCGAACCACCCGCACGGGCTGGTCGACGGGATGGTGCTGGCCGAACTGATCGGCCGGGTGCGCACCGATTACAAGATCCTGACCCGGTCGCTGTTGACCGGCGTCGGCGAGATCGAGCGTTTCATGATCCCGGTGCCGTTCCCGCACGAGGCCGACGCGCTGGAACAGAACCTGGAGATGCGCCGCCGGGCGATGACGCATCTTGCCGATGGCGGCGTGATCGCGCTTTTCCCCTCGGGGGTGGTGGCCGCGTCCCGCACGATGTTCGGCCCGGTGATCGAGGCCGACTGGAACCCGTTCACCGCCAAGATGATTCTGCGCTCGGGTGCGCAGGTGGTGCCGATCCGGTTCCCGGGGGCGAATTCGCGCTGGTACCAGATGGCCAACCAGGTCTCGGCGACGCTGCGCCAGGGGCTGTTGCTGTACGAGGTGTGCCACGCGCTGAACCGGCCGCAGGCCCCCGTGGTGGGCCCGGCGATCGGGCGCGACAGGATCGACCCCTGGGCCGGCAATCCGCGCGGTTTCATCGGCTGGCTGCGCGAACGCACGCTGGCGCTGGGCTAGGCCGTTATCGAATTGAGCGCCTTCGGCGCACGCCTTCTGGCACTTCGTGCGGTGGGGCGTCCTACCGGGTGGGGACGGGGGTTTCGCCGCGGTAATCGTAGAAACCGCGGCTTGTCTTGCGGCCCAGCCAGCCGGCCTCGACATACTTGGTCAGCAGAGGGCAGGGGCGGTACTTGGTGTCGGCCAGCCCGTCATGCAGGACGTTCATGATCGCGAGGCAGGTGTCGAGCCCGATGAAATCGGCCAGTTCCAGCGGCCCCATCGGGTGGTTCGCGCCCAGCTTCATCGACTCGTCGATGGATTTGACCGATCCGACGCCTTCGTACAGCGTATAGACCGCCTCGTTGATCATCGGCATCAGGATGCGGTTGACGATGAAGGCGGGGAAATCCTCGGCCGAGGCGGCGGTCTTGCCCAGCTTTTCCACCACGCCGAGCAGCGTCTTGTAGGTGGCTTCGTCGGTGGCGATGCCGCGGATCAGTTCCACCAGCTGCATCACCGGCACCGGGTTCATGAAGTGAAAGCCCATGAATTTCTCGGGTCGGTCGGTGCGGCTGGCCAGACGCGTGATCGAGATCGACGAAGTGTTCGAGGTCAGGATCGTTTCGGGTTTCAGGTGCGGCTGAAGATCCTCGAAGATCGCGGTCTTGACGGTTTCGCGTTCGGTCGCGGCCTCGATGATGAGGTCCGAGGTGCCGAGATCGGTCAGGGTCTTCGTGGTCTTGATCCGGGACAGCGCGGCGGCCTTATCGTCCTCGGTGATCTTGCCCCGTGACACCTGGCGGTCGAGGTTTTTCCCGATGGTGGCGAGCGCGCTGCCCAGCGCATCCTCCGAGATGTCGTGCAGTGTCACCTCGAACCCCGCGAGCGCGAAGACATGGGCGATGCCGTTGCCCATCTGGCCCGCGCCAACGACCCCGACCGTCCTGATGTCCATGAGAGTGTCCTTGCCTTGTTGGCGCGACCTTAAGGTGCGGCTGCGCCCCGGCGCAAGGTCGGGAAATGACTAAAATGCGTGAATTAGCGACTTCGAAACCGGTCGCGGTCAGTCTCGGGACGGTGAGTCGCAAAGCCGAGCGGGAAGAACATGAGTTTTGACAAGGTTGGCACCGGGGCGATGTCCTATTTTCCGTGCCGCTACGGCAGTTCACGGTTGTTGTTCCGTGGCCCCAAGCGAGAGCTGGGAGGGGATTACTGCACCGCGATCGGCGGCACCGAAACCTATGGCAAGTTCATCCCCAAACCGTTCACCGAACTGGTCGAGGACGCTTTGGGCATGCCCTTCGTCAACCTTGGCTGCGTGAATGCCGGGATCGACGTTTTCGTGAACGACTCCACCGTGATGGAGGTGGCCTCGGGCGCGAAGGTGACGGTGATCCAGGCGCTGGGCGCGCAGAACATGTCGAATCGGTTCTACGTGGTGCACCCGCGCCGCAACGACCGCTTTTTACGGGCCTCGGCGATGCTCAAGGCGCTGTATCCGGGTATCGACTTCACCGAGTTCCATTTCACCCGCCATATGCTGAGCGCGCTGAAGGAGAAATCCGAGGCGGCCTTCGAAATCGTCGTGGCCGAGTTGCAGATGGCCTGGCAGGCGCGGATGCGGTTGCTGGCGACGCGGCTGCCCGGGCACAAGGTTCTGTTGTGGCTGTCGACCCGGTCACCCGAAAGCGAGCAGCACGCCGACGGGTTCGGCGACGACCCGCTGTTCGTCACGCGGCACATGCTCGATACGGTGCGCCCCTATTTCTCGCGCGTGGTCGAGGTTTCCGTCAGCGCCGAGGCGATGGCCAACGGCACAGAGGGCATGGTCGTTTCCGAGATGGAAGCCCCCGCCGCGGCGCAATTGCCGGGACCGGCGGTGCATGCCGAGATCGCCGAGGAACTGGAACTCGTCCTGCGCGAGCTGACCGCGGGCTGAGCCCCGGCCGTTGGCGGCCCGACGCAACGGGCGGACCGGCGCGAAAAAAGGCCCGCCGAAGCGGGCCCCTTCCATGTCGCGCGGCCGTCGCGGCCTAAAGCTTCTCGATCAACTCGGGCACGGCGTCGAACAGGTCGGCGACGAGGCCGTAATCGGCGACCTGGAAGATCGGTGCCTCTTCATCCTTGTTGATCGCAACGATGACCTTGCTGTCCTTCATCCCCGCCAGGTGCTGGATCGCGCCCGAGATGCCGACCGCGATATACAATTCGGGCGCCACGACCTTGCCGGTCTGGCCAACCTGCCAGTCGTTCGGCGCATAGCCCGAGTCGACCGCCGCGCGCGAGGCGCCGACCGCGGCGCCCAGCTTGTCGGCCAGCGTCTCGATCAGCTTGAAATCGTCTTCCGAGCCGACGCCGCGCCCGCCCGACACGATCACGCCGGCCGAGGTCAGTTCCGGCCGGTCGCTTTCGGCGGCGGTGTCCTCGACCCATTCCGACAGCCCCGGATTGGCGGCGGCGGCCACGTCCTCGACCGGGGCCGCACCGCCTTCGCCGGCTGCGTCGAAGGTCGAGGTGCGGATCGTCAGCACCTTTTTCGCGTCGGACGATTTCACGGTCTGGATCGCGTTGCCGGCATAGATCGGCCGGTCGAAGGTGTCGGCATCGACCACGCCCACGATGTCGGAAATCACCATGACATCCAGCAGCGCGGCGACCCGCGGCATGATGTTCTTGGCATCCGTCGTGGCGGGCGCGGCGATGTGGTCATAGTCGCCCGCCAGCGACACGATCAGGTCCGCGGTGGGTTCGGCCAGCCGGTGACCATAGATCGCGTCCTCGGCGACCAGCACGCGGGCCACGCCTTCGATTTTCGCGGCGGCTTCGCCCGCGGCCTTGGCCGAACTGCCAACGCAGAGCGCGGTCACGTCGCCCAGGCCCTTGACGGCCGTCACGGCCTTGGCGGTGGCGTCGAGCTGGAGTTCGCCACCGGTGACTTCGGCAAGAAGAAGAACGGCCATGTCAGAGCACCCCCGCTTCGTCTTTCAGTTTCGCGATCAGCTCGTCGACCGAGCCGACCTTGACGCCGGCCTGACGCTCGCGCGGCTCGGCTGTTTTCAGAACGCTCAGACGCGGCGTGACATCGACGCCGTAATCGGCGGGCGTCTTTTCATCCAGCTGCTTTTTCTTGGCCTTCATGATGTTGGGCAGCGAGGCATAGCGCGGCTCGTTCAGGCGCAGGTCGACGGTGACGATGGCGGGCATCTTCACCTTGATCGTCTGCAACCCGCCATCGACCTCGCGGGTGACCAGCGCGTGGTCGCCCTCGATGTCCAGCTTGGACGCGAAGGTGCCCTGCGACCAGCCCAGAAGGGCTGCCAGCATCTGGCCGGTGGCGTTCATGTCGTTGTCGATCGCCTGCTTGCCGGCCAGCACCAGGCCCGGCTGTTCCTCGTCGATCACCGCCTTGAGGATCTTGGCCACCGCCAGCGGTTCGATATCGTTATGGATATCCTCGGCCGCGACCACCAGGATCGCCCGGTCGGCGCCCATCGCCAGCGCGGTGCGCAGGGTTTCCTGCGCCTGTTTCACGCCGATCGACACGGCCACGATCTCGTCGGCCTTGCCGGCCTCTTTCAGGCGGATCGCCTCTTCCACGGCGATCTCGTCGAAGGGGTTCATCGACATCTTGACGTTGGCGAGATCGACGCCCGTGCCGTCCGCCTTTACGCGGACCTTCACGTTGTAGTCGATCACGCGTTTGACAGGCACGAGTACCTTCATCGGCGTGTGTCTCCTTGGCTTGGCGCGCCCCGGACCCGGGGCAGGTCAGTCATTCCGGCGTTTGTTAGCGAGTCTCAAACCGGGAAAACAGGTCAAAATCGACGCGACAGGAAATTTCGACGTCACGTCGCCCATCTTTTCGATTGTTGCGGGCTCGCTGGCGGGGTGGCGTTCGGCGCTTCCCGTCGCCAAAGGCTGCGCCTTTGCCGCTTCGCCATCGGCTCAGCGGTTCGCGCCGGGAACCCACAACACGTCGGCCTTGCCGCTGTCATTCGCCGCACGGGCGGCGACGAAGAACCAGTCGGACAGCCGGTTGAGGTATTTCACCGCCCAGGGATTGACCGATTCCATCGTGGCCAGTTCCACCGTCTCGCGCTCGGCGCGGCGGGTGACGGTGCGGCACAGGTGCAGATGCGCCGAAAGGGCCGAGCCGCCGGGCAGGATGAAGCTGCGTAGCGGTTCAAGACCGGAATTCATCGCGTCGATCTCGGATTCCAGGCGCTTGATCTGGCTTTCGACCATTCTCAGCGGGGGGTATTCCGCATCGGCATCCTTGTGCAGGTCGGGCCGGCAAAGGTCGGCGCCCAGGTCGAACAGGTCGTTCTGGATCGCGGCGAGGCGCGCGTCCATCTCGCCCGCGGCGTGCAGGCGGGCCAGGCCCACGGTCGCGTTCGCCTCGTCTACCGTGCCATAAGCGGTGACCCGCAGCCCGTGCTTGGCGACCCGGCTGCCATCGCCCAGCGCGGTTTCGCCGTCGTCGCCGGTCTTGGTGTAGATCTTGTTCAGAACGACCATGGTTTCTCCCCTGCGGCGGTTGTCGGTTGGGTTTCGTGGCACATAGCGGGTCCGGTGCCGAAAGCGAACCCGGAAGGTCAGCCTTTCTCGATGAGCCAGTCCAGCGCCTGCGTGGGCAACGCCCGGCGCAGCGCGTTCATCAGGTAGGTCGGCGTGGTGACGAAATAACGCGGTTTCGGGCGCGGGTGCTCCAGAGCGTGGGCCAGTTTCCGGCTGACCGCCGCGGGCGGCAGTTCGAACGTGTCGGTGCCGCGCTTTTCGTACAGGCGTTTCAGCAGGCTGTCGCGGTATTGCTGCGCGCGCGGGCTGGCCTGCCAGTTCACCCAGCGTTCGAAATGGGGAATGGAATTGACCCGGATGTTCGACGTGACAGGGCCGGGTTCGATCAGGATCACCTTGATCGGCGTGTCGCGCATTTCCAGCCGCAGCGTGTCGGTCAGCCCTTCTAGGGCGTATTTGGTGGACACGTAGGCGCCGCGCCACTTCATCGGCACGAATCCCAGCACCGAGGAACAGTTCACGATCCGCCCGAGGCCCTGGGTCCGCATCGCGGGGATCACGCGGGCGGTCAGGTCGTGGACGCCGAACAGGTTCGTCTCGAAGATCTCGCGCAGCGCGCCGCGGGGCAGGTCCTCGACCGCGCCGGGGCAGGCGAAGGCGCCGTTGTTGAAAAGCGCGTCTAGACGGCCGCCGGTGCGCGACAGGGCCTCGTCCACCGCCGCCGCGATGCTGGCCTCGTCGGCATAGTCGAGGCGAAAGCTTTCCAGCCCCTCGCCGCGCAGGCGGTCGCAATCCGCCTCGGCCCGGCAGGTGGCGAACACGCGCCAGCCGCGGGCGGCCATGGCGTGGGCCGCGTCATACCCGATTCCCGACGAGCAGCCGGTGATCAGCACCGATCTTTGCGCCATCTTAACCACTCGCCTCTGGACCGCGATTTCCCCTCGCTATACACAACATCCATGTCCGACGCCACCGACGACCCCAAGATGCACGCCCCCCTGGCCGAGCCGCTGCGCCGTGCCATTGGCGAACGTTACCTGACATACGCGCTGTCCACGATCATGGACCGGGCACTGCCGGATGCGCGCGACGGGCTGAAGCCGGTGCATCGGCGGATTCTCTACGCCATGCGCGAGTTGCGGCTGGCCTCCAACGGCGGGTTCCGCAAGTCGGCCAAGATCTCGGGCGACGTGATGGGCAACTATCACCCCCATGGCGATGCCGCGATCTATGACGCGATGGCGCGCCTCGCGCAGGAGTTCAACGTCCGCTACCCGCTGGTCGACGGGCAGGGGAATTTCGGCAATATCGACGGCGACAACCCGGCGGCCAGCCGCTACACCGAAGCCCGGCTGACAGCGGCCGCCGAGGCGCTGATGGAGGGTCTGGCCGAGAACGCGGTCGATTTCCGCCCGAACTACGACGGCACGCTGGAAGAACCCGTGGTGCTGCCCGCGGCCTTCCCGAACCTTCTGGCGAACGGGTCCAGCGGTATCGCGGTCGGCATGGCCACCAACATCCCGCCGCACAACATCGAGGAACTCGTCGGCGCCTGCCTGCACCTGATCAAGACGCCCGACGCCCGCGACGATACCCTACTGAACTACATACCCGGCCCGGATTTCCCGACCGGCGGCGTGATCGTCGAGCCGCCCGAGAACATCGCCCAGGCCTATTGCACCGGGCGCGGCAGCTTCCGGCTGCGCGCCCATTGGCAGATCGAGGATCTCGGCCGCGGCACCTGGCAGGTCGTGGTCACGGAAATCCCCTACCAGGTGCAGAAATCCAGGCTGATCGAGAAGATCGCGGAACTGATCCAGACAAAGAGGATCCCGATCCTCGCCGATGTGCGCGATGAAAGCGCCGAGGATATCCGCCTGATCCTGGAGCCGCGGTCCAAGAACGTGGATCCGCAGGTTCTGATGGGCACGCTGTTCCGGCAATCGGACCTGGAAATCCGGTTCAGCCTGAACATGAACGTGCTGATCGACGGGCGCACGCCGAAGGTGTGCAGCCTGAAGGAGGTCTTGCGCGCCTTCCTCGATCACCGGCGCGAGGTGCTGATCCGGCGCAGCCAGCACCGGATGGAAAAGATCGACCACCGGCTAGAGGTGCTGGAAGGGCTGTTGATCGCCTTCCTGAACCTCGACCGGGTGATCGACATCATCCGTTATGACGACGACCCCAAGGCCGCGCTGATGGCCGAGGATTGGGGCCGGGATCACGTCCGCGCGATGTCCGAAAAGGACTATGTCTCGCCCCTCCCCGCCAAGGGGCCCGGCCAGCTGACCGAGGTGCAGGCCGAGGCGATCCTGAACATGCGGCTGCGCAGCCTGCGGCGGCTGGAGGAGATGGAACTGTCGGCCGAACGCGACGCCCTGATGGAAGAGCGTGCGGGGCTGGAGGATCTGCTGGCGAACGCGCAGGTCCAGTGGGCGAAGATTGCGGACGAGCTGCGCGAGGTGCGCGCGAAATTCGGGCGAACATCGCCGGGCGGCGCGCGGCGCACCGGGTTCGCAGAGGCAGCCGAGGCGCCCGAGGTGCCGATCGAGGCGATGATCGAGCGAGAGCCGGTCACCGTGGTCTGCTCGAAAATGGGCTGGATCCGGGCGATGAAGGGTCATATCGACGCCGACACCAAGCTGAAGTTCAAGGATGGCGATGCGGGCCGCTTCCTGATCCCGGCCGAGACCACCGACAAGTTGCTTGTATTCGGGGCGAACGGGCGTTTCTACACGCTGCCGGTGGCGCAACTGCCCGGCGGGCGCGGCATGGGCGAGCCCGTTCGACTGATGGTGGACCTGCCCAACGACGTCGAGATCGTCGCGTTGATGATCTACCGCGCCGGCCAAAAGTTGCTGGTCGCCTCTACGGCCGGGGACGGGTTCGTCGTGGCCGCCGACGAGGTACTGGCCCAGACCCGTGCGGGCAAGCAGGCGCTGAACGTCAAGGCGCCGGTCTCGGCCCGGGTGTGCAAACCCGTCACCGGCGACCATGTCGCCTGCGTCGGCGAGAACCGCAAGGTGCTGGTCTTTCCGCTGGCCGAACTGCCCGAAATGGCGCGTGGCAAGGGCGTGCGGTTGCAGAAATACAAGGATGGCGGGCTGTCGGATGCCATCACCTTCACCCTGGCCGAGGGGCTGTCCTGGCGTGACCCGGCCGGGCGCACCCGCACCGAGAGCGACCTGTCGGAATGGCTGGGCAAGCGCGCGGGCGCGGGCCGCATGGCCCCGCGCGGCTTCCCGCGCGACAATCGCTTTACCTGACCGGCGAACGTTGCGCAGGGCGGCCCCCTGCGTTATCC
>JBNGDM010000050.1:0-15185 GCA_049975105.1 Rhodovulum sp. | reverse complement strand
GCGGAAGCGGTTCGCCATGGACCGAGTCGCCCGGGCGGGGCGTCAGGCGCGGCAGGATCTCGGCCATTCGGCGCAAACCCGCCTCGGCCAGCCCGGTGGCCGCCGCCAGCGCGTCGAACCGGTGTTCGGCCAGCAGGTCGAGATGCGCGCAGGCCGCGCGCGCCTCGGCCTCGGGGATGCCGTGCTCGCGCAGTTGCAGGGCCAGGCATTCCTCCAGGCTGCGCGCCCCCACCCCCGCCGGTTCGCAGGATTG
Source organism: Rhodovulum sp. (assembly GCA_049975105.1). Classification (GTDB taxonomy): domain Bacteria; phylum Pseudomonadota; class Alphaproteobacteria; order Rhodobacterales; family Rhodobacteraceae; genus Rhodovulum. The sequence goes on along the minus strand of JBNGDM010000050.1, from coordinate 14,932 downwards.
CAGCGCGCCGATCGCGGCCTCGATCTGCGCGGGGCTGGCGCCCAATGCCTTGAGGGTTTCGGCTGCCTCCGCGTCCAGATAGCCGTCGTCGCTCACATCGCCGGTCAGGAACCGCGCCATCGCTGCGGTGGCCGGGTCCAGCGACAAAAGCGCGATCTGGCGGCGCAGCCGCTCTCCCAGCGGGTCGGGTGCGGCCAGCGTGTCGGCCTGTGCCCAGCCGGGTTGGACCCCGTCCGACGGGGGTTCGGCCAGGCGGACCAGCGGGTTATCGGCCGCCGCGCGCTGCAACTCGGCGGATAGGTCGGCCGCGGGCATCCGCAGGATCGCCAGCCCGTGGCGCATCCCGGGGGTCAAGCGCAGGGCCTGGGTCGGACGCGGTGTCAGGGAGGGGCGGAAATTCATGCGATGCCGGTCAGGATATCCGGAAGCTCTGGCCCAGGTAGACCCGGCGCACGTTCTCGTCGCGGACCACTTCCTGGGTGGTGCCGCTCATCAGCACCTTGCCATCGTGAAGGATATAGGCGCGGTCGACGATTTCCAGCGTCTCGCGCACGTTGTGGTCTGTGATCAGCACGCCGATGCCGCGGGTCTTGAGGTCGGCCACCAGCGCCCGGATCTCGCCCACCGCGATCGGGTCGACGCCCGCGAAGGGTTCGTCCAGCAGCAGGTATTTCGGGTTCGCCGCCAGGCAGCGCGCGATCTCGACCCGGCGCCGTTCGCCGCCCGACAGCGACAGTGCGGGCGCCCGGCGCAGGTGCTCGATCGAGAATTCCGACAGCAGTTCCTCCAGCCGTTCGCGCCGTTTGTGGCGGTCCCGTTCGACGATTTCTAGGATGGCGATGATGTTGTCCTCGACGCTGAGCCCGCGGAAGATCGACACCTCTTGCGGCAGATAGCCGATGCCCATCCGCGCGCGTCGATACATCGGCAGGCCCGTCACGTCGCGCCCGTCGATAGTCACGCGCCCGCCCTCGGGCCGGACCAGTCCGGCGACTGCGTAGAAACAGGTGGTCTTGCCCGACCCGTTCGGCCCCAGCAGCGCCACTACCTCGCCCCGGTCAAGGGTAAGGCTGACATCGCGGATGACGGGGCGGCGGCGGTAATTCTTGCGCAGGTCGCGCACCCGCAGCCCCGCCATGCCCTCCGCCACGGTCAGGTCGGTGCGCTCGGGGGTCATTGCGCCCCGCCGGGCTGCAACACGGTGCGGACGCGGCCCTCCATCGTGCCGGTGCCGCGGTCGAGGTCGACCACCAGCCGCTGGCCCGAGATCGCGCTGTCGCCCTGGGTCAGCAGCACGTTGCCCGTCATCACGATGCTGCCGCTGTCGATCGTGTAGACCGCGCGATCGGCCTCGGCGGCTTCGGCGCCCAGGGCCAGCACGACTTTGCCCGTGGCCTCCATCCGGGCAATGCGGCGCGAGTCCGGTGCCTCGCCGGCATACACCACCAGAACTTCGTCGGCCGACAGACGCATGCCGCCCTGCCCGACCAGAACATCGCCGGTAAAGATCGCGGTGCCGTCGCTCTGGTCGACGCTCAGCCGTTCGGACGTGACCTCGACCGGCAGGGTCTTGTCATGTGACAGAGTGCCAAAGGCGATCTCGGCGCCCTGGGCCAGGGCCACCGCGGGGCCCAGCGAAAGGGTCAGCGCGGCCAGCGCGACGCGAAACGACACGACCAATCCCTTTTCCCCTATAACGGACCCCTATTCCTGAGGATCGTATACCAGCTTGACGCCGTCCTTGAAAACCAGAACGTACCGGTCTTCGTTACCGGGCTCGGTGCTCAGGCGCATCGCGCCCGCCTCGATCCGGCCGGGCGGGCCGTCGGCATCCACCGGCCCCTCGGCCACGATCTCGGTCCGGCCAAGCGCCGAGGTCATTGTTTCCGCCCGCACCCGGTAGCCGGTCGAGGTGTCGACCCGCGCATCCCCTTCCAGCACGGCGATATCGGCGTTGCTGTCCAGAACGCCGTGGTCGGCGGATATGTCGGCATGGCTGCCATCGGGCATGTCGAGCCGGGCGCGCACCGCGTCGGCGTCGGTGCGTCCGGGCGCGGCCAGGTCGGGCCGGGCGGTTTCCGCGCGCAGCGCGATCGCAGTGCCGTCGCGGGTGACGCCGGCATAGTTGGGCGCGCCGATCCGCTGTTCGCGCAGCAACTCGTCGACATCGACCTGGGAATAGGGCAGATCCTCGCCCGTGCCGGGTCCTCGCGAGATCAGGAACAGGGTGGACAAAAGCCCAAGCGCGGCCAGCGGCAGCACGATCTTGGCCAGCGCGATGAAGCGGGAATAGGCATTGTCGTACGAGGCCATGCCTCAGGCAACCCCGGCCCGCAGGCAGTCATGGATATGCAGGATGCCCTGCGGTCGCCCGTCCGCGCCGACCACGAACAGGCAGGTGATCTTGCGCCCGTTCATCACGCCCAGCGCCTTTTCGGCCAGGTCGCCGGGGCCGATGGTCAGCGGGTCGACGGTCATCACCTCGTCCACGCGGCGCTCCAGCAGCCCGTCCATGTGGCGGCGCAGGTCGCCATCGGTGACGATGCCCGCCAGCCGACCCTCTGCATCGGTCACGCCGACCACGCCGAAACTTTTCCGGCTCATTGTCAGCAGGGCGTCGGCCATGGGTGTTCCGACGGCCACCAGCGGCACCTCGCCGCCCGCATGCATCAGGTCGGCGACCTTCGACAGCCGCGCGCCCAGCTTGCCGCCGGGGTGGAAGGCCCGGAAATTCTCGGGCGTGAAATGCCTATGCTCCATCAGCGCGACGGCCAGAGCGTCGCCCAGCGCCAGCGTCATCGTGGTGGATGTGGTGGGCGCCAGGCCCATCGGGCAGGCCTCTTCGGCGGCAGGCAGCAGCAGCGCCACGTCCGACTGGCGCAAAAGCGTGCTTTCGGCCCGCCCTGCCACCCCGATCAGCGGGATCGAAAAGCGCCGCGTATGGGCGATGATATCGGCCAGTTCCGGTGTCTCGCCCGAGTTCGACAGCACCAGGCACACGTCGCCCTTTGCCAGCATTCCCAGGTCGCCATGGCTGGCCTCGGCGGGGTGGACGAAATGCGCGGGCGTGCCGGTCGAGGCGAAAGTGGCCGCGATCTTGCGCGCCACATGGCCCGATTTGCCCATGCCCGATACGATCACCCGACCCGAAGCGCCCAGGATCAGTTCGACGGCCCGGGCAAAGCTGTCGTCCAGCCCGTCGGCCAGCATGCTCAGCGCATCAGCCTCGCGGGTCAGGACGCGGCGGCCGATGGCGATATAGGTGTCGCGGTTCATTGCGGGCCTCAATGGGCGAAGATGTCGATCTCGGGCCAGCCTTCGAGGTCCAGCCGCGCCCGCGTCGGCAGGAAGTCGAAACAGGCCTGCGCACTGGCCATGCGGCCCTCGCGTTCCAGCATCGCGTCCAGTCTGGCCTTCAGCGCATGCAGGTGCAACACGTCCGAGGCGGCATAGTCCAGCTGCGCCTCGGTCAGCGTCGCCGCCCCCCAGTCCGAGCTTTGCTGCTGTTTCGAGATGTCGACGCCCAGCAATTCCTGCAACAGGTATTTCAGCCCGTGCCGGTCGGTATAGGTGCGCACCAGTTTCGAGGCGATCTTGGTGCAATAGACCGGCGCCGTGACCACGCCGAACGTGTTCAGCAGGGCCGCGATGTCGAACCGGCCGAAATGGAACAGCTTGAGCACCTGCGGATCGGCCAGCATCCGCGACAGGTTCGGCGCCTGCGTCTGGCCCTTTTCGATCTGCACCAGGTGCGCGTTGCCATCGCCGCCCGACATCTGCACCACGCACAGCCGGTCGCGATGCGGGTTCAGCCCCATCGTCTCACAGTCGACCGCAACGACGGACCCGAGATCGAGGTCGTCGGGCAGGTCACACTTGTAAAGGAAATTCGCCACTATGGCCCCTGGTCCTGAGGGGTTGGTGCCCAGGAGAGGACTCGAACCTCCACGTCCATACGGACACTAGCACCTGAAGCTAGCGCGTCTACCAATTCCGCCACCTGGGCAGGTGTCGTGAGGCGGTCACTTACAGAGCGCCGCGGGTGGTGTCAACGGAGATTCGTCGGGTTTTGCCGCGCGCCTTGCGGGGGGCGCCCCGGCCCTATATTTCGGGGCAGGGCGCAATTCGCGAGGGAGGCTTGCCATGTCCAGTCTGGTGACGATTTTCGGGGGCTCGGGCTTTGTCGGGCGCTATGTCGCTCGGCGCATGGCCGATGCCGGCTGGCGGGTGCGCGTGGCCGTGCGCCGCCCGAACGAGGCGATCTTCGTGCGGACATACGGCGCGGTCGGCCAGGTGGAGCCGATCCTGTGCAACATCCGCGACCGCGACTCGGTCGCCGCCGCGGTGCAGGGCGCGGACGCGGTGGTCAATTGCGTCGGTATCCTGAACGAGGTCGGCCGCAACACCTTTGGCCTGGTGCAGCATTATGGCGCCCTGCATATCGCCGAAGAGGCCGCAAAGGCCGGGGTCGAGCGGCTGGTTCAGATCTCGGCGATCGGCGCGGACCCAAAGGCCAAAAGCGCCTATGCCGAGACCAAGGGACGCGGCGAACAGGCGGTTCTGGAGCAGTTCCCGAATGCCGTGATCCTGCGACCTTCGGTGATCTTCGGCCCCGAGGACCAGTTCTTCAACCGCTTCGCCTCGATGGCGCGGTTCGCGCCGGTGCTGCCGGTTACGGGCGGCAATACCCGGTTCCAGCCGGTTTATGTCGATGATGTCGCGCAGGCCGCGGTTCTGGGCGTGACCGGCCAGGCGAAACCCGGCATCTACGAACTGGGCGGCCCCGAGGTGCGGACCTTTGCCGAATTGATGGAAGAGATGCTCGAGGTGATCGGCCGGCCGAACCGGATCGTTCTGAACCTGCCGCTGTTCGTCTCGGCCGCCATGGCAACGGTGTTCGACCTGTTGCAGCGTCTGACGCTGGAGCTGTTCAAGAACACGGTCCTGACCCGCGACCAGGTGACGAACCTGGCCATCGACAACGTGGTGGGCGAGGGGATGCCAGGCTTTGCCGAACTGGGGATCAAGCCCACCGCGATGGAATCGGTGCTGCCGGAATACCTGTGGCGCTATCGCCCCGCCGGGCAGTTCTACGACATCCGGGAATCGGCAAAGCGGCTGCGCTCCTAGGTATAGGCGACCCACAGCAGCACGACGCCCAGGATCACCCGGTAGATCACGTAGGGTGTGAAGCTGATCGAGCGGGCCAGCCGCATCATCACCGCCAGCGCGATCAGCGCCGAGACAAAGGCGAACCCGGCCGCGATGGCGCCGTCGCGGGCCATCGCCAGATCGGCATCCAGGATCACCTCGCCGCCCAGCAGCGCGCCCGAGGCGATGATCGTCGGGATCGACATCAGCATGGACAGCCGCGCCGCGTCGGGCCGGTCATAGCCCAGCGCCCGGGCCCCGGTGATCGTGATCCCCGACCGCGAGGTCCCCGGGATCAGCGCGATGGCCTGCCACAGCCCCAGGATGACCGCGTGTTTCAATGTCCATTGCGGGGCCTTGCGGGTTTGCGGCGACCGGATGTCGACCCACCACAGCAGCAGGCCGAAGACCAGCATCGTCCAGCCGATCACCGCCATGCTGCGCAGCGCCGCGTCGAAACCGGTCAATTCGATGATCAGGCCCAGCAGCATGACGGGAATCGTGGCCACGATCAGGCACAGCGCCAGGAACGCGCCGGGGGTGTCGATCTGGCCGCGGATCACCCCGCCCAGCCCGCGCAGGGCCAGCATCGCGTCCTTGCGGAAATACAGGATCACCGCGCCCAGCGTGCCGACATGCACCGCGACGTCGATGACCTGGCCCTGGTCGGCCTGGCCGGTCAGGTGCGGCAAAAGGATCAGGTGACCCGAGGACGAGATCGGCAGGAACTCGGTAATGCCCTGGATCACGGCGATCAGAAGAAGGTTGTAAAGTTCCATGAAGGTCCGCCGCTACAGCATTTGCGCGCAGCATACGCGGTTGATTCGGAATGAGAAGGCGCACTATAAGTCAACAATACTGACATTAAATTGGCAATCTAGGCGCGGCTGGCTCGTTCGGGCGCAAAATTTTTTCCAAAAAGGTCAGCACATATGACTTTTAATTGCGTTGGAACGCTCGTATAGAAGCGCCAAAGGTTGAAACCCGCCCCGCAGGGAGAGTTCCATGTCGAAGCGCAAGATGCTTCAGTTCGTCGACGTCGCCAAGGAAATGCCCGAGAAGCGGGACGCAGACTCGCGCGCGCACGATTTCAACGAGATTTATGCCGAGTACGCCGGCGAGCAGGCCGCCGAGCAGGCCGCCCGTTGCAGCCAGTGCGGCGTGCCCTATTGCCAGTCGCATTGCCCGCTGCACAACAACATTCCCGACTGGCTGCGCCTGACCGCCGAGGGCCGCCTGCAAGAGGCCTATGAACTCAGCCAGGCCACCAACACCTTCCCGGAAATCTGCGGCCGCATCTGCCCGCAGGACCGCCTGTGCGAAGGCAATTGCGTAATCGAACAGTCGGGCCACGGCACCGTCACGATCGGCGCGGTGGAAAAATACATCACCGACACCGCCTGGGACGAAGGCTGGGTGCAGCCCATCGCGCCCGCCGAGGAACGCCCCGAAAGCGTGGGCATCATCGGCGCGGGGCCCGGCGGGCTGGCCGCCGCCGACGTGCTGCGCCGGGCGGGGTTGCAGGTCACGGTCTATGACCGCCACGACCGCGCGGGCGGGCTGCTGACCTATGGCATCCCGGGGTTCAAGCTGGAAAAGGACGTGGTGATGCGCCGCGTGCAGCAGCTGGAACAGGGCGGCGTCGAGTTCGTGCTGAACTGCAACGTGGGCGAGGATATCAGCTTCGACGCGATCCGCGGCAAGCATGACGCGGTGCTGATTGCCACCGGCGTATACAAGTCGCGCGCGATGCAGGCGCCGGGCGTGGGTGCGGCAGGCATCGTGCGCGCAATCGACTACCTGACCGCCTCGAACCGGGTGAGTTTCGGCGATTCAGTGCCGGAATTCGAGTCCGGCGAGCTGAACGCCGACGGCAAGCGCGTCGTCGTCATCGGCGGTGGCGACACCGCGATGGACTGCGTGCGCACGGCGATCCGGCAGGGCGCGCAATCGGTGAAATGCCTCTATCGCCGGGACCGGGCCAACATGCCCGGATCGCAGCGCGAGGTGCAGAACGCCGAAGAGGAAGGCGTTGAATTCGTGTGGCTTTCGGCGCCCAAGGGATTCGCCGGCGACCCGGTGGAATCGGTGATGGTGCAAAAGATGCGCCTGGGCCCGCCGGACGCCACCGGCCGCCAGACCCCCGAGGTGATCGAGGGCGCGGATTACGTCGAACCCGCCGATCTGGTCATCAAGGCGCTGGGCTTCGAGCCCGAGGACCTGCCGACGCTATGGGGCGAAACCGCGCTGGAAGTGACCCGCTGGGGCACCGTCAAGGCCGATTTCCGCAGCCACGAAACCAGCCTGCCGGGCGTGTTCGCCGTGGGCGATATCGTGCGCGGCGCAAGCCTGGTGGTCTGGGCGATCCGCGACGGGCGCGAGGCCGCCGACAGCATCCTCGACTTCCTGGCGCAGCCCGCGCAGGTCGCGGCGGAGTGACAGCCGGCGGGCGGGAAACGGCGCGAAACCGCGATATGAATTCCATATGAATCGCATATGAATTCCATATGAGTTTCATGCACCGCCCCCGAGGACCGAGACAAGATTAGGGCATAGCCCCTGACCCATCACGGAAGGGTTCCGACCATGACGACATACGACGCTGCCTGGGTGGCCAACGAGGAAGCCAAGCGCGCCTACATGGCCGAGCACGGGCTTTACCGCCCCGATGACGAACATGCCTCGTGCGGGGTGGGCCTGGTCGTGGCGATCGACGGCAAGCCGTCGCGCAAGGTCGTGGAAAACGGCATCGACGCGCTGAAGGCGGTCTGGCACCGCGGCGCGGTCGATGCGGATGGCAAGACCGGCGACGGCGCGGGCATCCACGTGCAGATCCCGGTGCCGTTCTTCTATGACCAGATCCGCCGCACCGGCCACGAACCCCACCCCGAACGCCTGATCGCGGTGGGCCAGGTGTTCCTGCCGCGCACCGATTTCGGCGCGCAGGAGGTCTGCCGGACCATCGTGGAAACCGAAGTCCTGCGGATGGGTTACTATATCTATGGCTGGCGGCACGTGCCGGTGAACACCGATGTGCTGGGCGAAAAGGCCAACGCGACGCGGCCCGAGATCGAACAGATCCTGATCTCGAATTCCAAGGGCGTGGACGAAGAGACGTTCGAGCGCGAGCTTTACGTGATCCGCCGCCGGATCGAGAAGGCCGCGGCCGCGGCGCAGGTGCCGACGCTGTACCTGTGTTCGCTGTCCTGCCGCAGCATCATCTACAAGGGCATGATGCTGGCCGAGCAGGTGGCCGAGTTCTATCCCGACCTGCAGGAAGAGCGGTTCGAAAGCGCCTTTGCGATCTATCACCAGCGCTATTCGACCAACACCTTCCCGCAATGGTGGCTGGCCCAGCCGTTCCGCATGCTGGCCCATAACGGCGAGATCAACACGCTGAAGGGCAACCTGAACTGGCTGAAGAGCCATGAAATCCGCATGGCGTCCTCGGCCTTTGGCGAGCTGGCCGAGGACATCAAGCCGATCGTGGCGCAGGGGTCGTCGGATTCGGCGGCGCTGGATTCGGTGTTCGAGGTGCTGGTGCGCGCGGGCCGCAGCGCGCCGATGGCCAAGACGATGCTGGTGCCCGAGGCCTGGTCGAACCAGGCGGTCGAGCTGCCGCAAAGCTGGCGCAACATGTATGCCTATGTGAACAGCGTGATGGAGCCCTGGGACGGCCCCGCGGCGCTGGCGATGACCGACGGGCGCTGGGTCTGCGGCGGGCTGGACCGCAACGGGCTGCGGCCGATGCGGTACGTGGTGACCGGCGACGGGCTGCTGATCGCGGGGTCGGAAATCGGCATGGTGCCGACCGACGAATCCACCGTGCGCGAAAAGGGCGCGTTGGGCCCGGGCCAGATGATCGCCGTCGACATGAAAGAGGGCAAGCTGTTCCACGATGGCGCGCTGAAGGACATGCTGGCCGCCAGCCAGCCGTTCAGCGACTGGCTGGACAAGGTGCACGAGCTGGACGAGACGCTGGCCGGCGCCGAGGAAAAGACGCTGTACGAGGGCGCCGAGCTGCGCAAGCGGCAGATCGCGGCGGGCTTCTCGGTCGAGGAGATCGAGTCGATCCTGATGCCGATGGCCGAGGACGGCAAGGAGGCCATCGCCTCGATGGGCGACGACACGCCGTCGGCGGTGCTGTCGGAAAAATACCGCCCGCTCAGCCATTTCTTCCGCCAGAATTTCAGCCAGGTGACGAACCCGCCGATCGACTCCTTGCGCGAATACCGGGTGATGAGCCTGAAGACGCGGTTCGGCAACCTGCGCAACGTGCTGGACGAGGATGGCAGCCAGACGCGCATCATCATTTTGGAAAGCCCGTTTTTGGGCAACGCGCAGTTCGATGAGCTGGTGAAACAGTTCGTCGTGCCGATGACGGAAATCGACTGCACCTTCCCGGCGGGCGCGGGGCCCGATGCGCTGCGCGACGCGCTGCACAGGATCCGGGCCGAGGCCGAGGACGCGGTGCGCTCGGGCGCGGGGCACCTGGTGCTGACCGACCAGCACCAGTCCGAGGACCGGGTTGCGATGCCGATGATCCTGGCCACCAGCGCGGTGCACAGCTGGCTGACGCGCAAGGGGCTGCGGACCTTCACCTCGATCAACGTGCGGTCGGCGGAATGCGTGGACCCGCATTATTTCGCCGTGCTGATCGGGTGCGGCGCGACGACCGTCAACGCCTACCTGGCCGAGGACACGCTGGCCGACCGGATCAATCGCGGCCTGCTGGAGTGCAGCCTGACCGAGGCCGTCGCGCGGTTCCGCAAGGCGATCGACCTGGGCCTTTTGAAGATCATGTCCAAGATGGGGATCTCGGTGATCTCGTCCTATCGCGGCGGGCTGAACTTCGAGGCGGTGGGGCTGAGCCGGGCGATGTGCGCGGAATACTTCCCCGGCATGCATTCACGCATTTCCGGCATCGGCGTGACCGGCATCCAGCGCAAGCTGGAAGAGGTGCATCGCCTGGGCTGGCGCGGCGGGCGCGACGTGCTGCCCATCGGCGGGTTCTACAAGGCGCGGCGCACCGGCGAGACCCACGCCTGGGAAGCCAAGACCATGTCGATCATGCAGAAGGCCTGCGACAATGCCTCGTATGAACTGTGGAAACAGTTCTCGGCGGCGATGCGGGCGAACCCGCCCATCCACCTGCGCGACCTTCTGGACATCAAGCCCATCGGCAAGCCGGTGCCCATCGAGGAGGTGGAATCCATCACCTCGATCCGCAAGCGGTTCGTGACCCCGGGGATGAGCCTGGGCGCGCTGTCGCCCGAGGCGCACAAGACGCTGAACGTGGCGATGAACCGGATCGGGGCGAAGTCCGACAGTGGCGAGGGCGGCGAGGATCCGGCGCATTTCCACCCCGAGCCCAATGGCGACAACCCGTCGGCCAAGATCAAGCAGGTGGCCTCGGGCCGGTTCGGCGTGACGGCGGAATACCTGAACCACTGCGAGGAACTGGAAATCAAGGTGGCCCAAGGGGCGAAGCCCGGCGAGGGCGGCCAGCTGCCGGGGATGAAGGTTACCGACCTGATCGCGCGGCTGCGGCATTCGACCAAGGGCGTGACGCTGATCTCGCCGCCGCCGCACCACGATATCTATTCCATCGAGGACCTTGCGCAGCTGATCTATGACCTGAAACAGATCAACCCGCGCTGCAAGGTGACGGTGAAACTGGTGGCCTCCAGCGGCGTCGGCACGATCGCCGCGGGCGTGGCCAAGGCCAAGGCCGACGTGATCCTGATTTCGGGGCATAATGGCGGCACCGGGGCCAGCCCCGCGACGTCGATCAAGTATGCCGGCCTGCCCTGGGAGATGGGCCTGACCGAGGCGCACCAGGTGCTGTCGATGAACAACCTGCGCGAGCGGGTGACCTTGCGCACCGATGGCGGCCTGCGCACGGGGCGCGACATCGTCATGGCGGCGATGATGGGGGCCGAGGAATACGGCATCGGCACCGCCGCGCTGATCGCGATGGGCTGCATCATGGTGCGGCAATGCCAGTCGAACACCTGCCCGGTGGGCGTCTGCACCCAGGACGAACGCCTGCGCGCCAAGTTCACCGGCAATGCCGACAAGGTGGTGAACCTGATCACCTTCTACGCGCAGGAAGTGCGGGAAATCCTGTCGCAGATCGGGGCGCGTAGCCTCGATGACGTGATCGGGCGGACCGATCTCTTGACGCAGATCAGCCGCGGGTCGGCGCATCTGGACGACCTGGACCTGAACCCGCTGCTGGTGCAGGTCGATGCGAACGACCGGCCGACATTCGACCGCTACAAGCCGCGGAACGCCGTGCCCGACACGCTGGACGCCGCGATCCTGCGCGATGCGCACCGGTTCTTCGAGGATGGCGAGAAGATGCAGGTGTCTTACGCGGTGCGGAACACCGACCGGACCATCGGCACCCGCGTTTCCAGCCATATCGTGCAGAACTTCGGCATGCGCAACAAGCTGCAGCCCGACCACCTGACGGTGAAACTGGCGGGCAGTGCGGGGCAGTCGCTGGGCGCGTTCGGCGCGCCGGGTCTCAAGATCGTGGTGGCGGGCGATGCCAACGACTATGTCGGCAAGGGCCTGTCGGGGGCGACCATCGTGGTGCGGCCGCCGCTGTCCTCGCCGCTGGTGGCGTCGGACAACACGATCATCGGCAACACGGTGCTGTATGGCGCGACGGACGGTTACCTGTTCGCCCTGGGGCGCGCGGGCGAACGCTTCGCGGTGCGCAACTCGGGCGCGCGGGTCGTGGTCGAGGGCTGCGGCTCGAACGGCTGTGAATACATGACCGGCGGCGTGGCGGTGATCCTGGGTCGGATCGGGGCCAATTTCGGCGCGGGCATGACCGGCGGCATGGCCTATCTGTACGACCCGGACGGCGTGGCGCAGGACCGCATGAACATGGAAACGCTGGTGACCTGCAAGGTCACCGTCCAGCACTGGGAGGCCGAGCTGAAGGGCCTGATCGCGCGCCATGCCGAAGAGACGAACAGCCGGCGCGCCCGCGACATCCTGGGCCATTGGGACCTGGAGAAGGGCAATTTCCTGCAGGTCTGCCCCAAGGAGATGCTGCCCCACCTCTCGCATCCCCTCGGCATCGAGGAACGCGCGGTTCCGGCGGAATAGGGTCTGTTTTCGCCCGCATGACATTGACCCCCGCGGTGCGTGCCGCGGGGTTTCGCGTTCCGGGGCGATAGCCAAGCGCGCCGCGCTGGGCTATGACCCGGCCCATGGCAGGACGCAGCAAGAAACCCACGCGAAAGCCCGCGAAGAAAAGCCCCGCCAAGGGGCGCGCGCGGGCGAAGAAACCCGATCTGCCGCTGGGCGCGCGGTTGCGCCGGGGGGCGCGGCGTGCCGGTCTCGGCGTGCTGGCCCTGGTGGGTTTGGCGATCCTCGCGCCCGCGGTGCTGAACCCGCCGACCACCTGGACGATGCTGTCCGAGGCGCGGCGGCTGGGCGGGGTCGAGCATCACTGGATCGCCGCCGACGATATCGCGCCGGTCATGCTGCGCGCGACGGTGGCGGCGGAGGATGCGAATTTCTGCCGTCACTGGGGCTTCGACATGCGCGCCATCCGCGGCGCGATCGAGGCGGGCGGGCGCTACGGCGCCTCGACCATCAGCCAGCAGACGGTCAAGAACGTGTACCTGTGGCAGGGGCGCAGCTGGCCGCGCAAGGCGCTGGAGGCGGTGATCACGCCGCTGGTCGAACTGGCCTGGTCCAAGCGGCGCATCCTGGAAATCTACCTGAACGTGGCCGAGTTCGGCGAGGGCGTGTTCGGCATCGACGCCGCCGCGCGGCACTATTTCGGCGTGCCGCCCGCGCAACTGTCGGCGGCGCAGGCCGGGGCGCTGGCCGCCGTCTTGCCCGACCCCAAGGGGCGCAACGCCGCGCGCCTGTCGCCTGCCCTGAAACGCCGGGCCGCGCAGATCCTGGACGGGGCGGCCACGATCCGGGCCGACGGGCGGTCGGACTGCTTCGAGAGTTGAAAAACCGCGCCCAAGCGGGCAAGAGGGACCACAGGTCAACCCACGGTCGTGCCATGAACCGTCTCTATCACGTCGCGCTTTCGCCCTTTTGCCGCAAGGTTCGCCTTGTGCTGGCCGAGAAGAAGATCGAGGTCGAACTGGTCGAGGAACGCTATTGGGAGCGCGACGCCGATTTCATGCGCCGCAACCCCGCGGGCAAGGTGCCGGTGCTGCGGATGGACGGGCGCAGCTTGGCCGAAAGCCAGGCGATCTGCGAATACCTGGACGAGACGCACCCCGACCCGCCGCTCTTGCCCGGCGGCCCCGCCGACCGTGCCGAGGCGCGGCGGCTGTGCTTCTGGTTCGACGACAAGTTCCACGCCGAGGTGACCTCGAAGCTGCTCTACGAGCGGGTCAACAAGAAGGTGATGGGCCAGGGCTATCCCGACAGCCGCGCGGTCAAGGCGGGCGCGCAGGCGATCAAGTATCACCTCGACTACATGGGCTGGCTGCTGGACCAGCGGCGCTGGCTGGCGGGCGACGTGATGACGCTCGCGGATTTCGCGGCGGCGGCGCACCTGTCGTCGCTCGACTACATCTCGGACGTGGACTGGAACCGCAACTCGGCGGTCAAGGACTGGTACGCCAAGATCAAGTCGCGCCCGGCCTTCCGCAACATCCTGGCCGACCAGGTGCCGGGCTTTCCGCCGCCCCGCCACTACGCCAATCTCGACTTTTGAGCGGTGCGCTGAAGGACCGTCTGCGCGCCCGCGCCCTGGACGAGGGGTTCGCCGCGATGGGCGTGTGCCGCCCCGACGCGATTCCGCAGGCCCCCGCCCGGCTGGCCGCGTTCGTCGGCCAGGGCCGCCACGGCCAGATGACCTGGATGGCCGAGCGCATGGCCTGGCGCGGCGACCCCGCCGCGCTGTGGCCCGCGGCGCAATCGGTGGTGATGCTGGCCGAGCCCTACACCCCCGAGCATGACCCGCTGGCGGTGCTGGAACGGCGGGACCGCGCGGCGATCTCGGTCTATGCGCAGAACCGCGATTACCACGACGTGGTCAAGAAACGGCTGAAACGGCTGGGCCGCTGGCTGATCGAGCAGGCGCCGGGGGCGGAAATCAAGGTCTTCGTCGACACCGCCCCGGTGATGGAAAAGCCGCTGGCCCAGGCCGCCGGTCTGGGCTGGCAGGGCAAGCATACCAACCTGCTGTCGCGCGACCTGGGCAACTGGGTCTTCCTCGGCGCGCTGTTCACCACGGTCGGCCTGCCCCCCGACCCGCCCGGGGCGGACCATTGCGGCAGTTGCACCGCCTGCCTCGACATCTGCCCGACGCGCGCCTTCCCGGCGCCGTTCCAGCTCGATGCGCGGCGCTGCATTTCCTACCTGACGATCGAGCACAGTGGCCCGGTGGACGAGGCCCTGCGCCCGGGCCTCGGCAACCGCATCTACGGCTGCGACGATTGCCTGGCCGTCTGCCCCTGGAACAAGTTCGCGGTCGTCGCGACCGAGGCGAAATACGCCGCCCGCGACGACCTGCGCGCGCCACCGCTGGCCGAGTTGGCGGCGCTCGACGACGCCGCGTTCCGCGCCCGCTTCTCCGGCTCGCCGATCAAGCGGGTCGGGCGCGACCGCTTCGTGCGCAACGTCTGCTATGCCATCGGCAATTCCGGCGACGGAACGCTGATCGGGGCGGTTCAGAGACTGATCCACGACCCCGACCCCGCCGTGGCCGATGCGGCGCGCTGGGCCGTCGGGCGGCTGTCGGAAGACTGATCCTCCCCTTCTTCTTGGTCGAAATACCCCGGGGGGT
>JBNGDM010000049.1:0-15195 GCA_049975105.1 Rhodovulum sp. | reverse complement strand
CGGTTGGCGCAGGCAGTGTTTTGGCGGCTGCTGCGCCGACGAAGCCGGCTGCGAAGAAGGCTGCCTCCAAGACCGATGCGAAACCCGCCGTCAAGAAAGTCGCGGGCGCCGATGACCTGAAACAGCTGTCGGGCGTGGGCCCTGCGCTCGAAAGGAAACTGCACGAGGCCGGCGTCACCACCTTTGCGCAGATCGCCGCTTGGACTGAGGCTGACATCGCGGAGATGGACGAGAAGCTTTCGTTCAAGGGCCGGATCGAGCGTGAGGGCTGGATCGAGCAGGCCAAGAAACTGGCTGACGGCTAAGCGACAGGAGAAGAAGAGATATGGCACACAAGAAAGCAGGCGGCTCCTCGCGCAACGGTCGCGATTCGGCAGGCCGCCGTCTCGGCGTGAAAATCTATGGCGGTCAACAGGCCATTCCGGGTAACATCATCGTGCGCCAGCGCGGCACAAAGTTTTGGCCGGGCGAAGGCGTGGGCATGGGCCGTGACCATACCATTTTCGCGACCAGCGAGGGCGCCGTGACCTTTCATAAAGGTCTCAAGGGTCGCACTTTCATTTCGGTGCTGCCGGTAGGTGAGGCCGCAGAGTAAGCCGATAGCTCGAATGCAATGAACAACTCGGGTGGGGGATCGGCACAACGCCGGTCCCCCATTTCGTATTCGTCCTGACATTTGGAGCCCGAGCATGGGCGTCGAGCCAGTGTACTTCCAGAACTTAGCAGTCAGTTCCGCCGACACTTCCGGTCCGTCGAACACGGCGTTTTTGACCACAGGCGCGGAGGGTTGGGTTCAGGGCCAAGCACCCGGAGACGATGGGGGGCTGGTGGCAGGTTCGCTGAACCCCGAGGCCTGTTCGCGGACCGTGGCGACAGTCGCAGGGGGCGTGGCGCAGGGCATGCCTGCTTGGCAGGCCAACAACGCCACCATCACCATCTGCCCGTCGATCCGGCAGGCTCTTCTGCAACGGGCTTGGACCTATGTTGGCGCGCCGGTTGTCCGAGCTGTCGGGGGGCGTTCGGCTGGTAATTGTCTGCTGTGGCGTGTCGTCGGCCTTATGGTCGCAAGCCTCGCTTACGCGCTAATCGGAGGAAGGAAGGCATGAGCCTGGAGATGATATCGCACCCGCAACCTGTCATCGAGGCGACACGCTTCGTTCTGCGCCCGGTGCGTTGTTCGGATGCGGGCCTCTTGCGGCTTTATGCGGGCGATGAACGGGTGGCTCGGTTTACCCGAACAATCCCGCATCCGCTGCCGCCTGGAGCAATCGAAGCTTTCCTCGCGCGGGCGCAGGAACCCCAACGCAAGGAGGATGTGTGGGTAATGGACGGTGTCGCTGATGGGCTGTCCGAAGTTCTGGGCGTGATAGCTCTGGACCGGATGGAACGCGATCAATCCGAGATCGGTTACTGGGTCGCGCCGGCCCTTTGGAACACCGGATTCGCGTCCGAGGCAGTCAAAGCATTGATCAAGGCCAACCCGCAGCGTTGCAAGACGATCTTCGCAGAGGTGTTCCAGGACAATCCCGGTTCGGCCCGGGTGCTTACCAATGCGGGTTTCGAATATATCGGCGATGCAGAAGCTTATTCGGTGGCCCGGGGCAGCAAAGTGGCGACGTGGACCTATCTCAGGAAGCTGGACTGACTCATGCCGGCGGCGCCCGAATTCAAGACCGAGACACCGCGCCTTGTACTTCGGCCGCTTGCGCCCAAGGATGGCCCTGACATCGGTCGGATTGCCGCCGATCCGCGTGTCGCTCCGATGATGGGCACGATTCCAGTACCTTGGCCCGAGGCCGAGCGCGCGCATTGGATTGCCAAGTCGCGCTTCTTTGGCGACGTGGGGTTCCGGCTGGGGATTGCGCTTCGGCCGGATGGCCGGTTGATCGGTGTGTGCGGACTGGGAGGTGCACCGGCTGCGCTGGCCTATTTCATAGCCCCTGAGGAATGGGGAAAGGGCTATGCGACCGAAGCCATGCGCGCCTTTCTGTCCGCCTGTTTTGCGCGATTCCGAGGGCTTGACGTGATTGCGGCGGACCATTTCGCCGACAATCCCGGTTCCGCTCGGGTTTTGGCCAAGCTTGGGTTTCAGCGGACAGGGCGGGGCACCGGGCGGTCTCTCGCGCGGCTTGAGCCCGCGCCCAATATCCACTATCGGCTATTCCGCGCTGCATTCGAGGCCACCCATGAAATTCCTTGACCTCGCAAAGGTCCACATTCGCTCCGGGGCGGGCGGGAACGGATGCGTCAGTTTCCGGCGCGAAAAGTTCATTGAATATGGCGGGCCTGACGGTGGCGACGGTGGGCGTGGCGGTGATGTCTGGGCCGAAGCGGTCGACGGTTTGAATACGTTGATCGACTTTCGCTACCAGCAGCATTTCTTCGCCAAGAATGGTAAGTCCGGGCAGGGTAGCCAGAAAACCGGTGCTTCGGGTGAAGATATCGTGCTCCGCGTGCCCGTGGGAACCGAGATCCTCGAAGAGGACGAGGAGACGCTGATCGCCGATATGACAGAACTGGGCCAGCGGGTTCTGCTGGCCAAAGGCGGCAATGGGGGCTTCGGCAACCTACATTTCAAGACTTCGACAAACCAGGCGCCGCGCAATGCGAATCCCGGTCAGGAGGGTGTCGAACGCATCATCTGGCTGCGGCTCAAACTTATCGCGGATGCAGGGCTTTTGGGGCTGCCAAACGCTGGCAAATCGACTTTCCTGGCTGCAACATCGAACGCGCGGCCCAAGATCGCCGATTACCCGTTCACGACACTTCATCCGAACCTTGGCGTTGTGGCTGTTGACGGGGTGGAATTCGTGATCGCGGATATCCCAGGCCTGATCGCGGGCGCGCATGAGGGCAAGGGGATCGGTGATCGGTTCCTGGGCCATGTGGAGCGTTGCTCCGTACTGTTGCATCTGGTGGACGCGACCTCCGAGGATGTGGTGGGTGATTACGCAACGATTATTCGGGAACTGGAAGCCTACGGCGGTCATCTTGCGGACAAGCCCCGGGTCACCGTCCTCAACAAGGTCGACGCGCTGGACGACGATGAGCGAACTGCAAAGAAGGCCGTGCTGGAACGGGCCGTCGGCCGACCGGTTCTTTTGATGTCTGGAGTATCGCGCGAAGGCGTGATCGAGGTGCTGCGCGTGCTGCGAACTGAAGTCGATGAAGATCGGTTGCGTCGCAAGGCAGCAGGAGAGGAACGCGAGCCTTGGCATCCCTAAGCACGGCCCGCCGCATTGTCGTGAAGATCGGCTCGGCCTTGCTTGTCGACCGGGCCAGTGGTGCCTTTCGCGCCGACTGGTTGCGCGCGTTGGCCGACGACGTTGCCATGCTCAAGGCGCGGGGCACGGACGTGATACTCGTTTCGTCGGGGTCGATTGCCCTTGGGCGCGGCGCTCTGGGGCTGGGGCAGGGCGCACTGCCACTGGAACAGTCGCAGGCGGCGGCCGCCGTTGGTCAGATTCGCTTGGCGCGCGCCTATGAAGACAGCCTTGCGCCGCATGGCATAACGACTGGCCAGGTGCTGGTGACGCTGGAGGACTCGACCGACCGGCGACGCTATCTGAATTCCCGCGCGACGATGGAGACATTGCTGTCGTTCGGCGTGGTGCCCATCGTGAACGAGAACGACACCATCGCGACCGACGAGATTCGCTATGGCGACAATGACCGGCTGGCCGCACAAGTTGCCGTCACGGTCGGGGCCGATGCTGCGATCTTGTTGTCGGATGTCGATGGGTTCTACACCGCGAACCCGTCCAATGATCCACGCGCTCGCCGTTTCGAAATGATCGACGAGATCACGCCGGAGATCGAGGCGATGGCGGGGGATGCCGGCTGCGGCCTGTCCAAGGGCGGCATGAAGACCAAGTTGATGGCCGCCAAGACCGCGACCGGGGCGGGTTGTGCGCTGGCGATCACCCTTGGCGCGGTGCTTCGCCCGATCAAGGCGTTGGAAGAGGGGGCCACCTCGACCTGGTTCCGCCCAAAGGGCGACCCGCAGGCCGCGCGCAAGCGCTGGATTGCGGCGATGAAGCCGCGTGGCGCCATCTCGGTCGATGCGGGTGCCGCCGCGGCACTCGGCATGGGTAAGTCGCTTTTGCCTGCGGGAGTACTGGCGGTCACTGGCGATTTCGGGCGCGGCGACCCGGTAGCGATTCTGGGTCCCGAGGGGCAGGGGCTTGGCACCGGGCTCGTGCGCTATACCGCGGACGAAGCGCGGTTGATCCGGGGGTGCCGTACAGGTGAAATCGAAGCGATCCTGGATTATCCGGGTCGCGCGGCGCTGATCCACAGGGACGACATGGCGATATGAAAGACGAGACCGACATTCCCGCGATGATGGCCGATCTGGGCGCGCGAGCGAAAGCTGCGGCAACAGAACTCGCGTTCGTTGACGCTGCCGCCAAGACGCGTGCGCTGGAGGCCGCCGCCGAGGCCGTCGTCGCGCGTGAAACTGAGATTCTGGCCGCGAACGAGAAGGATATGGCGTTTGGCCGGGGCAAGGGGCTCAGCCCGGCAATGCTGGACCGGTTGAAGCTGGACGCTGGTCGGATTTCGGGAATCGTTCAGAGCCTGCGCGCGGTTGCCGCGCAAACCGATCCGGTAGGGCAGGTCATGGCAGAATGGGACATGCCGTCGGGCCTACATATCCGACGAGTGCGTACGCCGCTGGGCGTCATCGGCGTAATCTACGAAAGCCGCCCGAATGTAACAGCAGATGCCGGCGCCCTGTGTCTCAAGGCCGGTAACGCGGTCATCCTGCGTGGTGGGTCCGAGAGCTTTCATTCCTCTGGCGTTTTGCATGGCTGTCTGGTCGAGGGGTTGCGCACCGTGGGTCTGCCCGAGGATGCGATCCAGCTTGTGCCAACCCGCCACCGGGCGGCGGTGGCCGAAATGTTGAAGATGATCGGCACCATCGACGTCATCGTGCCGCGCGGGGGCAAGGGATTGGTTGGACTCGTCCAGCGCGAAGCCCGGGTACCGGTCTTTGCGCATCTTGAAGGGGTCGTACATATCTATGTCGACAAGGATGCAGACCCCGAAACCGCCATGCGCGTCGTACTTAACGCCAAGATTCGGCGGACCGGGATTTGCGGAGCGGCCGAGTGCTTGCTGGTGCATCGGGACGTGGTGGGCACGCTTGGCACCGATCTCGTGGCGTCGCTGGTCGCAGCGGGCGTTCGCGTCCATGCGGACGAAACTCTGGCACACCTGCCCGGAACGACTCAAGCCACGGATGAGGACTGGGGCCGCGAGTACCTGGACATGGATATCGCAGCGCGGGTGGTTGACGACATTGATGTCGCCATCGCCCATATTCGCCGGTTCGGGTCGGGGCACACCGAGGCGATCTTGACTGAGGATGATGCCGCAGCCGCGCAGTTCTTTGAGCGGCTGGACAGCGCGATCCTGATGCGCAATGCCTCCACGCAATTCGCCGACGGCGGGGAATTCGGGATGGGCGCCGAGATCGGAATCGCGACGGGCAAACTGCATGCGCGCGGCCCGGTCGGGGCCGAGCAGTTGACGAGTTTCAAGTATCTGGTGACCGGTAACGGAACGGTTCGAGCCTGAGTCCAACCGGCAGCAGGCCCATATCCTGCCCGCAGGCGGCGTTGCCGGGCCAATCCTCCGCTAAGTGTACCCCGGCTGCTGCTACTTGTTGCGTGTGCGTTTGATCCAAATATGGGCAACAGGCCTTAGAATGCGAGATCGAAGCGGGTTTCGCCCCGGGAAAGCGTAAGGCTTCGCCCTGCCTCATGCGCGGCGGCGGGCAGCAACGCGAATTGGACTTCGGCGGGGCCGAGTCCGTCGTCGGGGGCGCGTCCCTCGGAGATCGGGTCCCAAAGTCGTGGTTCGATCTGGAGCCGCGGTGCTTCGGCCGTCAGCACGATCTCTCCGCTCTGCGAACTGAGCGCGATACGACCGCCACGCACCAGTGCAATTTCGGCGCAGAGAACAGCCAGGAGCGTCACCTTGGCCAAAGCGCGGGGAAGTGCCGCCGGCGGGTCAGCGGCAAGCTCAATGCGGCTTCCGCCATAATAGTCTTCGAGAATTTCGATCAGTTCGCCGCCAGCGACATCCACGCCATCACCGGCAGCGCCAAAAGCGAGTCGGAACAACTTGATCCTGCCGTTTGCCCGCGCCACGCTGTCGGAAATAAGCGCGAGTTCCTCGCGCCCAGCTGCGCCCGGCGTCATGGCCAGAAGTTCCATGCCGTTGCCGATCGCGCCGATCGGGCTAATTAAATCATGGCAGATACGCGAGCCAACGAGTGCGGTGAGGTCAGCCATGGGACGTCTCTTCGTCTGGTCCGCCCGCAGGGAATTCGCCAATGAAACCGATGAATACCGCTCTCGAACCGGGAATGCTCGTGCGGCATCCCGCACAGCCCGACTGGGGCACAGGCCAGGTCCAATCGGTGATTGGTGACCGGATCACGGTCAATTTCCGCGAGGTGGGGAAGCTGGTGATCGACGGGGAGCAGGTGGAACTCATGCCGGTTTTCGAGTCCTGAATCGTGGTTGTACGCAGGCTGGCGCAAGTTGGTTAACGCGGACTTAACGCGACCGTCCTGTCCGGCGAATGCCGCCGCGGTTGCGCTTCTTTCCCGGGACCCCTAGAAGGCGCCCTGAGAGCCGCGCCGGCATCCGGGAGTTTCTGCCGATGCAACCGCCCGAGGACCATTTCGAGCTGCGCCTTGCCGAGACCGAGGCCGATCTGCAAGCAGCACAGCGTCTGCGTTATGCGGTCTTTGTAGAGGAACTGGGCGGCGATGGACCCCTGGTCGATCACGCGGCGAGGCTGGAACGCGATGCGTTCGATCCACATTACGATCACTTAATCCTAGTCGATAAGCGCCTCGACGAGGCCGGTCTTAATCATGTGGTCGGGGTGTACAGGCTCCTGCCCTCGGAACGCGCCGTATCGCTGGGTCGGTTCTATTCCGAGGATGAGTATGATCTTGGGGTACTTAAGAGAAGCGGTCGGCGTTTGCTGGAACTTGGGCGGTCGTGCGTACATCGCGACTATCGCGGGGGCACGGCACTCTATCACCTCTGGAACGGGCTGGCCGATTACGTGCTGGATCGCGGGATCGAGGTGCTGTTCGGCGTCGCAAGCTTTCATGGCACGGATGTCGATGCGCTGGCCGAGCCGCTGTCCTACCTGCATCACCGTTTTCTTGCGCCGCGTCGTCTAAGGGTTCGTGCGGTGGAAGGGCATTTCCAACCGATGGACCTGATGCCAGTCGAGCGGATCGATCGCAAGAATGCGATGCTGGCGATGCCCGCGTTGATCAAGGCCTATCTCAGGCTCGGCGGCTTCGTGGGTGAAGGCGCCTATATCGACAGGGCGTTCAACACGGTCGACGTCTGCCTAGTGATGGACACGGCGCAGATGAACGCCAAGAGCACAGCGCGCTATACGCGGGGGCGCGGATGAACACTTGGCGCGGGGCGGAACCGCCGCCGTTAGCGCGCATCGGGCCCGGCGGATGGTGGCGGGCGGCCTGGCGGGGCACGGTTTTGGGCGGTGTGACCTTCGGATGCCTGGGGCTGCTCTTGCTCCTGCGGCTAGTGGAGCGCCCGCTTTTTGGCTGGCATCGGCCGGTCACGCCCTTCATCACGCAGTTCGTGTGCCGGATGGCATTCGTGATCCTCGGCATCGACTACAAGACGCTTGGTCAGCAGATGCGCGGGCGCGGTGCTGTGGTGGCGAACCACGCCTCTTGGCTGGACATCTTCGCGTTGAACGCGCGCAAGCGTATCTACTTTGTTTCAAAGGCCGAGGTGGCGGGGTGGCCCGGGATCGGCTGGCTGGCGCGCGCAACGGGTACGGTATTCATCAATCGCGACCGGCGCGAGGCGCGGGCGCATAATGACATGTTCGAGGAACGGCTAAAGGCAGGGCATAAGCTCTTGTTCTTCCCCGAGGGCACATCGACTGACGGGCAGCGGGTACTGACCTTCAAAACGACGCTTTTTGCGGCATTCTTCACCGAAGCGCTGCGCGACATCCTGCATGTGCAGCCGGTCACCGTGATCTATAGCGCGCCGCGGGGCGAGGACCGGGCTTTCTATGCCTGGTGGGGCGACATGGAATTCGGACGGCATCTGCTGAAGGTTCTGGCCTCGCGGCGCCAAGGCGCGGTCGAGATCGTCTATCACCAGCCTCTCCGTGTCGCCGACTATCCCGACCGCAAGGCGCTGGCAAAGGCCTGCGAGATGGCGGTGCGTTGCGGCATGCCGAAGGTGGGCGTGCAAGAGTCTTGATCAAGAGTCTCGAGATCTAGCCCATTGCGGAACGCAATCGGGCAAGGGCGTCGGACGCATCGTCCTCGCGCCAGATTTCCTCGCCGATACCGAAGAAATCCACCACAGGCGCAAGGCTTGCGACGAGGTTATCGTTCAAAGCACCTTCGGCCACGACCGGAAGCTCGATCATTTCCGACCACCAGGAAAAAAGATCGTGTTCGGCTTGGGTGCCGTCGCCCAGCCCGGTTTCGCCGACCGGCCCGAAGGCGACGTAGTCGGCGCCGGCCTCGCCAGCGGTCATCCCGTCATGGCGGGAGGCGCCGCAGAAGGCACCGATGATGGCATCCGCCCCGAGCGCCTTTCGAACCTTGCGCACACTGCGCGCACCATCGGTCAGGTGCACCCCATCCAGGCCCAAACGCTCGACGAGGCCCAGATGCGCCTCGATCACCAGGGGCACGTCGCGGGCATGGGCGATCTCGCGCAGAACGTCGGCGGCGCGCGCCACCGCTTCCTCATCGTGGGTGGCCAGGGCCAGTCGCAAGCAGGCCACAGAGTGGGCATCCAGAACCCCGGATAGCCGGTCTGGAAAGCTGTCGAGATCGAAGGTGGGGGGCGTGATCAGGTATATCTGGGGATGCTCGATCTCGGCCATGTGCGGGCTCCTTGGCGATTTCGCGCCCCTATAACGAGGTTTGACGGGTTTGGCTACGGGACCGCTGGCACCGGGCGGCACGAAAGTTGCTTCGGCTTGCCAGCGCCAGTTTGGGGGCGTATCACACCGTCCGATCCAGCAGAAGGCCCGCATATGTCCGAGTTCGCGCAGCCCATCTTCGTCCTCGTGCGCCCGCAGATGGGTGAGAATATCGGGGCTTCTGCACGAGCGATGTGGAACTTCGGCCTCGACCGGATGCGGATGGTCGACCCTCGTGACGGCTGGCCGAACCCGCGTGCGGTGGCGCTGGCCAGCGGTGCGGGGCGGTTGCTGGACTGCGCTGCGATCCACGCCACCACGGCCGAGGCGTTGGCCGATTGCGACTACGTGTACGCAACCACGGCGCGGGGGAGGGGACTGACCAAACCGATCATCACGCCCGAGCGCGCAATGGAGGAGGCGCTTGCGTTGATCGGGCAGGGACGGCGTGTCGCGGTGCTATTCGGCCCGGAGCGCGCGGGGTTGGAAAACGACGACATCGCCCGGGCGAACGCCATCGTCTCGGTTCCGGTCAATCCGGACTTTCCGTCGCTAAACCTCGCGCAATGTGTGCTGTTGACCGCGTACGAATGGCGCCGTCAGACCATTGACGCTGTGCCCGAACGGCTCGAATCGGCCAGAAGCGAGCCTGCAAGCTTGCTTGAGATCGAGAAACTGGCCGAGCATTACGAGGCACGGCTGTCTGATGCAGGGTTCTTCTTTCCTGAAACCAAGGCGCCGGTGATGAGGCTGAACCTGCGCAACCTTTGGAGCCGGATGCCGCTGACGCGGGCCGATGTGCAGGTCTTTCACGGCATGCTGCGTCAATTGACGCGGGGGCGCGACGCAGGTCAGTGACTTGAAGGCCCCCCGCCCGGGCCCTACTGTTCGCCGCATACCCGTGACGGGCGCCCGGTGGCGCGTGGCCGAGAGGGAGTACATGACCAAAAAGCGCAACATCTTCGAGGAGGTCGGCACTCAGGCCCCGCGTGAGCGGCCTGTAGCCCAGCCCGGCGCCATCGACCGCGCCGCACGACGCGGCGCCCGCGGCGCGGTGCGGCTTTGGCTCATGATGCTGTTCCTCATGGTTGCCGCGATGCTGGTCATCGGAGCTTTCGCGCGGTTGACCGAGATGCTGGTGCCGATGCCGAACTGGAATCCTCTTTTCGGAGCGCTGCCGCCCTTGGACCCGGGCGACTGGCTGGCCACGTTCCAGCGCTTCCGCGACAGTCCGGTTTACCACGGCGAGGTGCATGGCATGGGCCTTGATGAGTTTCAACTGGCCTATTGGTGGGGATGGGGCTCGCGCCAGTTGGCACCCACGGTGCTGTTTCTGTGGGCGATTGGTTTCATAGGTTTCCTGGCGGCTGGCAAAATGCCAAAGGGCTGGACACCGCGGCTGTTGGGGCTGGGTGTCCTGATCCTGCTGCTGGGGGCAGCGGATTGGTTGCTGGGAGGGGCCGGAATCGCACCGCCGCCTTTCGATTTCCTGTCCTATCGGATGGCGCTGCATATCGGGTTCGGTTTCTCACTGATTGGTGTGACGGCTTGGTTCATCTTCAAGCTGGCGCGCAGCGAGGCAGAGCTGATGCAGGCGCGCCGCGTGCGCGATCGGGCCGGCTACCGGATGGCCACTGCGCTCATGCTGCTGGTGTTCCTGCAAATCCTCCTGGGCTCGCAGGTGGCGGGTTTGTATGCGGGTCGCGCGTATACCGACTGGCCGCTGATGGCCGGCGGCTTCTTCCCCCCAAACCCGTTCTATATCGAGCCCCTCTGGCGGAATTTCTTCGAGAATCACGGGCTGGTGCAGTTTATCCACCGGATGAACGGGTACCTTGTCGTGCTGGTGGGCGTGGTGACGTGGTATTTCGGGCGCAAGAGCGTCTATCGGCGCACCCGTCGCGCCTTCGACTACGTTGCACTGATGGCGCTGACCCAAGCGACGCTAGGGATCGGTACGATCCTGTTCGCTGCGCAATGGCCGATCGCGGTCGCTCACCAGGTCGGAGCGATCACGCTGTGGACCTTGGTGCTTCGCGCGCGGTTTCTGGCGCAATATCCCGTGCAGCAATCCACGATCCGGAGTTGAGGGCATGTCCGCCTACGACGATTTGATGGCCTTCCAGTGCGAGACCGAGGCGCTAGGGCAAGTGATGGGCCGCCTGGGCTGGGATCAGGAAACCGTGATGCCCAAGGGAGCTGCTCAGCAACGGTCCGAGGAGATGGGGGCGCTGGAAGCGGTGCTGCATGGACGGCGTACCGACCCGCGGATTGGTGAATGGTTGGCCGCCGTGGACGAGGCGGGGCTTGACGAAACGGCCCGCGCACAAATCAGGCATATCCGACGAAGCTACATGCGCGCGATGCGCTTGCCCGGCCGGTTGTCGGCAGAGATTGCACGCGTGACAAGTCGCGCCCAAGGAATCTGGGCGGAGGCACGGGCGGCCGACGACGTCGCGCATCTCCTGCCGATTCTCACCGATGTCGTCCGGCTGAAGCGAGAAGAGGCCGCCGCCCTTGCCGATGGCGGCGACCCTTACGACGCGCTCCTCGAGGATTATGAACCGGGCGCAACTGCGGCCGGCATCGCCGCGATGTTCGAACGGATGCGTCCCCGCTTGGTGGAACTCCGCGAGCGGATCATGGGTACCGAGCGGCAGCTCCCCGGGTTGTCTGGGCGGTTCCCCGCCGAGGGACAAATGGTCCTCGCTCGGGATATCGCAACGCATTTTGGATATGACTGGCGACACGGGCGGCTGGATTATTCTGTGCATCCGTTCACCAGCGGCTCGGGCACGGATGTGCGGATCACCACGCGGGTGGACGAGGCCGAGCCGCTGGGCTGCCTTTATTCAACGTTGCACGAGGTTGGCCATGGCGCCTACGAACAGGGGATCGACCCGGCCTATGCGCTGACACCTTTGGGCGCGGGCGCGTCTATGGGCGTGCATGAAAGCCAAAGCCGCATCTTTGAGAACCAACTCGGCCGCAGCAGGGCGTTCTGCGGCTGGCTTTATGATCGGATGGCTGACCTATTCGGTGGCTGTGCGCCCGATGCAGATGCCTTTTATGCCGCAGTCAATCGCGTTCATTCCGGGTATATCCGCACCGAAGCGGACGAGGTGCACTACAACTTGCACATCATGCTACGCTTCGATCTGGAACGTGAACTGATCGCGCGGCGGCTGGAGGTGGCCGACCTGGAAGATGCCTGGAATGCGCGGTTCGAGGCCGATTTCGGTGTGGCGGTCGACAAACCCTCGAACGGTCTTCTTCAAGACGTGCACTGGTCGGTTGGGCTGTTCGGCTATTTTCCCACCTATGCGCTCGGGAACGTTTATGCCGGCTGTCTGCACAGGGCGCTCCGTGCGGCTGTCCCGATGCTGGACGATGATCTTGCCCGTGGAAAGGCAGAATCCGCCGCCGTTTGGCTGCGTGAACATGTCCACCGCCACGGCGGCCTGTACGAACCGGGCGAGACGATCGAACGCGCGTGCGGATTTGTGCCCCATGAAGGCCCACTGCTTGAATATCTCGACGCGAAGTTCGGCGCGCTCTACGCTTTGTAGATGCCCGGTCTCCGGGCTGGAATAGGCGCGTTCGCGCTGTTACAAGGCGGCATGATGAGGCGCGACACACTCTTTGGCGAGCTGTGGCAGAGTGCCCGGCGGGTGGCCTTCGCCATTCTCGGCGGAGTGATCCGGCGTTATACGCCGGAAGAAATCGAGGAGCGCGTCTCACGTCGACCGAGCTACGAACAGGCAATTATCGTGGTCTCGGTTCTGGCGGCACTGCTCTTCGCCAGCCTGCTGTTCGCGAATGCCGGCGTTATCGGCCTTCTGGTGTTTTTCCTGATCGTTATAATCCTGGTAAAATAGCATTCTTCGGACACGGTTTCTTTGGGATCGTTTCCTCGGAATTGCGTGGCATTCACATTCGTTTGACCTTTGTGGTCACACCTTCAATTCCTGTTTCGCGTCAATCCCTTAGGTGATGGTGTGCCCAAGTATGCACATGAAATTGCAAAATTTTTGCCACATCGGTGATCCGGTTCTTCGCGGCGGCCGTATCCCGGACACAACCAGCGATAAACAAAGGGAACTGAATCATGGATATCATAGGACCCCTCGCGCTTGGCACGATCGGTTTCGTCGTTGCCTTCGCCTACATCAACATGCGCCAGACGGAAGACCAATTGGCCGAAACGCGCAAGCGCAAGGCAGAGAAAGCTGCGTCCGACGCAGCTCCGGCGATGCAGATGGCCGCGGAATAAAACAGGTTTCGAAATCAGGGCCGAGCGGGTTCCCGCTTGGCCCCGATCTTCACGTCACGCCTGCCAATTTGGCGGGCGTTTTTCGATAAAGGCACTGATTCCCTCTTCGGTATCGCGCCACATCATATTCTCGACCATCACCGCGCTGGCATGTGCATAAGCGGCATCAATTCCCATCTCGAGTTGTTCGTAGAAGGTGCGCTTGCCGATCCGGACCGCGGGATTGAGCTTTTTGGCCAAGGTATCGGCCAGAGCACGGGCTTCATCCTGCAGCAGAGCGTGTGGCACAGTTCGGTTGATCAGCCCTAGGGCCTCTGCTTTTTCCGATTCGATAAACGTGCCGGTGGTGAGCATCTCGAACGCTTGTTTGCGGGGAATGTTGCGTGACAACGCCACCATCGGCGTGGAACAGAAGAGTCCTATATTCACGCCATTGACCCCAAACCTCGTGCCCTCGGCCGCGATTGCCAGGTCGCAGGATGCGACCAGTTGGCAGCCCGCTGCGGTCGCGATGCCATGCGGCGCGGCGATCACCGGCTGGGGGAGGCGCATAAGCCCGGTCATTACCCGGGCGCAGCGTGCAAAAAGGTCGGCGAAATAGGCCCGTCCGCCATCCTCCGCCTGTCGACCAGCCTGCATCTCCTTCAGGTCATGGCCCGCGCAAAAGGCCTTGCCGTTAGCCTTAAGGATGACCACCCGCGTCGTGCGATCCTTGACCAGTGCGTCGATCTGCGCTTGAAGCGCCGCCAGCATTGCGTCGGACAAGGCGTTAAGTCGGTCGGGCGCATTCATTGTAAGCGTTGCGATGCCGTCCGCATCCTCGCGTATCAGGATCTCGCTCATCTTGTCTCTCCTCGCCTTTGCGGCGAACACTACGCGTCAAATGCAGATGGGGGAAGGGAATGGACGTGGTGATGGACAAAAGGGCACTTGATGCGTTTCTCGCGCGCGAGTTCCCGCAGGTTGGCAGCGATTTCGTGATCGAGCATGTGGCGCCTATGGAGGTGCGGGTTCGGATGCCGGTAGCCGAACGTCATCTGCGGCCGGGCGGCACAGTTTCGGGGCCGTCGATGTTCGCGCTGGCCGACGTGTCGATCTACTTGGCGATACTCTCGATGATTGGCCCAAAGGCTTTAGCGGTTACGACGAACTGTTCGATTGATTTCATGCGCAAACCGGCCGCGGGTCGGGAACTTGTCTGCAAAGCGCAGTTGCTGAAGCTTGGACGGGTGCTGGCCGTTGGCGACGCGCTGATTTTTTCGGACGGGATTGAGGGTGCCGTGGCGCGCGCAGGGTTGACCTATTCGATACCGCCGAAATGAGTAGGGGCGTTGGCCGACCGTGCATCTGGCCTATGCCGGCTTGGGCTCTAACTCTGTTGTCTAGGCGTTTACGATGTTCGTGCAAGGAGGAGTACATCGCATGTCGGCGCGGAGACTTGGTCTTTTACTGGCGGGCGTACTGGCTTGCACTGGCGCATGGGCGAACGATTTCGGCCCGCAGATCGAGGCGTTGACACCGGCGGCAGAAGCTGGCGACCCGGTCGCGCAGGAGATGTTGGGCCTCATGTATCGCCGCAGCAAGGAATATGCAGAGGCGGCTGACTGGTTTCGGCGAGCGTCCGAACAGGGCCGAACCAAGGCACAGATTGGGCTTGGCTGGATGTATGAAACCGGCGAGGGCGTTCCGCAGGACACTGTACGAGCCCATATGTGGTATCATCTGGCCGCCGAGAACCGGCAGGGAGTCGGCTCTGACTATCCTTGGATCGCCGCCGAAGTGTTGCATCGCGCCGCGGCCTATCGCCATAGGGTCTCCAGCCGAATGTCCGAGGCCGACATCAACAAATCGCGTCGCATGGCGCGCGCCTGCATTACGTCGCACTACAGCGACTGCCACTGATGCCACAGTCGGGATGCGGCATCTTTTGCAAGTGTGCGTCGTCAGATAATTTGGGACATCTGAGC
>JBNGDM010000048.1:0-15564 GCA_049975105.1 Rhodovulum sp. | reverse complement strand
GCGCGCATCGCTCGCCAATGGAAAAACGCGTTCTCTTCAAGGGCATCTGGCTGCCCCTGCTGCTGGTCCTGCCGCAGATCGTCATCACGGCGGTCTTTTTCTTCTACCCGGCAGGGCAGGCGATCTGGCAGTCGCTGTTCATCCCCGACCCGTTCGGGCTGTCCTCGCGCTTCGTGGGGCTGGGCAATTTCGACTACCTGCTGTCCGACCCCTATTACCGAGCGTCCTTCGTCACCACGGCGATCTTCTCCACCCTCGTCACGCTGGTCTCGATGGGCGTCGCGCTCTACCTCGCCGTCCTCGCCGACCGGCTCATCAAGGGCTCGGGCACCTACCGCACCCTTCTGATCTGGCCCTACGCCGTCGCCCCGGCCGTCGCGGGCGTGCTGTGGCTTTTCATGTTCAACACCCGCGTGGGCGTGGTGACCTGGTACCTGGGCCTTCTCGGCTATGACTGGAACCACGTGTTGAACGAGGGCGAGGCGATGGGCCTCGTCGTCGTGGCCTCGGCCTGGGGGCGGATCAGCTATAATTTCCTGTTCTTCCTCGCGGGCCTGCAAGCCATCCCCAAATCGGTGATCGAGGCCGCCGCCATCGACGGCGCGCATTTCTGGACCCGCTTCCGCACCATCGTCTTCCCGCTGCTCTCGCCCACCACCTTCTTCCTGCTGGTGGTCAACATCGTCTACGCCTTCTTCGAAACCTTCGGCGTGATCCACACCATCACCAGCGGCGGCCCGCAACAGGCCACCACCATCCTCGTCTACAAGGTCTATTCCGACGGCTTCGTCAGCCAGGATCTGGGCAGTTCGGCGGCGCAGTCGGTGATCCTGCTGGTCGTCGTCTCGATCCTGACCATCATCCAGTTCAAGTATATCGAGCGGAGGGTGCATTATTGAGCCGTCCCCCCCGTTCCGGCATGGTCGAAAATCGCGGGCTTGGCCTGTGGCTGACCCATGCCGGGTTGATCCTGGGCGTTGCCTTCATCTTCTTCCCGATCTGGCTGGCCTTCGTCGCCTCGACCGTCAGCCAGCCGGAAATCGTCCGCCCGCCCATGCCGCTTCTCCCCGGCGACCAGTTCTTCGAGAATTACCGCAAGGCGCTGGTCTCGGGCGTCAATGCTCCCGTCGCGCTGATGCTGCTGAACTCCGGCGTCATGGCGATCGGCATCGCGGTCGGCAAGATCATCATCTCGCTGCTTTCCGCCTTCGCCATCGTCTATTTCCGCTTCCCGTTCCGGCGGGTGTTCTTCTGGCTGATCTTCCTCACCCTCATGCTGCCGGTCGAGGTGCGCATCGTCCCCACGTATGAGGTCGTCGCGGGCTTCGGCATGCTGAACAGCTATTCGGGCCTCATACTGCCGCTGATCGCGTCGGCCACCGCCACCTTCCTGTTCCGGCAATTCTTCATGACCGTCCCCGACGAACTGGCCGAGGCCGCCCGCGTCGACGGCGCCCGCCCGATGCAGTTCTTCCGGGACATCCTCCTGCCGATGAGCCGCACCAATATCGCGGCGCTGTTCGTGATCCTGTTCATCTACGGATGGAACCAGTATCTCTGGCCGCTCTTGATCACCACCGACCCGTCGATGAACACCATCGTGATGGGCATCAAGCAGATGTTCCCGTCGGGCGACGATATCGCCGACTGGCCGGTGATCATGGCGACCTCGATCCTGGCCATGGTGCCCCCGGTGATCGTGGTCATCGGCATGCAGCGGCTGTTCATCCGCGGCCTTGTGGAAAGCGAGAAATAATGGCGACGGTAACGCTCACGGACGTGCGGAAAAGCTTTGGCAAGACGGAGGTGATCCACGGCGTCGATATCGACATTGCCGATGGCGAATTCATCGTGATCGTGGGCCCCTCGGGCTGCGGGAAATCCACGCTCCTGCGCATGGTGGCGGGGCTGGAAACCGTGACCGACGGAGAGGTGCGGATCGACGGCGCGCGGGTCAACGAAAAGGAACCCATGGACCGCGACATCGCCATGGTGTTCCAGAACTACGCGCTTTACCCGCACATGTCGGTCTTCGACAACATGGCCTATGGCCTCAAGATCGCGAAGACCCCCAGGGCGGAGATCGAGGAACGCGTGCAGACCGCCGCCCGGCTGTTGCAACTGGAACCCTACCTCGCCCGCAAGCCGCGCGAACTCTCCGGCGGCCAGCGCCAGCGCGTCGCCATGGGCCGCGCCATCGTGCGCAAGCCGGCGGTGTTCCTGTTCGACGAGCCGCTGTCGAACCTGGATGCGAAACTTCGGGTGCAGATGCGCCTTGAGATCAAGCAGTTGCAGCGCGAACTTGGCGTGACCGCACTTTACGTCACCCATGACCAGGTCGAGGCGATGACGCTCGCCGACCGCATGGTGGTGATGAATGCCGGCCGCGCCGACCAGATCGGCGCGCCGCTCGACGTCTATGCCGACCCGCGGACGGAATTCGTCGCGGGCTTCATCGGCTCGCCGCCCACCAATTTCATGGACCCCGCCGCGGTGGGCGGGCAGGGCGCGCGCCTCGGCATCCGGCCCGAGCATATGCACATCGGCCCCGCCGGATCGGGCCGCATCACCGCCCGCGTGCTCGACGCCGAGCCGCTGGGCGCCGAAACCCTGATCCACACGCGCCTGTCCTCGGGCGACCTGCTGACCATCCGCCAGGACGGCGCCGCCCCGATCCCCGGCGAGGGCGACGAGATCGGCCTGGCATGGGAGCCCGCCGACGAGATGCGCTTCGGCCCCGACGGGCGGCGGGTCTGACCGTCCCCTCTTGAACCATGCTCGGCAAGCCCGGCCGCGCCTTCAGCACGACCCCTGGCCCGGGCTTCCAGCCCGGGCCGCGCGCGACGCTCCCCCCTTGAGGGCGCATTGGCGATGTCTCGAACCGCCCGCCCGTCGTCCGATGCTTTCGGGATAAACCGCCGACCACAAGCGCCCCAAAGCGCCCCCAGGGTCGGGCGCGGCCCTCCGTCCTCCCGGCCCGTCCGGGGGGTGCCCAGGCCCCGGACCCGGCCCTTATCGCTTGCATCCCCCCGTTGCCCGGCGCACCCTGCGTTAATCCCGCTTCGGCGGGAAAAACTCATATGAGAGTCATATGGAATTCATATGCGATTCATATCGCCCGGACGCCGCCGGCCCGCCCCGTTAACCCTGCTCCGCGACTCGGCACACAGCTGCCAAAGGCCCGATGACCGACACCCGCACCACCACCCATGACGCCGAGGACGACCCGCGCAACCGGGATATCCTGATCTACGTCAACGGCACCCTTGTGCCGCGGGATCAGGCCATGGTCTCGGTCTACGATTCCGGCTTCATGCTGGGCGACGGCATGTGGGAAGGAATGCGGCTATATAACGGAAAATGGGCGTTTTTCGACGAACACATGGACCGTCTTTTCGACAGTTGCCGCGCGGTCAGCCTTGATATCGGGATGGACCGTCAGGGTATTCTCGACGCGCTGACCCTGACCGCCGAGGCCAACGGAATGACCGATGACGTCCACTGCCGCCTGATGGTGACGCGCGGCGTCAAGCTGCGCCCGTTCCAGCACCCCTCGCTGTCGCGTTCGGGGCCGACGGTCGTCATCATCATGGAACATTCCAGACCCGCCAACGCCCTGACAAAAAAGGGAATTCGGCTGGCCACCGTGCCCCAGGTGCGCGGCCTGCCGATGAGCCAGGACGCGAAATACAACAGCCATTCCAAGCTGAACTGCGTGATCGCCTGCCTGCAGGCCGAACAGGCCGGCGCCGACGAGGCGCTGATGCTGGACCCGTTCGGGTTCGTGAACACCACCAATGCCTGCAACTTCTTCATCGTTCACCGGGGCGAGGTGTGGACCTCGACCGGCGACTATTGCATGAACGGGGTGACGCGGGCCAAGGTGATCGAGATCTGCCGCCGCGAGGGTATCCCCGTGTTCGAGAAAAACTATTCCCTGGTCGAGGCTTACGCCGCGGACGAGGCGTTCCTGACCGGCACGTTCGGCGCCCAGACGCCGGTCTCGCATATCGACGGCAAGGCGATCGGAACCAACGGCGGCCGGGGCCCCGTGATGGACCGCATCGCCCGCCATTACCGTGCGCTCGTGCAGGAGAACACCGCATGAGCCACCCCCCGTTTTCGGCCCCATGCGTCGGGGCCCCGGCCGGGCATCGCCCGGCCCATAACGACAAGACGCAACCGAGGCCGCGAGCGGCCAAAACAGGTACACCATCAAGATCCAAAGGGAGATCACGATGAAATTCAGGACACTCATGGCCACCGCCGGCGTTGTGGCACTGCTGGGCGCGGGCGCGGCAAGCGCGCAGACGCTGGTCTATTGCTCGGAAGGCTCGCCCGAGGGCTTCGACCCGGCGCTGTATACCGCCGGCACCACCTTCGACGCCTCGTCGCACCCGGTCTACAACCGGCTGATGGAATTCGAGACCGGCACCACCAACGTCGTTCCGGGCCTTGCCGAAAGCGTCGAGGCCTCCGAAGACGGGCTGGAATACACCTTCAAGCTGCGCCAGGGCGTCAAGTTCCACTCGAACGACCTTTTCACGCCGACACGCGACTTCAACGCCGATGACGTGATCTTCACCTTCGAACGCCAGCGGCTGGACGACCACCCCTACAACAAGGTTTCGGGCGGCACCTGGGAATATTTCGACGGCATGTCGATGCCCGACCTGATCAAGTCCATCGAGAAAGTCGATGATTACACTGTGAAATTCGTCCTCAACCGCCCTGAGGCACCGTTCATCGCCAACATGGCGATGGATTTCGCCTCGATCCAGTCGGCCGAATATGCCGACGCGATGATGGCGGCCGGCACCCCCGAGATGCTGAACCAGAAACCCATCGGCACCGGCCCGTTCCAGTTCGTCGCCTACCAGAAGGACGCGGTGATCCGGTATCAGAAGAACGCGGATTACTGGAAGGACGGGCTGCCCAAGGTCGACAACCTGGTCTTCGCGATCACGCCCGATGCGTCGGTGCGTTATCAGAAGCTGAAGGCGGGCGAATGCCACATCATGCCCTATCCGAACCCGGCCGATATCCAGGCGATGCAGGACGATCCCGACATCAACGTGCTGGAGCAGGAAGGGTTGAACGTGGGCTACCTGGCCTACAACACCACCCAGCCGCCCTTCGACAACGCCAAGGTGCGCAAGGCGCTGAACATGGCGATCGACAAGCAGGCGATCATCGACGTGGTGTTCCAGGGCGCGGGCCAGATCGCCAAGAACCCGATCCCGCCGACCATGTGGTCCTATAACGACGCGATCGAGGACGACCCCTACGATCCCGAGGCCGCGCAGGCGATGCTGGCCGAGGAAGGTGTCGAGGGGCTGGAGATGAAGATCTGGGCGATGCCGGTGCAGCGGCCCTATAACCCCAACGCGCGCCGCATGGCCGAGCTGATGCAGGAGGATTTCGCCAAGGTCGGCGTCGACGTCGAGATCGTGTCCTATGAATGGGGCGAATATCTCAGCCGGTCGCGCGAACTGAACCGCGACGGTGCGGTTCTGCTGGGCTGGACCGGCGACAACGGCGACCCGGACAACTTCCTGGCCGTCCTGCTGGGCTGTGACGGGGTCGAGAACTCGAACCGGGCGCAGTGGTGCCACCAGCCCTTCGAGGACCTGATCCAGAAGGCCAAGGTGACCACCGACCAGGCCGAGCGCACCAAGCTGTACGAAGAGGCGCAGGTCGTCTTCAAGGAGCAGGCGCCCTGGGCGACCATCGCGCATTCGGTCGTGTTCATGCCGGTGCGCCCCGAGGTCGAGGGCTTCAAGGTGCACCCGCTGGGCGGGCACATCTTCACCGAGGTCGGCCTGGCCGAGTAAGGGCCTGACGCAACCGGGCGGGGCCTGTTCCGGGCCCCGCCCGCCATCAGGGGGCATTCCGCATGGCGTCTGGACTGGCGGAGTATGCCGGGCTTGCGGCCCGGCTGGGGGTGGATGCGGTCGCGATCGTGCCCGGCCCCAATTTCACCCGGATGACCGGGCGCAGCTTTCACACCAACGAACGCCCGCTGGTCGTGGTGATCCCCGCCGAGGGGGAGCCCGCGGCGGTGGTTCCGAACCTGGAACTGCGGTCCTTCGACCTGGTCGAGTTCCCGGGCGAGGTGTTCGACTGGCGCGACCAGGATGGCTATCAGCCCGCCTTCGAGGCGCTGGCGCGGCATCTGCCGCTGTCCAGCCTAGCGGTCGAGGGGCAGGTGATGCGGGTCTTCGTCCACCACGCGCTGGCCGCCGCCTGGCCGGGGCTGACCATCACCGATGCCGAGCGCGAGATTTCCGCCCTGCGCATCCGCAAGACGCCCCAGGAAATCGCCGCGCTGGAACAGGCCATTGCGATTTCCGAACGCGCGCTGGTCCGCGTGCTGGACCAGGTCCGCCCGGGCCAGACCGAGAAGCAGGTCGAACAATTCCTGGTGCAGGCGCTGTTCGCCGAGGGGGCCGAGGACCAGTCGTTCCATCCCATCGTGGCCGCCGGCGACAACTCCGCCCGGCCCCATGCCAGCGCGCGGGCCGATTACGCGATCCGGCCCGGCGACGCGCTGCTCTTGGATTTCGGGGCGCGCTGGGGCGGGTTCTGCGCCGATATCACCCGCACCGTTTTCGTGGGCCATGCCAGCGACGAGGCCGAACAGGTCTATGACACGGTGCTGCGCGCCAACCAGAAGGGGCACGAGGTCACCGCACCCGGCGTCACCGCGCATGACGTGGACGACGCGGTGATCTCGGTGCTGGAGGCCTCGCCCTTCGCCGCCCGCATCCGCACCAAGACCGGCCACGGCCTGGGCCGCGAGGTGCACGAGGCGCCTTATATCATGCGCGGCAACCCCCAGGTGCTGGAACCGGGTATGGTGTTCACCGACGAACCCGGTCTATACCGCATCGGCGGTTTCGGTGTCCGGATCGAGGACGACCTTCTGGTGACCGAGACAGGCTGCCGGTCATTGACCGGCTTTCCCCGCGAACTGATAGTGGTGGCCAGATGATCCGCTACCTGCTTGCCCGGCTGCTGACCTTCCTGCCCACCTTCCTGGGGGTGACGCTGATCTCGTTCGCCTTCATCCGGGTGCTGCCGGGCGACCCGATCATCGTGATGGCGGGCGAACGCGGGCTGACCGAGGAACGCTATGCCGAACTGGTGCGTCAGTTCGGGTTCGACCAGCCGCTGCCGGTGCAGTTCTGGAATTACCTGACCGGCGTGTTGCAGGGCGACCTGGGCACCTCTTACGTCACCAAGCGGCCGGTCTGGGACGAGTTCTTCTCGTTGTTCCCCGCCACGCTGGAACTGTCGATCTGCGCGATGATCTTCGCCGTCGGCATCGGCCTGCCCGCAGGCGTGATCGCCGCCGTCAACCGGGGCAAGCTGTTCGACCGGGCGCTGATGTCCACCGCGCTGGTCGGCTATTCGATGCCGATCTTCTGGTGGGCGCTGCTGATGATCATCGTCTTCTCGGGCAACCTCGGGTGGACGCCGGTGTCGGGGCGCATCGACCTTCTGTATTTCTTCGATTCCGTGACCGGCTTCATGCTGGTGGATTCGCTTTTGTCCGGGCAGGACGGGGCCTTCGCGTCCGCCGTGCGCCACCTGATCCTGCCCACGATCGTGCTGGGCACGATCCCCCTGGCGGTGATCGCGCGGCAGACCCGGTCGGCCATGCTGGAGGTGCTGTCCGAGGATTACATCCGCACCGCGCGGGCCAAGGGCCTGTCGCCGCTGCGGATCAACGGGATGCATGCGCTGCGAAACGCGATGATCCCGGTCATCACGGTGATCGGCCTGTCGGTCGGCACGCTTCTGGCGGGCGCGATCCTGACCGAGACGATCTTTTCCTGGCCCGGCATCGGCAAGTGGATGGTCGATTCCATCTATCGGCGTGACTACCCGGTGGTGCAGGGCGGCCTGCTGCTGATCGCGTCGATGGTGATGATCGTGAACCTGACGGTCGACATCCTGTATGGCCTCATCAACCCCAAGATCAGGGCGCGGAAATGACGGCGGAACCCGACGCACAAGGAACGGCGCCCGCGCGCCAGGGCCAGCTGGCCGAGTTCTGGTATTACTTCCGCGAGAACCGCGGCGCGGTGATCGGGCTGTATGTCTTCGTGGTCTTCGTGATCGTGGCGCTGTTCGCGCCGCTGCTCGCGCCCTACGACCCGACCGAACAGTTCCGCGACCATATCCTCAAGCCCCCCGCCTGGGTTCAGGGCGGCGACTGGGCGTTTCCGCTGGGAACCGATCCCTTGGGCCGCGACATGCTTTCGCGGCTGATCCACGGCGCGCGGTTCTCGTTCTTCGTCGGCATCGTGGTGGTGGTGGTCGCGGCCTCCGGGGGTATCCTCGTGGGGCTGATCGCGGGCTTCGCGCCGAAATGGCTGGATTCCATCATCATGCGGCTGATGGACGTGATCCTGGCCTTTCCGTCGCTGTTGCTGGCGCTGGTGCTGGTGGCGATCCTGGGCCCGTCGCTGACCAACGCGATGATCGCCATCGCGCTGGTGCTGCAACCCCATTACGTGCGGCTGACGCGCGCCTCGGTGCTGTCGGAACGCACGCGCGATTACGTGGTCTCGGCGCGCGTCGCGGGGGCCAAGCTGCCCCGGCTGATGTTCGTGACCGTGCTGCCCAATTGCCTTGCGCCCATCATCGTGCAGGCGGCGCTGTCGTTTTCGACCGCGATCCTCGATGCCGCGGCGCTCGGGTTCCTCGGGATGGGCGCGCAGCCCCCCACGCCCGAATGGGGCACCATGCTGGCCGAGGCGCGGGAGTTCATCCTGCGCGCCTGGTGGGTGGTGACCTTCCCCGGTGTCGCGATCCTGGTGACCGTGCTGGCGATCAACCTGATGGGCGACGGGCTGCGTGACGGGCTCGACCCGAAACTGAAGCGGAGCTGAGGCATGACGTTGCTGCGTATCCGCAACCTCTCGGTCGATTTCGCCACCGCCTCGGGGCAGTTCCGGGCGGTGGACGCGATGGACGTGACCGTCGACCCCGGCGAAATCCTGGCCATCGTGGGCGAATCCGGCTCGGGCAAGTCGGTGGCGATGCTGGCCTTGATGGGCCTTCTGCCCTGGACCGCGACGGTCACGGCGGACGAGATGAGCTTCGACGGGCAGGATTTGCGCGCGATCACGCCGCGCACCCGGCGCCGGATCG
The DNA here is from genome assembly GCA_049975105.1 of Rhodovulum sp. Taxonomy (GTDB): domain Bacteria; phylum Pseudomonadota; class Alphaproteobacteria; order Rhodobacterales; family Rhodobacteraceae; genus Rhodovulum. The sequence goes on along the minus strand of JBNGDM010000048.1, from coordinate 6,402 downwards.
TCGGCAAGGACATCGCGATGATCTTCCAGGAGCCGATGTCGTCGCTGAACCCGTGTTTCACGGTGGGATTCCAGATCAAGGAGGGGCTGAAGAAACATCTCGGCCTTGACCGCAAGGCACGCCACGCCCGCGCGCTGGAACTGATGGAGATGGTGGGCATTCCCGACCCCGCGCGGCGGCTGAACGCCTTTCCGCACCAGCTGTCGGGGGGCATGAGCCAGCGGGTGATGATCGCGATGGCCATCGCCTGCCGCCCGCGCCTGTTGATCGCGGACGAACCCACCACGGCGCTGGACGTGACGATCCAGGCGCAGATCCTGGACCTGCTGACCGATTTGCAGGCCGAAACCGGCATGGCGCTGATCCTGATCACGCATGACATGGGCGTGGTCGCCGAAACCGCGCGCCGCGTCAGCGTGCAGTACGCGGGCCAGAAGGTCGAGGATCAGCCCGTGGGCCCGCTGTTCGAAACGCCGCACCACCCCTATACCGCCGCGCTGCTGGCCGCGCTGCCCGAACGGGCCACCTCGCGCATGCTGCCGACGATCCCGGGCGTGGTGCCGGGCCAGTTCGACCGGCCCAAGGGATGCCTGTTCGCGCCGCGCTGCGCCCATGCCGATGAGTTGTGCCGCACCACGCCGCCGCCCGTGCAGCCGCCCGCGATGGGGCTTGCGCGCTGTCACTACCCGTTGACCGAGGAGGGCAGGGGATGACCGCACCCGTCGTCACCGCATCCGGCCTGTCGCGTTTCTACGAGGTCGGCGGCGGGCTGTTGTCCAAGCCCCGCGAAATCCGTGCCCTGTCCGAGGTCAGCTTTGCCATCCCGCGCGGCAAGACGCTGGCCGTGGTGGGCGAGTCGGGCTGCGGGAAATCCACGCTGGCCCGCGTCGTCACCATGATCGAGCCGCCCACCGCGGGCCATTTCGCCATCGAGGGCACCGAGATCACCCCCGACCAGTGGGAGGCGCATCGCGACGCGGTGCAGATCGTGTTCCAGGACCCTTACGGGTCGCTCAACCCGCGCCAGCGGATCAGCGCGATCCTGTCCGAACCGCTCAAGATCAACCGCCCCGAGATGTCGCGTGCCGAGCGCGAGGCCAAGGTGCGCGAGGTGATGGGGCTGGTGGGCCTGCGGCCCGAGTTCTACGACCGCTACCCGCACATGTTCTCGGGCGGGCAGCGCCAGCGCATCGCGGTGGCCCGCGCGCTGATGCTGGAACCCAAGGTGCTGGTGCTGGACGAACCCGTCTCGGCGCTGGACCTGTCGGTGCAAAGCCAGATCCTGAACCTGTTGCTGGATCTTCAGGAACGGCTGGGCCTGACCTACCTGTTCATCAGCCATGATTTGTCGGTGGTGCGCCATGTCTGCGACGAGATCATGGTGATGTACCTGGGCCGCGCGGTGGAAACCGGCACCAAGGAGGCGGTGTTCGGCAATCCCCGCCACCCCTATACCCGCGCGCTGTTGTCGGCGACGCCGGTGGCCGACCCGAAAAGCCAGAAAGAGCGGATCAAGCTGTCGGGCGAATTGCCCTCGCCGCTGAACATCCCGCCGGGCTGCCCCTTCGCCGCGCGCTGCTGGAAGGTGCAGGATCGCTGCCGGGCCGAACGCCCCGCGCTGGAAGGCGACGGCCACAAGGTCGCCTGTTTCTTCCCCGAGGGCGAATAACGCCCCCCGTGCGGGCAGGGGCGGGGAATGCGCACTTGGCGAACCCGCCCCGATCCCGCTAGCCTGTTGGCGGGAAACAGCGCGGCGAACGGGACCCCATGCGGATCATCATCGGTATCGTCCTTCTGGTCTTGTCGGCCCTGCCGGGGCTGGCCGACCGGCGCGTGGCGCTGGTGATCGGCAACGGCGCCTACCGGGCCGCGCCCGAATTGCCCAATCCGACCAACGACGCCCGCGCGATCACCGCCGCGCTGGAGGAAATCGGGTTCGAGGTGACGCCCGGGCTGGACCTGGACGGGGCGGGGCTGCGGGCGGCGATCCGCGATTTCTCGCGCCGGGCCGAGGGGGCGGATCTCGCGCTGTTCTTCTATGCCGGGCATGGCATCCAGATGGCCGGGCGCAACTACCTGATCCCGACGGACGCGGTGCTGGAACGCGAGGGGGACGTAGAACTTTACGCCATGCCGCTGGACCTGGTGATCGCCGAGATGGAGCGCAGCGCCAAGACCAACGTGGTGCTGCTGGACGCCTGCCGCGACAACCCGTTCGAAACCCAGTTGGCGCGGTCGATGGGCCGGGCGCGGTCCGCGGCGCTGTTGGGGCGGGGGCTGGCCCCGGTGGAAACCGTGGGCGGTATCTTCGTGGGCTTCGCCACCGACCCGGGCAAGGTCGCCTATGACGGGGCGGGCGATCACAGCCCCTTTACCGAGGCGGTGCTGGACCATGTCGCGACCGAGGGGCTGGAAATCAACCAGATGATGACGCGGGTGCGTGCCGACGTGTTCGACACGACCGCCGGGCGGCAGCGGCCCTGGTCGACCTCGTCGCTGCTGCGCGAGCTGTATCTGACCCCCGCCGAGGTGCCGCCACCCGACGATACCGAGCGCGATATCGCGCTGTGGCAGGCGCTGGGCGAGGCGGCGGGGCCGGCGGGCTATCGCGCCTATCTCGATGCCTTCCCGCGCGGCATCTTCGCCGAGGTGGCCCGCGCCCGGCTGGGCCAGTTCGAAACCGCGGCGCTGGTGCCTGATCGCGGCACGGCGCCGCCCGAGGCGCCCGCCGAGGAGGGGGCACCGCCGGTCGAAACGGCGCCGCCGCCCGCCGGGCCCACACGCGATTGCGCGGCCTGCCCCGAACTCGTCGCCCTGCTGGGTGGCCAGACCGTTCTGGGCGCGACCGAGGCCGGGGCCCCGGCCGCCGAGAAGCCCGCCACGCCGCAGGTGCTTGCCCCCTTCCTGATGGCCGCGCGCGAGGTCTCGGTCGGGCTGGTGCGCCGTTACGAGGCCGAGACCGGCCAGCAGGTGCCGCGCGGCTGTTACGTGTGGACGCCGGACGGGCGGATGCGCAAGGACGCCGCCGCCTATTGGGGCGCGCCGGGCTATCCGGTGACCGAAGACTCCCCCGCCGCCTGCCTGAACTGGGAGGACGCCGTGCGCCTGACCGCCTGGCTGAACGAACAGGCGCCCGGCGCGGGCTATCGGCTGCCGTCCGAGGGCGAATTCGAATACGCGCTGAAGGCGGGCGGCAACGGCCCCTTCCCCTGGGAGGGCGGGGCCGAGGCCGCCTGTGCCCATGCCAATGCCGCCGATGCCGACTCGCGGTTCCGCTGGCGCAACACCGCCTGCACCGACGGCGCGCCCGAGATCGCGGCGCGCGGCAGCTACCCGGCCAATGGCTATGGCCTGTTCGATTTGTCGGGCAACCTGTGGGAATGGACCGCCGATTGCTGGAACGTCAGTCACGCGGGCGCCCCTGCCGATGGCCGGGCGCGGACTGACGGGCGCTGTGCGTCGCGGGTGCTGCGCGGCGGGTCGTGGGATGATCCGCCGGCCAACCTGCGCGTCACCTACCGCGTGGCCATCCCGGCGACCCAGCGCCAGGCCAATGTCGGCATGCGCGTGGTGCGCGACGCGCCCTGAACCGGCGCTTTACTCCGCCGCGATTCCATGCGGCGTTGCCATTCCGGCAGAGGGTCGGTGGCGGGCACGCGCCGCCTCGCCCAGGGCCGCCGCGGCCAGCATCCCGGCGATGCCCAGCGGCGGCAGCCCCCAGGCCAGCCAGGTATCCCCCGGCCGGGCGGCCATCGCCACTTGGAAGGCCAGCGAAATCAGCGTGCCCGTGCAGAACACCAGCAACCCCTGCCGCCCCATCAGCCGCAGCGGCGCGGCCAGCGGGCTGGCCGCCGCGGCGGTGACCGCCGGCAGGCAGGAGATCACGTAGACCAGCGCCAGCACGTGCAACAGCCGCGGCAGCGCGAGGAAGGTCTTGTCATGCGAGATCAGGTGGAACGGCGCGCCGGCCTTGCCCAGCAGGGACAGCTGGTGGTTCAGCCAATGGCCCAGCGGGTCGATCTTCATCCAGGCGATGACCAGCACCAGGTAGCCCGCCGCCAGCCAGAACAGCCGCCGCGAGACCGGTACCAGCCGCGCGCCCTCGCGCAGGCGCAGCCCGATCAACAGGCCGGTCACGAACACCGCCTGCCAGGCCAGCGGGTTGAAGAACCAGCCGCCCGGGTTGGGATAGTTCGGCAGGTTGAGCCGCCACAGCCCCGCCGCGAACCACAGCCCCGCCGCCAGCGCGGCCAGCGCCAGCGGGCGGCGCAGCCCGATCACCAGGGCCAGCGGCGTGCAGACCAGCAGCACCGAATAGGCCGGCAGGATGTTCACGTATCCCAGCTGGTGCGTCAGGGCCGGGATGCCCACCAGCGCCGCGCCGGTATTCTCGAACACCTGGCGCAGGTTGATCTTGGTCAGCAGCCCGGGCAGGTCGAAGGTGGACGCCCCCCAGGCAAAGATCGCGATGGCCCAGGCGGTCAGGAACAGTTGCGACAGATACAGCGTCCAGGCCCGGCCCCAGACCGGCCGGACCGCCGCCCACAGCCCGTCACGCGCCAGCGCACCGGGCAGGAACCGGCCCGAATAGGCCAGCCCCGCGGCGATGCCCGACATCACGAAGAACGACTCGGCCGCGTCGGAAAACCCGAAATTGCGCAGGGTGAAATGTTCGTAGGGGTTCCCGGGAACGTGGTCGACGAAGATCATCACCAGCGCAAGGCCGCGGAACGCGTCGATCCGGGGATCGCGCGGGCGCTTGGCCGGGGCCGTGGGGTCAGGCCGCCGCATCGAGGGCCCCTGTTTCGCGGGCGGGTGCGGTCCAGCGCGCGTGCCAAGCGTGAAAGGCACGGATCACCGGTGCGGGGTCGGTCTCGTCGGGGGTGGTGAAGAGCCCCCGGCCCAGCGGGTGCGACGTGGCCCAGATCAGCAGCGGCGCGGCCAGCATCGGCAGGCAGACCGGCAACAGCCACACGGTCAGCGCCGGGGCCACCGCCTTGACCGCGGCGAGTGCCAGCGCGCCAAGCGCGAGGATCCAGAATCCCGCGGCCAGGCTCGCCCTCAGGCTCAGCCGGCCCTCACCGCGCTGGTTCGCGGGCCAGCCCCCGTCGCGGCCCGACAGCACCTGAAGCACCGCGCGCGACTGGTAGGCCAGCATCAGGGGCGCCAGCACGGAAGACAGCAGGATTTCCGCCATCACCGAGCCCGCGGCCCGTGCCCGCCCGCCGAAACGCCGCGCCCGGCCCGACAGCGCGGCGCTGCCGAGGATCGAGAACTTGGGCAGCACCAGAAGCCCCACGATCCCGATGGCCAGCGTGATGATTTCCTTGGTCCGGTCCGAGGGGAAGACCGGGAACAGCTGGTAGGGTTCGGGGAAATAGTCGGGTGGCGGCGCGGTCACGGTCGCGGCGATCGAGGCCACCAGGAACCCTGCCCACAAGAGCGAGGCGAGATAGGCGAAGATGCCCTGGAAGAATACGAACCTGCTCCACGGGGCCAGGCCGGGCGCGGTCAGAAGGCGGGCGTGCTGCAGGTTGCCCTGGCACCAGCGCCGGTCGCGCCGCGCATGGGCCAGGATGTTTTCGGGCCCTTCCTCGTAAGACCCTTCGATGGTCTCGTCCAGTTCGACCTTCCATCCGGCGCGCGCCAGAAGTGCGGCCTCGACATAGTCGTGGCTGAGGATATGCCCGCCAAAGGGCGGCCGGCCCGACAGCGCGGGCAGGCCGCAGCTTTCGGCGAAGGCGCGCAGCCGGACGATGGCGTTATGGCCCCAGAACGGTCCCGTGGCGCCCTGCATCCGCGCCAGCCCGCGGGCGAAAACGGGGGCGTGGAAGGCGGCCGAGAACTGCATCGCCCGGCCGAACAGCGACCGCGCGGCGATCACCTTGGGCAGGGTCTGCAACAGCCCCAGCCGCGGGTCGGCCTGCATCCGCGCGATCATCTGGCGGATCGTCTCGCCCTCCATCAGGCTATCGGCGTCCAGGATCACCGCAAAGCGATAGGCCCCGCCCGAGGTCCGAATGAACGCCTCGATATTGCCGGCCTTGCGCCCGCGATTGTCGGTCCGGCGGCGATAGAACAGCCGCCCCGCGCCCCCGGTTTCGGCCAGAAGGCGCGCAAAGGCGTCACGCTCGCGCTGGGCGGCGGTGTCGTCCTGGGTGTCGGACAGAACCGCGATATCGACAGTCAGCCCCGCCGCGCGGATCGAGCCGTCCATCGCCGCGATCCGCGCGAAGGTGGCCACCGGGTCCTCGTTGCAGACGGGCACCAGCACGACGGTCGGCGGGTGCGGCATCACCAGGGGCACCGGCGCGGCGCGGCGGCGGCGCGGCGCCAGCCCGGCGAAGGCGCCCGCCGCCCCCCAGGCGAGCCAGGCGGTGGTCGCGAAGATCAGCACCGTGC
>JBNGDM010000047.1:0-15626 GCA_049975105.1 Rhodovulum sp. | reverse complement strand
GTCCAGCACCCAAAGCTTCCCGGCCTCGATGGTGAAGTCGATCTGCATCTCTTCGCGCAGGTTCAACCGGCAGGTCTCGCCATACCGGCGCAGCTGGGCGACCACATCGGGACACCGGTCCTCCAGCGCTGCGCCACGCGGGTCGCGGGTCAGGAACAGCGCGCCTTCGCGCACCGCGATGGCATCCCGCCCCTGGCTTTGCGCAAGATACCGGCCCTTTAACCTGCGTTGGCCGGTGCTGCCATCGACGAACTGGATCACCCCGGAACCGCTTTCCTCGGGACCGAGGCCCAGGGCCATCGCCTGGACCACGAGGCCAAGCCCGGCATCGGCCGGCGCCCCCTTGGCCTGGCGCAACAGCCGCGCGGTCGTGCCCTCCCAGGCGCGGGCCATCGAGCGCAGCACCTCGAGCAGCTGTCGCCCCGGGTCCTGGGGAAAGGCCTCATCGGTTTCCTCCGAGTAGGCGTCCAACGCCGCGCGCAACGCCGCGGCCGAAGGTTCCTCGGCTTCGAACATGTCGGGGTCCAGCCGGGCGACATGGACCGCGAAGGCCTGAATGAATCGCAGGTAAAGCGCGGTCGCCGCCGTCTCGCCATGGCTTTCGCACAAGGCGGCGTGGCGCGCGTCGTTCATGCCGATATTCAGGATCGAAGCCGGCCCGCCCCACTCGAAATCCCCGGAACTCGGTCGCACCGACACCAGCGGCGCCGCCCCGAAACAGGCCATCAGCGCGGCGATGTCCGGGGAGCGGCCCTGGGCGATCCGATGCACCGCGTCGAAGGACAGCGCCACCGTGCGCGGCAGCGGCAGGTCCATCCGCACCAGCCGCTGCAGGCATTTCGCGCGCGCACCATGGCGGTTCACGGCGATGTTCGCACTCGGCGTGATCTCGGTAAACTCAATGATATCCGCGTGTTTCTGCACCGCAGCGTCCTTTCGCATATCGCAGCATACGCCCATGGCGGCGGCTGGCAAGCGTGGCGTGCGGAAACGCTATCAGCCCTCGATGCGGGTCAGGTCGGCGAGCTGCAGGCAGGTCGCGCGGATGCGGTGCAAAAGGTTCAGGCGGTTTCGGCGGACGATCTCGTTCTCGGTGTTGATCTGGACCGTGTCGAAAAAGGCGTCGATCGGCCCCCGCAGTGCGGCCATCGCGGCCATGGCGGTGGCGAAATCCTCGGCCTCCAGCGCCGGGGCAATCGCCGCCTCCGCCGTATCCAGCGCGGCAAAAAGGGCGGTTTCGGTGCCGTCCTCGACGAATTTCGGATCCGCGCCGAAGCTGTATTCGACCCCGTCCTTCGCCTCGGCCTGGGTCAGGATGTTGTTGGCGCGCTTGAACCCCTGCACCAGGTTCTCGCCATCCTCGGTCTTCAGCACCGCGTCCAGCGCCTCGGCCCGGCGCACCAGGAAGGTCAGGTCGTCGGCGTTCGGCGTGGCCAGGCAGGCGTCGATCACGTCGTGGCGGATGCCCTCGCCGCGCAGGTGCACCTTCAGCCGGTCATGGAAGAAGGCGAGCAAGTCGTCGGACAGGTCCGGGACCTTGTCCGCAAGATGCAGGAACGCCGCCGCCGGAAGATCCCCGATCTTCCTTTTCACCTCAGCGAACGCGGCCCCGAACACCCCCAATCGCGCGATCTCCCTTACCAACTCGGCCGCATGGTCTTCGGGCATGGCCTCGTTGGCATCCGCCTCCGTGCGGACCAGTTGCGCGTCGATGAACCTGTCCAGCTTGATCCGCAGGTCGTGGCCCAGGATGATACGGATCACCCCCAAGGCCGCGCGGCGCAGAGCGAACGGGTCCTTGGAACCGGTGGGTTTCTGACCGATGGCCCAGAAGCCCGCCAGCGTGTCCAGCTTGTCGGCCAGCGCCACAGCGATGGACACCGGGTGTTGGGGCAGATCATCCGCGGGGCCCAGCGGCTTGTAATGCATCTCGCAGGCCTCGGCGATCTCGGGCGCCATCCCGGCGGCCTGGGCGTAATAGCGCCCCATCGTGCCCTGCAGTTCGGGGAACTCGTAGACCATTTCCGAAGCGAGGTCGGCCTTGGCCACCCGCGCGGCCTGTTCGACCGTGTCCGGGTCGGCGCCGACCAGCGGCGCTAAATCGTGCGCAAGGTTGGCAATGCGGTCGATGCGGGCGGCCTGGCTGCCCAGCTCACGCTGGAACGTGACCTGGCCCAGCGAGTCGATCCAGTCCTGCATGCCCGCGCGGGCCACGGCCAGGTCATTGGCCCAGAAAAACGCGGCGTCCGACAGCCGCGCGGCCAGCACCTTGGCGTTGCCCTTCAGGATGGTTTCGCCCTCATCGGGCGTTTCGCGGTTCGCCACCGTGACGAAACGCACGATGCGGCCGGTTTTCGGATCGCGCACCGAAAAGAACTTCTGGTGCTCCCTCATCGAGGTCTGCAAGACCTCGGCGGGCAGATCCAGGAACGCCTCGCCGATCTTGCCCATCAGCACCACGGGCCATTCCACAAGGCCCGCGACCTCGGCCAGAAGGCCCCTGTCCTCGACCACCTCAAGCCCGCTGGCAAAGGCGGCGTTGGTGGCCGCGTGCCAGATATGTTCGGCCCGTTCGTTCTGGTCCAGCATCACCTTGGCGCGTTTGAGCTTCGCCTGGTAATCCTCGACACCGGTGACCGAAAACGGCGCAGGCGCCATGAAGCGGTGGCCGCGGGTTTCGTCGCCCGCGCGGATGCCGTCGATTTCCAGCGGCACCACCTGCGTGCCTGCCTCGTCGGACAGGAGGCACAAAATGGAATGCAGCGGGCGGACCCAGCGCAAGGACCCCGCCCCCCAGCGCATCGACTTGGGCCAGGGGAAGGTGCGAATCGTGGCCTCCAGCACCTCGGCGACGATCCCGGCGGCCGGGCGGCCGGGTTTCTCGATTGTGGCGAACCAGACCTGCCCCTTCTTGTCGTCGCGTGCCTCAAGCTGATCCTTGGTCAGGCCGGTGGACCGCAGGAACCCCTCCAGCGCCTTTTCCGGCGCATCGGTCCGCGGGCCCTTGCGTTCCTCGCGCACGTCCGGGCTTTGCGCAGACAGCCCTTCGATGGCGAGCGTCAGCCGGCGCGGCGTCGACCAGGCGCGGGTATGCGCATAGGTCAGCCCCGCCTCGACCAGCCCGTCGGTCACGCGCTTTTTCAGCGCCTCGCGGGCATCAGCCTGCATCCGCGCGGGGATTTCCTCGGAGAAAAGCTCGATCAGAAGGTCGGGCATTTTTTATTCCCAGTCGATTTCGGCTTCGGAAGCAGTCCAGCCGCCGGCATTGGTCTCGACGAAGGCATCGGCGCAGCGCTTGGCCAGCGCGCGCACCCGCCCGATATAGGCCTGCCGCTCGGTCACGGAAATCACGCCGCGCGCGTCCAGCAGGTTGAAGAAATGGCTGGCCTTGATGCACTGGTCATAGGCGGGGTGCACCATGATGATGCGCTTGCCCGACCGCGGGTCTTCCTGCGGATGGTCGAGGATGCGCTGGCATTCCGCCTCGGCCGATTCGAAGAAATGAAACAGCTTGTCCGTATCGGCCACGTCGAAATTCCAGCGCGAATATTCCTCCTCGGTCTGGCGGAACACGTCGCCATAGCTTAGCGGGATCGGCGCATCGGGGGCGTTGAACGGCATCTCCATCACGTGGTCGATGCCCAGGACATACATCGCCAACCGTTCCAGCCCATAGGTCAGCTCGCCGGACACCGGGTGGCAGTCATGCCCGCCGACCTGCTGGAAATAGGTGAACTGGCTGACCTCCATCCCGTCGCACCAGACCTCCCAACCCAGGCCCCATGCGCCCAGCGTCGGGCTTTCCCAGTCATCCTCGACGAAGCGGATGTCGTGATAGTCGAAGTCGATCCCGATCGCGGCAAGCGAGCCAAGATAGAGATCCTGCAGATCAGGGGGCGACGGTTTGATCAGCACCTGGAACTGGTAATAATACTGCAACCGGTTCGGGTTCTCGCCATAGCGCCCGTCGGTCGGACGGCGCGAGGGCTGGACATAGGCCGCGGCCCAGGGCCGCGAACCCAGCGACCGCAGCGTGGTCGCGGGGTGAAAGGTGCCCGCTCCCACCTCCATGTCATAGGGTTGAAGGACCGCGCAGCCCTTGCCGGCCCAATAGTCCTGAAGCCGCAGGATGATCTCCTGGAAACTCCTGGGTCTGGCTTGGGTCATGGCGCGGCTGGCCCCTCTTGGCGGTGGGAAACGCAGCTTCAATAGGCAAGCGATGCAACAGGGTCAATCGAACCTGCGTGAAAGACCGAGGTTTGTCGTGCATTGACGCCGCGCTTTGGTAGGGTCGGCGGAAGATTCGCCCTTTAGGGTAACGTTAAGGATTGTCGGGGATTCCGGGACTTATGAAGAGACTTGCAACCATCTTGCTGCTCGTGATCGCTGCCGCCCTGCCCGCCGGGGCACAGCAACGGGCCTGGATCCAGATCGAGGCCCACCCCACGCTGCGCGAAGCCGAAGAGCGCGCCCGCGCCTATGCCGGCAACTTTCCGAATGTGGGCGCCTTCCGGATCGCATCGGGCTGGTATTCTATCGCGCTGGGCCCCTATGACGAGACCGCGGCCGATGCGGCGCTGCGGACGATGCGCGCCCAAGGCGCGATCCCGCGCGACAGCTTCATCTCGGACGGGGCCGATTTCCGCCAGCAGGTCTGGCCCGTGGGCGCCGAACTGCGCACCCCTGAGCCAGCGGCGACGCCCGCCCCCGAAACCCAGGCCGCGGCCCCCCTCCAACCGCTGCCCGACGAAACCCCCGCCGAGGCACGCCAGTCCGAACGCGCGCTCGACCGGGACGGTCGCGCCCTGATCCAGACCGCGCTGCAATGGGAAGGGTTCTACACCCAGGCCATCGACGCCGCCTTCGGCCCCGGCACGCGGCGCGCGATGGCCGAGTGGCAGGCCGCGCAGGGATACGAACCGACCGGCGTTCTGACCACCCGCCAGCGCGAGGAGCTGATCGGCGCCTACCGCGCCGAGATCGCCCGGCTGGGCATGCAGCCCATCGACGAGCGCGAGGCCGGCATCCGCATCGAGATGCCGCTGGGACTGGTGGAGTTCGACCGCTACGAGCCGCCCTTCGTGCATTACCGCCCCAGGGGCGATAGCGGCGTGCGGGCCCTTCTGATCAGCCAGCGCGGCGACCAGGCGACGCTTTACGGCCTGTACGACATCATGCAGACGCTCGAGATCGTGCCGTTGGGGGGCACCCGCGACCGCACGCCCACGTCCTTCACGCTCGCCGGACAGAACGCGCGGCTGCATTCCTACACCTATGCGCGGCTGATCGGCGGTGCGGTCAAGGGCTTTACCCTCGTCTGGCCGCCTACCGAGGACGAGAAGCTGATGATGCGGGCCGCGATGACGATGCGCGAAACGCTCGATTCGGTGCCGAACGTCGCGCTGGACGAAACCCTGGGCGAGGCCAGCGCGGACCAGCGCGCCGACATGCTGTCCGGGCTGGAAATCCGCCAGCCCGACGCGACTCATTCGGGCTTTTTCGTCGATGGCGCCGGCACAGTTCTTACCACGACCACCGGGCTGACCCAGTGCAACCGGATCACCATCGGCCACGATGTGGACGTCACGCTGACCGCCAGCGACCCTGTGCTGGGGCTGGCGATGCTGAAACCCTCGGTCGCGCTGGCACCAATCGAATATGCCAGCTTCCAGGCACGGGTGCCGCGGCTGCGTTCCGACGTGGCGGTTGCGGGCTTTTCCTATGGCGAGGTCCTGGACCTGCCGGTGCTGACCTACGGCACGCTCGCCGACCTGACCGGGCTGGACGGTCAGGACGAGGTCGCACGGCTGGAGATCGAGGCGCTGCCCGGCGACACCGGCGGGCCGGTGCTGGACGCCGCGGGCGCGGTGCTCGGCGTGCTGCTGGCCCCGGAGGAAGGCGCGCGCCAACTGCCCCAGAACGTGCGCTATGCCGCCGATGTGGCCGCGATCGGGGCGTTCCTGTCCGCGAATGGCGTCCAGATGCGCGCCGCCGAGGCCGAGGGCGCCCTGCCCCCCGCCGCGTTGACCCGCCGCGCGGCCGACATGACGGTGCCGGTCTCCTGCTGGAACTGACACGGACGGGCCGCTGCATCGGCGGCCCGCGCCCCCTCAGACCCGCCAGAACTGTACGGTCAGGATCGCGAAGACAACCAGAAGCTCCAACCGCCCGATCAGCATTGCCAGGCTGAGGATCCATTTCGCGGAATCGTTCAGCCCCGCGAAATTCCCCGCCGGCCCGATCTGGTCGCCCAGCCCCGGCCCGATATTGGCAAGCGCCGCTGCCGCCCCCGAAAGCGCGGTCGTGGCATCCAACCCGGTCGCGCTGAGCAGCACCGCGATCAGGCCCAGCGTCACCACGAAGAACACGAAGAACGACGTGACCGAGGACAGCACGTCCTCATCGACGGGGCGGCCGTTGAACCGCGGCTGGAACAGCCCGTGGGGCGCGTGAATCGCCTTGATCTGCACCCGAATCGCCGAGAACAGGATCTGGTAGCGGAACACCTTGATCGAGCAGGCAGTCGACGCCGAACAGCCGCCGATCAGCCCGATGAAGAAGAACAGGATCACCGGGAAGGCGCCCCACAGCTGATAATCGACGCTGGCATAGCCCGTGCCGGAAATGATCGAGGTCACGTTGAACACCCCCTCGCGGAAGGCATGCTCGTAATGGTCGCCGTTGATTCCCACACGGTAGACCCCTATCACCACGACGAGGGTGGCGATGATCCCCAGATAGGTCCAGACTTGGCTGTCCTGCAGCAGCGGGCGCGCTGTACCGGCCAGAAGCTGCACGTAACGCACGAAGGGCAGGCTGGCGAGGATCATGTAAACCGAGGCCACGTATTCCGGGGCCCCCTGGAACGCCCCGAAGGACGCGTCGCGCGTGGAAAAGCCCCCCGTCGACATGCTGGTGAGCGCATGGTTCAGAGCGTCGAACGGCCCCAGCCCCACCGCAGAATAGCTAAGCGCGCACGCCACCGTCAGCGCCAGGTAGATCACCGAAATCTGGGACGCGATCTCGACCGCGCGCGGCAAGACCTTGCCCGAGGTATCGAATGCCTCGGACCGGAAAATCTGCATGCCGCCGACGCGCAGCTCGGGCAGAAAGGCCATCGCGACCACGATGATCCCGATGCCGCCAAACCATTGCAGCATCGACCGCCAGAGCAGCGTGCCGTTCGGCAGCGCGTCCAGCCCGGTGAACACGGTCGAACCGGTGGTGGTCAGGCCCGACATCGCCTCGAAAAACGCATCCACGATGCGCGCCTCGGGGGCGCCCAGCACGAAAGGCAGCGCGCCGAAGACCGGCAGCGCCACCCAGACGCCCGTTGTCAGAAAGAAGGTTTGCTGCAGCGTCAGCCGTTCGTCAACGCCATTGGCGCAGGACAGGGCGATCAGCCCGCCGATCAGCCCGGTGATCATCGCCGATTCCAGGAAGGCCGACCAATTCGGATCGCCCCGAACCATGTCGAACACCATAGGCAGCAGCATGGTCGCGCCAAGCACCGCGACCAGCAGGCCGATCACATATCCGACGGGGCGAAGATCCAACATGACGCGCAGGCTTGTCCGCGCCGCGCGCGCCTGTCAAGCGGCCGCTCAGCCCTGGTGGATCAGCGTTGCGAACAGTTTCGGGTCCAGGCTTTCGGTGGCGAAGGTCGGCCCCTCGGTCAGCACGCTGACCGCGTCATGGCTGTGCAGGCTTTCCTGGTGGCTGGCGATGACCCGGAAATCGCCGATCCGCGGGTCGCGCTCCAGCGCCTCGCAGAACAGCCGCGCGGCGTCCTCGACGAAGATCGGATGCGCGGCGTTCAGTTCCGCAAAGGCCTGTTCGTCCTCGCGTTTCACCATCACCTGGGTTTCGGTCGGCACCGCGGAACGGCAAAGCTCGATCAGGTCCTCGAACCACAGGCAGGGCGCATCGGGGTCGAGCACCACCGAGATACGCGCGACCGAGCGCTGCGAATGCGGCGTGGCCAGCTGGCCCCGCTCGCGCCGGGCATGTTCGGAAAGTTCAAGCGAGCACGGGCAGGTGGAGGAATACACATAGTCCATGTGCATGATCTTCTTGGCCACGCCCGCCTGTTCGACCAGTTCCAGCGCGAAGTCGTAATACTGGAACCCGTCCAGCCCCGAGCGCAGCGACCGCATCTTCATCGGGAAGGAAAACCGCATCAGGATGCGCGCATCGAAGCTTTCCAGGTCGGACTTGTAGCTTTCCAGCGCCGCCTCGATCACCTCGAAGCTGAAGGTGCGTTCGGAATGGGCATAGAAGCTGCGCATGATGCGCGACATGTTGATGCCCTTCTTCTCGGCCTCCAGGCTGACCGTGCCCGTGACCGAGGTTTCCAAAGTCAAATCGCCGTTGTCGCGGGTATGGAACCTTATCGGCAGCCGGAAGTTGGAAACCCCGACATGCTGGATGGGCCGGCGCGAGCCGCGGATCAGGCTGGCCGGGCCGTTCTGCAGGTCCGGCATGGTCGCCTTGTAGGCGTCGTCAGCCTCGAAGCCGTGCGGATAAGCACGGCTGAGAGCGGGATAGTCGCCGACGGGCCGCCCGGACGGCAGCAGGGCGGCAAGCGCCGGGTCCAGCGTGTCCAGTTCGTCCGCTGTAGCCCGGTCCGCCCAGCGGCGCAGCAGTTCCAGTGCGCGTTCCGCGTCTTCGCGGTCCGGGCTGCGTTCGATCTCGCGACTATGGACGTTCATGGGCCGCCCCCTCCCTTTCGCATCATTCCACGGACCCTAAACATGGGGGGCACGCGGGGAATGTCCACTTCGAATGACAGTTTTTCACGCCGGCCCTGCGCTCACAGCCCCGTGAGCGCCGATTGAAGGTCGCAAATCAGGTCCTTGGGGTCTTCCAGCCCGACGCTGAGCCGCACCAGCCCCGGCGCAATTCCCAGTTCGGCCTTGCGGGCATCGGGCAGCCGCTGGTGGGTGGTGGTGGCCGGATGGGTCGCGATGCTTTTGGCGTCGCCCAGATTGTTCGAGATCTTCCAGATATCGAGCCGGTCCAGCATCGCAAAGGCCGCGTCCTTGCCGCCCGCAAGCTCGATCGACAGCACCGTGCCGCCCTCGGGGAACAGCGCATGCTGCGGGTGGCCGGGAAGGCCCGGATAGATCACCCGCGCCAGCCGTGCGTCACCCGCCAGCGCCTCGGCGATGGCCCGCGCGCTGGCCGCCTGGGCCCGCACCCGCAAATCCAGCGTCTCCAGTCCCTTCAGCATCACCCAGGCGTTGAACGGGCTGATCGCGCCGCCGGTATGTTTCATGTAGGTCTCGACCGGGCCGCGCACGACGTCCCGCGGCCCCAGGATCGCCCCGCCCAGGCACCGTCCCTGCCCGTCGACATGCTTGGTCGTGGAATAGACCACCAGGTCAGCGCCCTGTTCGACCGCGCGCGAAAAGACCGGCGTGGCAAAGACATTGTCCACAATGACCTCGGCGCCGGCCGCATGGGCGATGTCCGCCACGGCGGCGGTGTCGATCACCTCCAGCGTGGGGTTGGACACCGTCTCGAAGAACACGGCCCGGGTGCCGGGCGTCACCGCGGTGCGCCACTGGTCCAGGTCGGTACCGTCGACGAACACGACTTCGACGCCGAAGCGGGGCAGGATGTCCTCCAGGATATACAGGCACGAGCCGAACAGCGCGCGGGCCGCCACCACCCGGTCGCCGGCCTTGACCATGGCCATCAGCGCGCCGTTGACCGCCGCCATCCCCGAGGCGGTGGCAAAGGCCGCCTCGGCACCCTCGATCGCGGCCAGCCGGTCCTCGAACATCGCGACGGTGGGGTTGCCGTAGCGGGCATAGATGAATTCGTCCGCCCCCGCCTCGACAAAGCGTGCCTCGGCCGCCCCGGCCGAGGGGTAATCGAACCCCTGCGTCAGGAACAACGCCTCGGACAGTTCCCCGTATTGGCTGCGGCGCGCGCCGCCATGGACCGCCTGCGTCCGCTTCGACCATTCACGCGTCATCGCCCATGCCTCCCGCGCACAGAAAAGCCCCCACCGTCCAAGACGCCGGGGGCTCGCCCAGACCTCTTTAGCGGCATGTTTTACGTGGCCCGCAATCCGGTGAACAAATCGCCACGGTCTTTTGGGCGTCCTACGCGCAACCGGTGTTGCCGTCAAGCCGCGTCACGCAGGTGTAACAGGGCTTTCATGCCGGTGTCGTATGCCTGTCCTATCCCGCACCACAAGATGTAGTGGGAACTGCCCCATGCCCCTCGTCCGCGTCAATGCCAATGCCGACCGCCCCGCCGCACTGGACGGCGCCCCACCACTGGCGGCGCAACTCGATGCGGTATTGGCGGGCCTGCCCGCCGACGCGCCGATCGCGATCCTGATCCATGGCTTCCGGTTCAGCCCCCGGCAGTCGGGCAAAACCCCGCACAACCACATCCTGGCGCTGGATCCCGAAGCCAGTAGGCGGCGGGCGGTGTCCTGGCCGCGGGCGCTGGGATTCACGGGTCAGGACCGGGCCGAGGGGCTGTGCGTCGCCTTCGGATGGGAAGCGGACGGCACGATCTGGCAGGCCTATGAAGAGGCGGCCCGGGCGGGCGTGGCGCTGGCCCGCCTGGTCGCAGAGATTACCGCCCGCGCGCCGGGGCGCGGCGTCGACATCCTGGCGCATTCGCTGGGCGCGCGGGTGGCGCTGACGGCGGCCGGGGCTATGGCGGCGGGCGCGCTGAACCACGCAGTGCTGATGGCCCCTGCCGAGTTCACACCCCGCGCCCGCGCCGCGCTGGACAGCGCGGCCGGGCGGCGGGCGCGCGTCCTCAACGTCGCCAGCGGCGAAAACGACCCGTTCGACCTGTTGCTGGAAACGCTCCTGGTGCCCGCCCGCGTCGGCGGCCGGGCGCTGGGCCACGGGCTGGAAGACGCGCCCCGGGGCTGGCTTGACCTGCGCATCGACGACCCCCAGACGCTGGAGGCCTTGGCCAAGATGGGCCACGCCATCGCGCCCCCTGTGCGCCGTGTCTGCCACTGGAGCCCCTACCTGCGGCCCGGCATGCTGGCGCTTTATCGCGCTCTGATCCGCGGCACCCTGTCCTTCGAGATGCTGCGCGCGGGGCTGCCGCGGGCACGTCCGGCGCGCTGGTCCCGGCTTCTGGCGCCACCGCGCCGCCCCCTGCTCTTGTCCTTCGCCCGGAATGCTCCATCCTGAGGCGCTACAGTGCTGAAAGGAACGCGCCATGGCCTCCGAGATCGACCTCTACTACTGGCCCACGCCGAATGGTTGGAAGATCGCCATCGCCCTGGAAGAAATGGGACTGTCCTACCGGGTGCACCTCGTCGATATCGGTGCGGGCGACCAGTTCGACCCCGACTTCCTGAAGATCGCCCCGAACAACCGTATGCCCGCGATCGTCGACCCGGACGGCCCGGGCGGCGCGCCGGTCTCGGTGTTCGAGTCGGGCGCGATCCTGATGTACCTGGCGCGCAAGACCGGGCGGTTCTACGGCGAGACCGAGCGCGACCGGATCGCGGTCGAGGAATGGTTGATGTGGCAGATGGGCGGCGTGGGCCCGATGGCGGGCCAGGCGCATCACTTCCTGAAATACGCGCCGCAGATGGACCCGCCGCAGGATCTGCCCTATCCCAAGGACCGGTACCGCGCCGAGGTCGCGCGGCTTTACGGTGTACTGGACCGGCAGCTTGCCGAGCGGGAGTTCGTGGCGGGCGACTTCTTCTCGATCGCCGACATGGCGATCTGGCCCTGGGCTTCGCTTTGGGAGGGACAGCAGCAGACGTTGGAGGACAAGCCCCACATGGCCCGCTGGCTCGACGCGGTGGGCGCGCGGCCCGCGGTGCAGCGTGGCCGGGCGCTGGCCCAGGACCGGCGAAAGGAGATCGCGGGCGACCGAAAGGCCCAGGGATTGCTGTTCCGGCGGGGTTGAGCCCGTTCACCCCTTGCCGTCGGTCTCGTCCTCGATTCCGTATTTCTGGAACAGGCCGCCCTGGGTCATGAAGAACCCGAAAATCGCGATTGTCAGCCCGAAGGTCTTGAAATTCACCCACATGTCTGTGGACATCGTGCGCCAGATCACCTCGTTCAGCACGGCGAGCCCGGCGAAGAAGAAGGCCAGCCTGCGGGTCAGGATCATCCAGCCTGCCCGCTTCATCGGCATCACCTCTTCCATCACGAATTGCAGGTAGGATTGCCCGCGCAGCAGCCCCGCGCCCAGAACACCGGCAAACAGCGCGTAGATGATCGTGGGCTTCATCTTGAAGAACCGGTCATCGTTCAGCCAGACCGTCAGCCCCCCGAACACCACCACCAGAACGGCGGTGGCGACCTGCATCTTCGAGATATGCCCGGTAAGCGCCCAAAGGATTCCGGTGGTCACCAGGATCAGCGGGATGAAGCCGGCGGTCGCCAACACGAAACCATCGTACTCCGCCCCCCCGATGGTGAAGACCTGGTCGCGCAGCCGCAGATACGCGATGAAGAAGGCCGCGATCGGCCCAAGCTCCAGCGCCAGTTTCAGGATCGGGTTGATCGGTTTCTTCTCTGCCATCGGCCCCGTCAGCCTCCCATTTCCACGATCACGGCACCGGCCGCGATCAATGCCATCAGCGCCATCCGGCGCGGTCCCACCGTTTCGCCCAGCACGAGCCAGCCGATCAGCGCCGCGAACACGGTCGAGGTCTCGCGCAGCACCGCAGCCTCGCCCACCTTGTCCAGCCGCGTGGCCATCATCACCGCGCCGAAGCTCAGGAAGGCCACCAGCCCGCCCGCGATCCCCCGCGCCATCAGCGGCCCCAGCGTCGGCCGCTGCGCCATTCGCGCCCAGCGCGCGGCCGCCAGCCAGGGCATCACCGTCAGCCCGTCGATGAAAAAGAACCAGGCCAGAAAGGTAAAGGGGTCGGCGGTCGCGCGGATCCCATAGGCGTCATAGGTGGTGTAAAGCGCCACGAAACCGCCGGTCAGAACCGCCAGCGCAAGCGCCGGTTTCAGCGTGTCGCGGTCCAGTTGCCAGTGCACAAGGTTATAGGCCGCCAGCCCGAAAATGCCGGCCAGCAGCACACCCACCCCCAGCCATTGGGTCAGGGTGAACACCTCGCCGAACAGCAGGTAGGCGCCGATCACCGTGAACAGCGGCCCGGTGCCCCGAACCACCGGATAGACCACCGTGTAGGCGCCCTTGGTGTAGGTATAGCCCTGCGCGATCTTGTAGCCGAGATGAATCACGAAAACGGTGGCGAAGATCGGCCACATATGCGGTTCCGGCCAAGGCACAACGAACAGCGCCACGGGGGCCGCCATCGCGCCGTAGGAAAAGTCGATCGCCCCGCGCGACAGCCAAGGGTCGTGCCGCCCCTTCTGAAGCGCGCCGAACACCGCGTGCAGGAAGGCCGCCGACAGGGCAAGCACCAGCGCCAACTGGTGCCCCGCTTCGGTGCCCTCGATACCCGTTACCCACTCGGCCATCACGGGACTTGCGCCATCCCGGTGCGGCTGGCGAAGCCGGCCCTTTCATAAAGGCGTTCGGCCCGAGGATCGGCCAGGAGCCGGACATGACAGCCCCGGGACATCCTGGCCCCGCACCGTTCCATCAGGCGGGCGACGATCACGCCGCCGTGCTGCCCGCCCCGGAACGCCGGAGCCACGGCGATATCGGTGATCTGCGCGAAACAGCGCCCGTCCCCCGTCACCCGGCCCATCCCGACCAGCCGCCCGCCCGCGCGCAGGCACGCACCGAGCAGCGTGTTGGCAAGCCCGGCCCGGACCGAGGCAAGCCGAAAGCCGGACACCCCCGCCGCCTGCCGCAGCGCGAGGCAGTCTTCCGGGCTGGCGGGCCGGTCCGCGACTTCAACCATCGATCCCCGCCAGCGCGCGGGCGAAGTCCTCGGGCTCGAACGGGGCCAGATCGTCGATCTGTTCGCCCACGCCGATGGCGTGGATCGGCAGGCCGAACTTGTCGGCCAGCGCCACCAGGACACCGCCCTTGGCGGTCCCGTCCAGCTTGGTCATCACCAGCCCCGAGACATCGGCCAGCTTCTGGAATATCTCGACCTGCGACACGGCGTTCTGTCCCGTCGTCGCGTCCAGCACCAGAAGCGTGTTGTGCGGCGCGGTCTCGTCGCGCTTGCGGATGACGCGGACGATCTTTTCCAGTTCGGCCATAAGGTCGGCACGGTTCTGCAACCGCCCAGCCGTGTCGATCATCAATAGATCGGCGCCCTCGGCCTCGGCCCGCGCCATCGCGTCGAAGGCCAAGCTTGCCGGGTCCGATCCTTCGGGCGCCGTCATCACCGGAACGCCCGCTCGGTCGCCCCAGACCTGAAGCTGTTCGACCGCCGCCGCACGGAACGTGTCGCCCGCGGCGATGATCACTGATTTGCCCGCGGCGCGGAACTGGCTGGCCAGCTTGCCGATGGTCGTGGTCTTGCCCGACCCGTTGACGCCGACCACCAGCACCACCTGCGGTTTCTTCGGATACAGCGGCATGGGGCGCGCCACGGGCTCCATGATCTGGGTGATCTCGTGGGCCAGAAGCCCCTTGATCTCGTCCACCGACAGCCGCTTGCCGAACCGGCCCTCGGCCATGTTCGCGGTGACCCGCATCGCCGTATCGACGCCCATGTCGGCGGTGATCAGCAACTCCTCCAGACTTTCCAGCATGTCGTCGTCCAGCTCGCGCCGAATCACCGTCTTCTTGCGTACGGTGCGGCCGAGAACACGACCGAAGAAGCCGCGCCGGGGCGCCTCTTCTTCCTCGACCTCCTCGACTATTTCCTCGATACCACCGCGTTCCAACGCTTCCAGCGGCGAAGCCCCGCGGTCATAGGGCATCTCGACCGGCCGCGAGGGCGGCAATTCGGACGGGGCCGGATCGGGCAGTTCGGCAGGCGGACCGGGCATTTCGGACGGCGTCGCGGGCGGCACTTCCGCAGGCGCCGGCGGCACGTTCAGAGGCTCGGGCTCCGGCTGCGGTTCCGGGGCGGGTTCCGGCGGACGCTCTGGTTGGGGTTCCGGGACCGGCAGGGGTTCGGGATCCGGTTGGGGCTCGGGCTCGGGCTTTGGCTCGGGCTCCGGTGCGGGCACCGGCTCGGGCTCCTGGGTTGGGTCCGGTTCCGGGCGCGGCGCGTCGGATGTCGCGTCGCGGTCCGACATGACCGGGGCGCTCGGTTCGCCCTGCGGCGCGGAAACGGGGGCGTCCCGGTCCTCCGCCGGGGCCTCGGCGGGCGCCTGTGTGCCAAACCCGTCCGTGCGTTTCTCTGAACCGCCGGCGCCTTCCTCCCAGGTTTCGGTGCCATCGGGCGCACCGGCAGGAGGCGCGGCGCGGTCGGTCTCCGGCACAGCCGCGAAGGGCGAGCCGATCGGTTCCTCCCGATCCTGCGTTGGTTCGGCCTGCGGCTCAGGCGTCGGCACGTCGTCGGTACCGGCTCGCGGCCCCGGTTCCATTTCCACCGGATGGAATTCGGCCTTTGCCTGCACCGCCGCGGCATCTGCGGACGAGGCCGGGGGCGAGCCGGGCGTGCCCGTGTCTTCGGTCATCGGCGAGGCGGTGTCAGTCTGTGCCGCGCTCGCGGCGGGCGGCTTGGGTTCAGACTCCGGGGCCGGCGGCCAGGCCGGTGCTGGGGCCCAGCCCTGCGCCGTCGCGGGCGGCTC
>JBNGDM010000046.1:0-15947 GCA_049975105.1 Rhodovulum sp. | reverse complement strand
ACATCCCGCCCAAGGGCACGCCACAGGAACGGCAGGTGCGGGCGCGGCTTGCGGTGGCCGCCGGCCGACCGGGCCAGGCGATGCAGTATCTCTCGGGCCTCGACACGCCCGAGGCCGACATCCTGCGGGCAGAGGCCGCGCGCGCCCTGGGCGACCTGGCCACCGCCGCGCGCTATTACGGGGCGGCGGGCGATACCGAACGGCAGGCCGCCTTGGCCTGGCGTGATCGCGACTGGCCGACCGTCCGCACCGCCGGCCCCGACGACCAGAGCGGTTATGCCGAGATGCGCGACGAGACACCCGCCGCGGCCTTCGATCCGGCCTCGCCGCCCAGCCTGTCCGGAGCGCGATCCCTGCTGGAGGGCAGCAGCGCGATGCGCGAGCGGCTGTCCGGCCTTCTGGCGCGGCCCGCGACCCGCTGAGGCAGGCGGCGATTCAGCCTTTGTCAACCGTGCCGGCCTAGGCTGCGGGGCGAGTGGACAGAACCGGGCAGGCCAGAATGGCATACCTCTTGAACTCCCGCGCCGCCGACACGGGCCCCGCGCCCGGTCGTGCCGCGCCATGGCTGTTGGCGCAGCCAGGGGGCGCTGGGCCGTGCTCGTGCGCGGCGCAATCGCCAAGCGGGGGGTAGACAGGTGCCGCAAATCACCCTGAGCGACCTTTACAGCCCCACCATCCTGCTTGCGCTGGCGTTGATGGCCGTCATCGTGATGATGATCCTGCCGATGCCGGCCTGGGTGCTGGATATCGGCCTGGCCGCCTCTTTCGCGCTGGCGATTCTGATCTTCACGGTGACCTTGTTCATCGAGCGGCCGCTGGACTTCTCGGCCTTTCCGACGATTCTCTTGGCCGCGCTGATGCTGCGGCTGTCGCTGAACGTCTCCTCGACCAAGCTGATCATCGGCCAGGGCCACACCGGCACCGGGGCGGCGGGCGACGTGATCGAGGGATTCGCCATGTTCGTCATGGGCGGCAGCGTGTTCCTGGGTCTCGTCGTGTTCGGCGTTCTGATGATCGTGAACTTCATCGTCATCACCAAGGGCGCGGGCCGGATGGCCGAGGTCGGCGCGCGCTTTGCCCTGGACGGGATGCCCGGCAAGCAGCTGGCCATCGACAGCGACATGGCCGCGGGCGCCATCGACCATGCCGAGGCCAAGGCCCGGCGCGAGCGTGAACAGGCCGAAACGACCTTCTTCGGCTCGCTCGATGGCGCATCGAAATTCGTCAAGGGCGACGCGGTGGCGGGCCTGCTGATCACCCTTCTGAACCTGGTGATGGGCCTGGCGATCGGTGTCATCCTGCACGGCATGCCCCTGGGCCGTGCGTTCGAGACCTATGCCATCCTGACCGTTGGCGATGGCCTGGTCAGCCAGATTCCCGCCGTCATCATCTCGATCGCGGCCGCGTTGTTGCTGTCGCGCGGGGGCACCACCGGCACCGCCGATTTCGCCGTGCTCAGCCAGCTGGGCCGCCATCCCGCCGCGCTGGGCACCGTTGCTGTCCTGCTGGGGCTGTTCGCGCTGGTGCCGGGTCTGCCGTTCCTTCCGTTCATGGCGGGCGCGGCGGCGCTGGGCGTCGCGGCCGAGTCGATGCGCCGCAAGGCCGCGCGCGAGGCTGTGGCGGCCGCGCAACCCAAGCCGGCCGAGGGCGCGGAGGAGAATTCCGAAAGCCGTCTTGGCGACCTTTTGGACCTGGACGACATCCACCTGGAATTCGCGCCCGACCTGGTGGGGATGGTGCTCGATCCGTCGACAGGGATCGAGGCGCGGATCACATCGATGCGGCGCCATGTGGCCGAAACCTTCGGCCTGATCCTGCCCGAGATCCGGCTGACCGATAACGGCGCGCTGACGCCCGGCACCTACGTGATGCGTATCCAGGGGGTCGAGCAGGCGCGCGACCGGCTGCGCCCCGACCAGGTGCTGGCGTTGCAGGCCGATGATACCACCGTTCTGCCGCCGGGCGAGGACGTCCGCGAACCGGTCTATGGCGCGCCCGCCCGCTGGGTGCCGGCCGACCGGCGCGAGGATCTCGCGCTGCTCGGGGTGACGGTGGTCAACGCCTCCGAGGTGCTGGCCACCCATCTGCTCGAGGTGGTCAAGCGCAACTTCTCGCGGCTGTTGACCAACAAGGCGCTGCGCCGCCTGCTGGACGAGCTGACGAACCTGTCCGACACCGGCCGCGCCGCCGCGAACCGGCGCATGCTGGACGAGCTGGTGCCCGACAAGGTGCCGACCGACCTGCTGCTTGCCGTGTTGCGCCTGCTGCTTGAGGAACGGGTGTCGATCCGCAACCTGCCCCTCATCCTCGAGGCGATCGCCGAGGCGCGGCCCTCGCATGCAAGCGCCGAGTCGATCTGCGAACATGTCCGCAGGCGCCTGGGCTTCCAGCTGGTGGCCGAGCACCGGCGCGAGGACGGCACGCTGCCGCTGCTGCAACTGGCCCCCGAATGGGAGGAACGCTTCACCGCCTACCAGGTGCCCAACGATCACGGCACGCCCGACGTGGCGCTGCCCCCAGACGAGTTCAACCGCCTGGCCGGCGCCGTATCCGAGCGGCTGGCGCGGGCGGGCGAAACCGGCGTGTTCCCGGTGATCGCCACGTCGGGGCGGCGGCGCCGCTTCGTGCAGACCGCGCTGTCGGCCAAGGGGATTTCGGTCCCCGTCCTGTCCTTCGAGGAGATCGGCACCAATTCGCGCCCGGCGCTGGTCGGCATGGTGGCGGCATGACCTATGATCTCGCCGCCCTGACCGAGGCCTGGCAGCCGCTGATCTGGGCGGCCTGGCTGGTGTTTCTCAGGGTCGGCGCGGTCATGGCGATGCTGCCGGCCTTTGGTGAACGGGCGGTGCCGACGCGGGTGCGGCTGGGCCTTGCGCTGGCCTTCACGGCCGTGGTGGCGCCGGCGGTCGCGCCGGGGCTGGACGTCGCGCCGGGGCCGCTGGGCCTTGCGGTGGCGACCGAGACGGTGATCGGGCTGGCGCTGGGCCTGGTGCTGCGGCTGATGATCCTGGCGCTTCAGATGGCGGGCGAGATCGCCGCGCAGGCGACCTCTCTGGCGCAGATCCTGGGGTCGAACACGATGGACCCGCAACCCGCCATGGGGCGGCTGATGATGGTCGCGGGGCTCGCGCTGGCGGTGATGTCGGGGCTGCACGTGCGCGCGGCCGAGGCGATGATCCTGTCCTATGACCTGCTGCCCGCCGGGCGCTTTCCCGATGCTGCCGAGCTCGCGGACTGGGGCATTCTCAGCATCGCCCGCGGATTCGGGCTGGCGGCGACGCTGGCCATGCCCTTCGTGATCGCCTCGCTGATCTACAACCTGGCGCTCGGCGTCATCAACAAGGCGATGCCGCAGCTCATGGTCGCCTTCGTCGGCGCGCCCGCGCTGACGGCGGGCGGGCTTCTTCTTCTGCTTCTGGCGCTGCCGCCGATGCTGGTGCTGTGGCAGCGCCGTCTGCTGGAGCTCTTCGCCGCCCCGTTCGGAGCCGGCGGATGAGCGACGAAGATCCCGACGACAAGCAGTACGAGCCGACACAGAAAAAGCTCGACGATGCCCGCAAGAAGGGTGAACTGGCGCGGTCCACCGACCTGAACACCGCCGCCGCCTATGCCGGGTTCTCGCTGACTGCGCTGGGGATGGGGGCGGCCAGCCTGACGGCGCTGGGCGAGATCGGCGCCGGGCTGATCGGCCAGGCCGACCGGCTCGCGCCGCTGATCCTCGATGGCCACGGAACGGCCCCGATCGGCGGGTTGATGGGCAGCACGGCGCTGGCCGCGCTGCCCTGGCTGACTCTGCCGGGCCTGGCCGCGCTGGCCTCGATCCTTGCGCAAAGAAGTCTTGTGGTCGCACCGGAGCGGATCAAGCCAAAGCTGTCCCGGCTGTCTCTGTTTGCGAACGCCAAGAACAAGTTCGGCCGCGGCGGTCTGTTCGAATTCGCCAAGAGCGCGGTCAAGCTCACGTTCTACACGATCCTGCTGGGCGTCTATCTCTCCGCCCATGTCGAGGAAATGCTGGGCACGATGCACCTGTCGCCCGCGATGGCGGCGGCGAAACTGGGCCGCATGGCGGCCGAGTTCATGGCGGTCGTGGTGGCGATCGCCGGCGGGGTCGCGGCGGTCGACTACCTTTGGCAGGTCGTGGAACACCGGCGCAAGAACCGGATGTCGCACGAAGAACTGAAGGAAGAGGTCAAGCAATCCGACGGCGATCCGCACATGAAACAGCAGCGCCGGCAAAAGGGGATGGATATCGCGACCAACCGCATGATGACCGAGGTGCCCGAGGCCGACGTGGTGATCGTGAACCCGACCCATTACGCGGTCGCGCTGAAATGGGACCGGGCGACGCCGGGCGCGCCGGTCTGCGTGGCCAAGGGCGTGGACGAGGTCGCCGCGCGCATCCGCGAAATCGCCGCCGCCTCGGGCGTGCCGATGCGCCGCGATCCGCCGACCGCGCGGGCCATCCATGCCACGGTCGAGATCGGCGACGAGATCCTGCCCGAGCATTACCGCGCCGTGGCCGCGGCGATCCGCTTCGCCGAAGAGATGCGCACCCGCGCCCGGGGCCGCTGATGGCCGGCGGGGATGACAGGCTGAAACGGCTGGGCGAGGTCGGCAGCATCCTGCGCGATGCGGCGCTGGCCCGGCTGCGCACCGCCGCGCAGGAATGCCGCCGGATCGAGGCCGAGATCGCCGCCCTGGACGCCGAGCGGCGCAGTTTCGACGACGAGACCGACCCTGCGGTGCGTGCGATGGTCGGCGACAGCCGCGAACGGTGGTACTTGCGCCGCCGCGCGGCGCTGAACGGCGCGCTGGCCCGCGCGCGCGTCGAGGAGGCGATGCGCATGAAAGAGGCCGCCCGGGCCTTTGGCCGGGACGACGCGCTGGGCCGGCTGTTGCGCCGGGCCGGGGAGGGGTGAGGCGGTCAGGCGTCCTGGCGGACGATATCGATGATCAGCACGTCGCGCACCTTGTCGCCCAGGATCTGCTCGGCGACCTCCAGCAGCGCGCGGCGCAGCATGGTCATGGTGCCGCTTTCGGTGAACGCGCCGTCGAAGCCGCCGGCGTTGGCATGGTCGAACATCACCTGAAGAAAGCTGTCCCGCAGCTTGGGTTCGCGGTCGTAGACCAACTCGTTTCCGCCGGTGGTCACCTCCAGGCTGAGGGACAGCACGACCAGCGCGCCCACCCTGCCATTGCGCACCACGGGGATCACGAACTGGTTGTTCAGCTTGACGAAATCGGTGCCCCCGCCGTCTTCGCCATGGCCGTCATCCGCGGCATGGGTGTCCTTGGCATGGCCGTCATCCGCGGCGTGATCGCCCTCGCCGCCATGCTCGGCGGCGGGCGCCGGATCGGGCGCGGGGCGCAGGAAATAGCCTGCGCCGGCCCCCAGAAGGAGGCCGACGACCGCGATGATGACGGGAAGAAGCTTGCCCATATCGGCCCTCAGAACGGCAAGAGGATATCCGCGACCTGCTGGCCGTAGCGCGGCTGTTGCACGTCGGTGATCTGGCCGCGCCCGCCATAGGAAATGCGGGCCGAGGCGATCTTGTCATAGGTGATCTCGTTCTGGCGCGAGATGTCCTCGGGGCGGACATAGCCGGTGACGATCAGCTCGCGCATCTCGAAATTCACCCGCACCTCCTGGCTGCCCTGGATCCGGAGGATGCCGTTCTGCAGCACCTCGGTGACGGTGGCGGCGACGCGGAGCGTCAGTTTCTCGTTGCGCCGCACCGACCCGTCGCCCGAATGGCTGGAGCTGGAATTGGCGTCCGCGGCATCGGCCATCGAGGCGCCATCGGGCAACCGCCGGTCGAGGATTTGCGGAAGGCCCAGCATCTGCGGGATGCCCAGGGATTCCGATCCGCTTCGGCTGCGCGCGGTCGAGTTCGAGATCTCGGCCTTGTCGTCGATCTCGATCACCACGGTCATGATGTCGCCGCGCCGGCCCGCGCGCCGGTCGCCCAGAAGCGACTTGCGCCCGCCCGCCCAAAGCGACGCGCTGTCGGCCGGATAGCGCCGGTCGGCGGCCTCGGGCAGGCTGCCGGGCGAGGTCATGGCGAAATACTCGTTGCTGCCTTCGACCGGGTTGAAGGCCGGCGCCTTGCCGACGTTTTCAAGCCGCGCGCAGGCGGTGGGAAGGACCAGCGCCGCGGCGCAGGCAAGAAGGGTCAGGCGGGTCATGGCAGCAGGGCTCCTCAGGGTTTGGTCGAGGCGCCGACGGTCACTGTGCCGTCGGGCGCGACGAATCCGATCACGGTGGTGCGCGAGGCGAGGTTCATCACCTTGAGCGCGTCGCCGACGCCGCCCCGGTCCAGCGCGCGCGCGTCGGCGGCGATGTTGACGGGGCCGTTGCGGTAGATCAGCGTCACGATCTGGTTTCGTTCGATGATCGCGGGCGGGCCGATATCGCCCGCCCGGATCGGGCGGCCGGCATACAGGTTGACGCGCGCCTCCTGGCCGACGGCCTCGGCCGGGTCGGTCAGCGCGCCGGGCATGGTGCCCTCGGCCACCGCGATGTCGCCGGGGCCCAGGATCGTCTGGCCGCGGATCGTGCGCGTGGCGACCAGCATCTCGGCCGGGGCGGGCGCGGCGGCGGCCAGCGCCGCGAGGAGGAGAAGCGCCCGGGTCATCGGATCTGCGTCGTCGCGCCAAGCATCTGGTCGGCCGCGGTGATGACCTTGGAGTTCAGCTCGTAGCCGCGCTGGGCTTCGATCAGTTCGGTGATCTCGCGCACCGCGTCGACCGAACTGTCCTCGAGGTACCCCTGGCGCAGCGTGCCGAAGCCCTCGTCGCCGGGCGTGCCCGCGATCGGCGCGCCCGAGGCCTCGGTCTCGGTGAACAGGTTCGACCCGATCGCCTCGAGCCCCTTTTCGTTGGTGAACATGGTCAGCGTCAGCTGGCCCAGAAGCTGCGGTTCGACCTGGTCGGTGAAATAGGCGTAGACCTCGCCTTCGGCGTTGATCGAGATGCTGCGCGCATCGTCGGGAATGGTGATGCCCGGCGCCACGGCATAGCCGTCCGAGGTGACGATCAGACCGTCGCCGGTGCGTTTCAGCGCGCCGTCGCGGGTGAAGGCGGGGTTGCCGTTGGGCAGCGTCACCTCCAGATAGCCGCGCCCCTCGACCGCGACGTCGAGGTCGTTGCCGGTCTGCGACAGCGCCCCCTGGGCGAGGTTGATCGTCACCGAGGCCGGCCGCACGCCAAGGCCCAGCTGCACCCCGGTGGGCAGCACCGTGCCGTCGGACGCGTTGATCGTGCCGGGCCGGGTGACCTGCTGGTAATGCAGGTCGGCGAATTCGGCGCGCCGCGCGTCATAGCCGGTGGTGTTCATGTTGGCGAGGTTGTTGGAAATCGTCTCGACCCGCATCTGCTGGGCCGACATGCCGGTGGCGGCGATCTGTAGGGCACGCATGGGTCAGTCCTTTCCGGTCTAGTTGCTGCCGCTGAGGGTGCGGACGGCGGCGCGGATGCGTTCGTCTTCCTGGGTCAGGAAGTTCTGGCCCAGCTCATAGGCGCGCTGGACCTCGATCATGCGGGTGATTTCCGACACGGCATCCACGTTCGACTGTTCGACGAAGCCCTGCAGAATGGTCCCGTCGAGAAACGGCTCGGGCGGACCGCCCGGATCGATCAGCGTGCCTGCGACATGGGTCATCTCGTTCCGGTCGGCGGGCAGGAAAAGCCCGATCTGCGTCAGCGGCTGGCCGTCGGCGCTGATCGTGCCATCGGCGGCCAGCGACACCGCGGCGGCGTCCGGCGGCACGAAGACCGGCGCGCCGCCGGCGTCCAGCAGGCGATAGCCTTCGGGCGTCGACAACTCGCCCACTCCGTTCGGGGTAAAGGCGCCCGCGCGGGTCAGCCGCTCGCCCTGTGGCGTCTCGATCAGGAAGAACCCCTCGCCCTCGATCGCGAAATCGAAGGTGCCGTTGGTCTGCGTCAGCGGCGCCTGGGACAGGTCGATCTCGCGCGCATGGGCGTTCGCCATCGACAGCGACCCGGCTGGTCCGTCGAGCGCCGCGATATGTTCGGAAAAGACCACGCCCTCGCGCCGAAAGCCGGCCGTCGCCGCGTTCGAGATGTTGTGCGCGACGCTCTGCATTTCGCGCAAAAGCCCGACCTGGCGGGACAGCGTGCCATAGGATGTGCTGTCCATCGCTCAGACCCCCGCGATCATCGGCACGAGCCGGTCGGTGAAGAACCCGGTCAGCGTTTCGGTCATGAACCCCATCGACATCCAGAACACGATCAGGATCGCGGCCAGCTTGGGCACGAAGGTCAGCGTCATTTCCTGCACCGAGGTCAGCGCCTGGAACAGGCCGATGGCCACGCCGGTCACCAGGGCGGCGGTCAGGATCGGGATCGAGATGATCACCGCGATCCACAGCCCCTGGCGCAACGTGTCGTAGAAGACGAATTCGGTCATGGGTTACACCGGCATCCTCAGGATTTCCTGGTAGGCCTCGACCACCTTGTCGCGGACGGTCACGGCGGTTTCGACGGCCAGCTCGGTCTGGGCCAGCGCCTGGACCAGCGCGTGCGGATCGGCACTGCCCGACATCGCGGCCATGGCCGTCTGTTCGCCGTTCTGGATCGTCTGGGCGAATTTCTGGGCCGCGTCGGCGAAGGCGCCCGCGCCCTGGGTGTCGGGCTTCTGCGGCTGGGTCGCCGGTTTCGCGGTGGCATAGGCCTGTGCGGCGATGCTGGATCTTATGTCCATTTGGGTTCCTCCTAACGGCGAAGCAGGTCGAGCAGCCCGCGCGACATCTGCCGGGCCTGGTCGAAGAGTTTCAGGTTCGCCTCGTAGCTGCGCTGTGCCTCGCGGGCGTCGGCGATCTCGATCACGAGGTCGACATTCGAGCCGTCGTAATAGCCGTTCGCGTCGGCCATCGGGTGCGAGGGGTCATAGATCCGCGGCAGCTCGCGCTGGTCCAGCCGCACCGGCCCGGTCTTGACCGCGCCCTCGGGGCCCGTGGGCGCCAGTTCCGCCTCGAAGCTCGTCAGCTTGCGCCGGTAGCCGGGGGTGTCGACATTGGCGATGTTTTCCGACACGTGGCGCAGCCGCGCCGCCTGGGCGCGCAACCCGCTGGCCGACAGGCCGCGACTATCGCTGAGATCAGCCATTCATGCCTCCTATCTTCCCCGGCCCAGGCAGGTGCGCAGAATGCCCAGCGAACTGCGGTAGACGGCGATGGCCTGGTCGTGCTTGCTCTTGGTTTCGGCGGCCTTCAGCATTTCCTCTTCCAGCGAGACGGAATTGCCGTTGGGTTCGCTCGGCACCTGGTCCTCGTGGATCCGGGCGGCGCGCAGGCCGGTGTCGCCGGCCGACAGGTGCCCGGCCCGCGTCGCGCGCAGGGGCATCTGGTCTCCGGCCTTGCGGTAGGTTTCGTTGAAATCCGCGATGTCCTGGGCGCGATAGCCCGGCGTGTCGGCATTCGCCACGTTGCGGGCGATGACGGCCTGGCGCGTGCCGGCATGCACCGCCAGCCCCTGCGCCATCCTGAAGATTTCCAATTTGTCGAACATCGGGGATTCTCCCTCGGTTTCAATCAAGGCTTAAGGATGATTCCTTTAGAAACGGTAAGTGTTGACCCGGCCCGGAGAATCCGAATGCCCGACAGTCCCTTCGCCGCGCTGATGAACCGCATCACCATGCTGTCGCCGATCCGGCCGGTCGGGCGGGTGACCGCGGCGGGCAGCGGCACGGTGACCGTTTCCGGCCTGTCCGAAGAGGCGGGGCTCGGCGATCTGGTCGAGATCCGGCATGGCCGCGGCGTGCGCCGCCGGGGCGAGGTTCTGGCGCTGGCCAAGGGGGCGGTCACGGTGTTGCCCGACGGCACGCCCGAGGGGTTGTCGGTGGGGGATCGCGTCGTCCTTGTGGGGCCCGGCCAGATCGCGCCGCACCGGGGCTGGCTCGGCCGCATCGTCGACCCGTTCGGCCAGCCGCTGGATGGCCGCCCGCTGATGCCGGGGCCCGAGCCGCGCCCGCTGCGCGCCGCGCCGCCGCCCGCGACCGAACGGCGGGGGCTCGGGCCGCGGCTGGGCACCGGGCTGGCCGCTTTCGACACGCTGTTGCCGATCGTGCGCGGCCAGCGCATCGGCCTGTTCGCGGGATCGGGCGTGGGCAAGTCGAACCTGCTGGCCAAGTTCGCGCGCGGGGTGCAGGCCGACATGGCTGTGATCGCTCTGGTCGGCGAACGCGGCCGCGAGGTGGGCGAGTTCGTGTCCCATGTGCTGGGCGAGGAGGGCATGGCCCGCTCGGTCATCGTCGCCGCGACCTCGGACCAGTCGCCGATGGTGCGCCGCCGGGCGGCCTGGGCGGCGATGGCGGTGGCCGAGTATTTCCGCGACGAGGGCAACCACGTGCTGTTCCTCGCCGATTCCGTCACCCGTTTCGCCGAGGCGCATCGCGAGCTGGCGCTCGCCGTCAACGAACCGGCGGCGCTTCGGGGCTATCCGCCCTCGACCGCGCAGGCGGTGATGGCGCTGGCCGAACGCGCCGGACCGGGGGTCGAGGGGATGGGCGATATCACCGCCGTGTTCTCGGTTCTGGTCGCCGGGTCCGACATGGAGGAACCCGTGGCCGACATCCTGCGCGGCGTGCTCGACGGCCATGTCGTTCTGGATCGCCGCATTGCCGAGCGCGGGCGGTTCCCGGCGGTCGATCTGCTGCGCTCGGTCTCTCGCAGCCTGCCGCGCGCGGCCAGCGGTCCGGAAAACGCCCTGATCGCGCGCGCGCGGCGGTTGCTGGGCGCCTATGACCGGGCCGAGATGATGATCCAGGCCGGGCTCTACGCCGCCGGCTCCGACCCCGAGATCGACGCCGCGATCAAGATCTGGCCTGGGCTGGACGGGTTCCTGTCCGAGGACGCGCCGGGCGGCGTTCCGGACAGCTTCGCACGACTGTCCCATATTCTCGATGTGGCCAATGACGCGTCCGGCGCCGGCGCGGGCGCCGAGGCCAAGGCCGGCGGCTGACCCCGGCCGGGACAGACCCCCGGGCCGCGACTACCCGCCCAGCAGCGTGAGCGCGGTCTGCGCCGGGCTATAGCCCGCCAGACCCGAACGCACCTCGGAGCGGATGAGGAACAGCTTCACCAGTTCATCGCGCTTTTCGGGATCGGCGAATTGCGCGACGTCCGAACTTCCGAAAATGTCGTCCGCCTTTTCGCGATACACCGCAAGCTGCCGGTCCAGGTCGAGGGATGCGAAGGACTCGGGCAAGCCGAAGGCGATGTCGAAGACCTGCCGCAGCGGTTCTGACCCCATCACGCTGAACCATTTGGCCTCTTCGCCGGTGTCCTTTTCGGAGAGCGTGGACAGTTCGCGTTCAACATTCAGCGCCAGGCGCATGTCCGAATTCTGCTCGCCCACGGCGACTTCGAAACTGCGGGTGCGGTAGGCCTCGGCGATCTTCTCGGCAAAGCCCGACTCCATCGTGTTGGGCAGGCCGATATCGCCGAAGCCAAAGGCTTCGGCGAGATTGAAATAGGTCTTGTCGGCCAGCTTGTTGGCCAGCGCGTCGTTGGCGGTGGTGCCCTCGGACAGAACCTTGCGGATGAAGAACTTGTTGCCGATATCGTCCTGCAACCCGAAGGCCCCCAGCGCCACCTTCAGCAGGCGGTAGTCGCCGACCAGGTCCTCAGCGGTGCGCACGTCGCCGATCTTCTCGGCGAAATAGTCCAGGTCGCGCTGCATCACGGTGCTCTGGTTGAACACCTCCTGCTGGCGCTCCATCGTGCGTTCGAGGAAGCGCCAGCCGACGTAGCCGCCGACGGGAACAACGGGCTGAAAGCTCATGACGG
The DNA here is from genome assembly GCA_049975105.1 of Rhodovulum sp. GTDB lineage: Bacteria > Pseudomonadota > Alphaproteobacteria > Rhodobacterales > Rhodobacteraceae > Rhodovulum. Next base: position 4,140 of record JBNGDM010000046.1, on the reverse strand, counting down.
CCTCGCGCTCGTGCCCGCCAACAGACGCTCTTCCCGCGGCAGCAGGCTGCGCAGCGCCTTGAGGGCCTGGTAGTACTGCTCTTCGATCACCGCCTGGGTGGCAAGCGTCAGCTGGCGGCGGCTGTCATGGTCCGTCAGAACCTGGCTCAGCTGTTCGATCCCGCGCAGCAGTTGCGGCCGCGAATCGTCGGGCGTCGCATCGCCCGACAGCACCAGCTGGGCGATGTAGCAGACCCGGCGCACGGGCGTGTTCACCTCCTCGGGGTGGATCGCGTCGCGCAGGCGCAGGATGTTGGCGTTGGGCGTCTTGATCGACAGCCGGGTGCGGCGGTCGCCGTTCTCGATCACGGCGCCGTTGACAAGGACCCGTTCCTTGGGGCCCAGCTTCAGGACGAGACCGCTCATGACACCGCCTCCGGTTTGTCGAGCCCGCGCATGACGGCGGTGTTGATCTCGACCAGCGGGGCGAGATCGGCCTTGCCGTTCAGAACCTCGCGGCTGTGGTGATTGGTGAATTCGAACAGGTAGAAAATCTGGGCCCGCAGCTGCTGGGGCAGGGCGTTGTCCTTGTCCGCCACGTCGGCGGCAAGCATCGTCCAGAGCCGACGGTTTTCGTGGATGGCAGCGGCGAGGGCGGGGTAGTTGCGTCGCCCGGTGCCCTGGGCGGCCTTGAGCCGGGCGGTGATGCGGGCGAAGGCGGCGTATTCGGTGGCGCGCGGTGTGCGCGTCTGGGCCTGGTTCGGCGCGGAATAGGCCTTTTGGGCCATGTGGAGCGTGTTCACTGTCAATCCTTCCATTCTGAGAGGGAGCTAAGGCGTGCGGGAAAGGGCCGGGGGTTAACCCGGCCCTCCCTGGTCTTAGCGGAAGAGCGACAGCAGGTTCTGCGGCCCCTGGTTGGCGATCGACAGCGACTGGGTGGCCAGCTGCTGTTGCACCTGCAGGGCCTGAAGGCGCGCCGAGGTCGCCTCCATGTCGGCGTCGACCATCGAGCCGATGCCGGTTTTCATCGAGTCCATCAACTTGCTGACGAAATCGTTCTGCGTCTCCAGCTGGTTCTGCGCCGTACCGAAGGCCGCAGCGGCGTCGATCGAGGTCTTGATCAGGCCGTCGATGGCCGCCAGCGCGTTGGTCGCGCCCGCGCCGGTGCTCACGTCGATGGCGCTGAGACCCGAGAGACCGCCCGCGCCCTCGTCGCCGAACTGCATGCTGACCGTCAGGTCAGACGAGCCGTTATTCGTCAGCGACAGCGTGCCGGGGGCGGTCGAGTCGTAGTCCACCGCCAGCCCGGTGATGCCGAGCGCCTCGATCTTGGCTTTCAGCGAGGTTGCCGCGACGGCTTCGCTGTCGGTCGCCGCAACGTCCGCGGCCGAGAAGGTGTGGGTCACCGTCTGGTCGCCGATGCGGACGCTGATGCTCTCGCCCTCGGTGAAGGTCGGGTCGACGATCACGATGTCGTCGGTGCCGCCGCCGCTGGCCAGCGAGAAGGCCGCGGTATCCGCAGCGGTCGATGCCCCGGTCGTGCCGGTGAAGGTCGCCTTGGCGGTGTAGCCGCTGTTGGAAAGATCCTGCGAGGCGACGCTGATCTGGGCGCTCGACACGGTGCCGGCCGAGTCCCGGTTCAACGAGGACAGCACGTTCATCGTGCCGGCGCTGCCGTCGATCAGGTTGACGCCGTTGAACTGGGCGGCGCCGACGACCGAGGCGACCTGGTCGCGCAGGGCGGCGACGTTGGCCTGGATCTTGGTGCGCTCGCCATCGTTCGCGGCGCCCTTGGCCTGAACGATCTGGTCCTTCATGTCCTTCAGAAGGCCGGTGATCGTTTCCGCACCGTTGCGGGCGACCGAGACGGTCGATTCGGCGACCGACAGCCCTTCGGAGATCTTGTTGAAGCCCGAGACGTCGGCTTCCATCGTCTTGGCGATGGCCCAGACGGCGGCGTTGTCCTTGGCCGATTCGACCGACTTGCCGGTCGAGATCTCCGACTGCACCTTGGACAGGTTGTTGTTGATGCCCTTCAGGGTTTGCAGCGCGGTCATGGCGCCGTTGTTCGTCAGAATGCTGGACATGGGTTGGTCCTTCCTTGCGTATGGTGCTTTGCACCACGGGTTAATGCCGTCGTGGGACGACGATCGAAGGTGTTCTCACCCGTACGGCTTTGGAGAGGGTCCGTGCCGTGCCACCCATGTTCCGGGCGCGGTCCCGAGCATTTCAGCTGCGGGTTAAACGACGGCTAATGCAATAAGGTGATAGCGGGGCGTTTTGGCGAAAATTGGGCCTAGGCGCGGCGCGTCAGCGACCCTTGCGTGGCGCCGATGCGGGCGGACCGTCCGCTGCGGTCATAGGTGGTCAGCGCTTCGGCGGGTTGGCGGGCGCGGCGCAGCGTGGCCACCGCGCTTTCGACGCCGCGCTGGACGGCCTGCATCAGGCGGGCGTTGCCCTCGGCCAGGTCGCGCAGGCGCGACAGCGCCGCCGGGTCGGTGACCGGGTTGGCCGTCAGGTCGGCCACCAGGCGTTCCTTTTCTTCGGCAAGCGCTTGCAGCGCCGGGAAATCCGCCCGCCGCAGCGCGTCGCGTTCGCGCAGGAGCAGGGCCTCGATCGGGTCATCCGGCGTCATTGATTCGCTCCTTCATGGCTTCGAAAAGGCTTTCCGCCAGGCCGATTCCGCCGGCGCGTACCATTTCCTCGGCCTGAGCCTCGCGCAGGAAGGACGCGAATTGCGTTTCGCCGATGCCGCCGCTGAACTCGCCCTTCGTCTCGCCCAGGCCGGCATGTTTCAGCATCTCGGCAAGGAACTGGGCCTCCAGCTTCTCGGCGGCCTCGCGCAGGCGCGTATCGCCTGCGGTGCGGTTGGGCGTTTGCGCGGTCGGCGCGGTGACGGGGGACAGCATGGCCGGTTCCCTAAATTGCGACTCGTTTTTCCGGTTATGACGGTCATCCGGTAAAGAACCGGTAACCGGTTGCCCGCCAATCTGTCCCCGACCAGTGGCAGAAGTCCGGCGAAACGCATGCAGTATGTTCATCTCTTCGACCCCTCGGGCAGTCCCGCGCCGGCCCAGGGCGACGGCGTCCGCGCGACCCCTTCGGCAGGCATCCCGCCGGGCGCGTTTCGCGCCGCGTTCACGGTTCCGGCCGAAACCGCGATCCAGGGCGCCGGGACCGCGCCCGCCGCCCCGGTGCGCCTGGTCAGCCGGTTCGCGCAGCTTGATCTGCCGGGGCTGCCGGCCGACTTGCCCGTCATGCCCGGCGATGCCGAAACGACCGCGGTGACCGATACCGCCGGTGCCGCCCTCCTCGGCTTGATCCCGCCGGGGCCGGAGGCTCCGACCGGCGCGCCGCTGCCCCTGGCAGAGGACCTGCCGGCCGCGCTGGCCGTGCCCGATTCGGCGGAAACGGCGACGCCGCCCGCCGCATTGGCGTTGGCCGAGGCGCCGCCGGGCAGCTTTGCCGTCGCGCCGTCGGATGGACCCGACGCCGCCCCCGCAGGTGCCGCCCCTTCCCCCGCTGTCGGTGCTCCTCCTGCCGCGATGGCGCCTGCGGCCGGACCGCAAGCCGGCCAGGCGGCGCGGCCCGTTGCTCAAACCCCGTCCGGCGGGGCGGTCGCAGACGCATCGCCGCGGGCCGCTGCCGCCCCGGCTCTGCCGGACGCGGCCGGTGCGACAGGTCCCCGGGCCGCCCCGCCGGGGCCGGGCCTCGCGCGGGCGACCGCCTTTGCCCAATCCGTGGCCACGGGCGAGCGGCCGGTGGCGCCCCCTGCTGCGGCGCCGACGCCGAATGCCGTTCGGGCCGGGGACGCGCCCGAAGGGCCTCGCCTTGGTCCCCGCCCCGACGCCGAGTCCCGCCCTGCCGCCACGACCCGGACGCCCGCAGACCGCCCGGCGATCCAGAGCGCGCCCCTCGCGCCACCCGAGTCGGGGGGCAAGTCGACGGGTGCGGCTCCCGCTCCGGAAAGAAGCACCGTTTCACCGGTTCTACCCGCCCCTGCGCCCGGCCCGGCACCGGCCGCCCCTGTGCCGGGCGCGGCGCCAGCCATGCCCGCGTCCGCCGCCGCGCCCCCGCCTGGCGTGGCAACCTCGGGGCCTGCGCAGCCGGGTGCCGTTGCCGCGCCCCCGGCGTCCGTCCAAATGGCCACCGCTCCTTCGG
>JBNGDM010000045.1:0-16294 GCA_049975105.1 Rhodovulum sp. | reverse complement strand
CCCTAGCGCGTGGTACTGAGCACAGCGCAGAGCGTATCGAGATCCTCGAGCGTCTTGTAAGATACGATCAGCCTTCCCGATCCGTCGGTCGCATGCTCAATAAAGACCGCCATACCAAGGTTAGCCGATAAATCCGCTTCCAAGGCGCGGGTGTCGGCATCTTTCTCGGCGGATACGGCGCGCTTTCGTTTGCTGGAATTGGGCGCGCCCGTTCGTTTTGCCAGCTTTTCCGTGTCCCGCACCGACAACTGCGCCTTGATGACCTCACGCGCCAGCCGCGCCGGGTCATCGGTCGTGATCAGCGCCCGTGCGTGACCAGCGCTCAAACGGCCGTGGCGCACATGTTCCTGTACCTCTTCGGGCAATTGCAACAAACGCAGCAGGTTTGCGATATGGCTCCGGCTCTTGCCCAGCGCCTCGGCCACCTTGTCCTGTGTGTGCCCAAACCGATCCATCAGTTGGCGATACCCCATCGCTTCCTCAACTGCGTTCAGGTCGGCGCGCTGAATGTTCTCGATGATCGCAATCTCGAGCACCTCGATATCATCCAACTCGCGGACGATGACCGGCACCTCATGCCGTTGCGCAATTTGACAAGCTCGCCAGCGGCGTTCCCCCGCCACAATTTCAAAGCGGCCCTTGCTGCGTTTGCTGGGGCGCACGATCAGGGGCTGGATCACGCCTTTTTCGCGGATTGATGCCGCCAATTCCTGCAAGGCCTCGTCCGAGAACTGCCGTCGCGGCTGATCGGGGTTCGGTTCGACCAAGTCCAGAGGCACGACCTGATCGGCTATTGTTCCGGGCGTCTTGCCAGCCTCGGGCGCCGGGTCGATCTGCACATCGGCCATAAGCGCCGAAAGACCACGGCCCAGACCACGTTTGGTGCTTTTGTTCGTTGTCATCGCAATGCCCCCAACATCATGCGGTCTTTGGTATCTTTATACCCAATATCTCGCGTGCCAACGCACGATAAGCCTGGGCACCCTTCGACAACGGGTCATAATCCAGAACCGGCATAGCAAAGGATGGCGCTTCGCTGACGCGAACGTTGCGTGGGATAACGGTATGGAACACCAGATCGCCGAGATAGGCGCGCGCATCACTTTCTACCTGCTGAGCCAGATTGTTACGCTTGTCCGACATCGTCATCACCACACCCTCGATTCTAAGATCGGGATTGGCGGTCTGGCGCAAGTCTCGGATCGTCAGCATCAATTGCGACAAGCCCTCAAGGGCAAAAAACTCGCTTTGAAGCGGCACCAAAACCGAATGTGCTGCGACCATGGCATTCACCGTCAGCAAATTCAGCGACGGCGGGCAGTCGATCAGGATGAAATCGAGGCGATACCGGTCAATCTCTGGCTGACGAAGTGCATCATGGAGCAGAAAACTCCGCTTTTCATTCGACACCATCTCAATATCGGCCGAGCTGAGATCCGTTGTCGCCGGAGCGATGATCAGACCATCGATCTCTGTTTCCTGGAGTATCTCGGACAACGGCGCCTCGTCCAGAAGCAAATCATAGGTGGTTTTGCTGCGTTGATCTCCATCGATGCCAAGCCCGGTCGACGCGTTCCCTTGCGGGTCAATGTCCACGATCAGAACGTTTTTTCCCTCCTCGACCAAAGCCGCGGCCAAGTTGATTGTTGTGGTGGTCTTTCCAACGCCACCCTTCTGATTCGCCACGGCGATGATCTTGGGGCGCGTAGGGCGCGTGGGGTCAGACACGGGCGATGCCTCCGAGTTTCAGGATGACGGCTTGGGGATCGGTCTTGCTCGGAATTTTTTGAACTTCGAATGCCCATGATGCAAGCGCCGCGTCGATCTCCTGCGCATGTCGGGCGCCTTTCGGAAACAAGGCAACCCCACCTTCGGCCAGATGGCGATGGGCCAAGCCAATCAACTTACTTAGCGAGGCAAGCGCGCGGGCCGACACGACATCTGCATCCCGGGGCGCAAGATACTCAATCCGGTCGGGAAAAACCTTTGTGTTGTCCAGTCCCAGTTCGCGCGCAGCTGTCTGTAAAAAAGCAGCCTTTCTTTTGTCACTCTCGACCAACTCCACATCGAGCTGTGGCGCATGTTCTTGGGCGAGAATGGCCACAACGAGACCCGGAAACCCACCGCCGCTACCCAGGTCAGTCCATCGATGGGCGCCGCTTGGAATCTGATCGAATATCTGCATTGAATCAATGATATGACGATTTTCAAGATCGGACAGACTGCCCTTCGAAACCAGGTTGATCGCTGGATTCCACTTGCGAACCAATTCGGAGAGCCGTGCGAGCTTTTGGGATGTTTCACGTGAAACAACCCGGGACGGCAATGGCCCGACATTCATGCCGAGCGACGCTCCATTCGCCGCAACCAAGCCAAGATCAAAGTTAGGGCTGCCGGCGTCATGCCATCGATTCGGCCTGCCTGCGCCAAAGTCTCTGGACGCGCGGTGGCCAACTTCGCTTTCAATTCGTTGGACAATCCCTCTATGCGCTCATAAGGGAAATCGAGCGGCAAAGCCTGCGCCTCATCGCGACGGACCGCTTCGACATCCTGGGCTTGGCGGCGGATGTAATTCGCATACAAGGCATCTCGTTCGATCTGCTCGCGAATCTCGGGGTCCGTTTGGCTCAACTCGGGATCAAACGGTAGAAGATCGGCAAAGCCGACATCTGGAAACGCCAGAACATCAGCACCATTCCGCCGATTTCCGTCCGCGTTCACCCGAATACCCGCTTCCGCAATCTGTTTAGGTGTCAACGACATCGCCTCAAGCCGCGCGCGCGCCACCGCCATGTGCTCCATCTTGGCTTCGAACACCCGGGCCCTATCCGCACCAACACAGCCAAGCTCTATTCCCATCGGAGTCAAACGCTGGTCCGCATTGTCCGCACGGAGAGAAAGTCGGAACTCGGCACGCGATGTGAACATGCGATAAGGTTCGCTGACACCGCGCGTCACAAGGTCATCAATCATGACGCCGATATAACTCTCGGTCCGGCCGAATAGCACCGGATCGGCCCCAAGCACCTGGCGCGCCGCATTCAACCCAGCGACAAGACCTTGCGCCGCTGCCTCTTCATATCCGGTCGTGCCATTGATCTGCCCTGCCAAAAACAGGCCCGGCACATCCCGCAACTCCAGAGTCGCACGCAGCGCCCGGGGATCTACATAGTCATACTCGATCGCATAGCCGGGCTGAAGTATCCTTGCCCGCTCTAGGCCAGCGATCGAATGAACATAGGCTTCTTGAACTTCCTCGGGAAGCGAGGTCGAGATCCCGTTGGGATACACTGTCGGTTCGTCAAGCCCTTCGGGTTCAAGGAAAATCTGATGCGAGGTCTTCTCGGCAAATCGAACGACCTTATCCTCGATCGACGGGCAATATCGCGGGCCAACGCCTTCGATATGACCCCCATACATCGCCGAGCGCGAAAGGTTTTCGCGAATGATCTCGTGCGTACGCGGATTGGTGTGCGTGATCCCACATGCGACCTGCTGCACCGAAACGCTCTTCGATAGAAAGGAAAACAACACCGGTTGATCGTCGCCCGGCTGCGACTCCAGACGCTGCCAATCAATACTGCGGCCATCCAGACGCGGGGGCGTCCCGGTCTTGAGCCTTCCCAAGGGCAGACCGAACGATTCGATTCTTTCCGCCAACGGGATCGAAGGGCGATCACCCATCCGGCCACCGGCCAGACGACGGTCGCCAATATGAATCACGCCCCTAAGGAACGTTCCAGTCGTCAGGACTACGGACCCCGCTTGGATCTCGGCTCCATCCAAAAGGGAAACACCAGTCACCCTGCCTTTGTCGACGAGCAGGTCGGCAACCTCTCCTTCGATGATAGACAGACCGTCAATTCCGGATAACGCCGCTTGCACGGCTTCGCGATACAGCTTGCGGTCCGCCTGAGCGCGGGGACCCTGCACCGCCGGGCCCTTCCGCCGGTTCAAAAGGCGAAACTGAATTCCTGCACGATCGGCTGCACGACCCATCACCCCGTCCAGTGCGTCAACCTCACGCACGAGGTGGCCTTTCCCAAGGCCGCCAATCGCTGGATTGCACGACATAACGCCGATTGCATCCTGCCGCAATGTGATCAGCGCGACTCGACTACCCAAGCGCGCAGCTGCATGGGCAGCCTCAGCCCCGGCATGGCCGCCACCAACAACGATGACATCGAAAGCGAGATGTTTCACGTGAAACACTCCTTACTTTCCAAGACAGAATCGCGCAAAAATCTCATCCAGCACGTGCTCCACATCTACACGCCCGACCAGAGAATCAAGAGCTCGGGTCGCAGCGCGCAACTCTTCTGCGGCAAGCTCGGCGGCCTCCATTCCTTGAGATAACCGATTCCCCGCCTCGGTGATAGAATCCAACGCCCGGGACATCGCCAAACGATGGCGTTCCCGCGTCGCTGTCACAGCCCGCGCCGCCCGACCTTCGAGGATCGCGGTAACCCGCGCGACCAAATCCGCCACGCCCTCGCCAGTCTTTCCCGACACAGCAAGGCCAGGGCCGTGACCCAGATCGGCCTTCCCATTTACCAAGATATCTTCCGGCAATGGCGCCAGTCCTTCGGTCCGCCCGGATCCATCCAGCAGAAAGATCCGAAGATCCGCCGCGCGCGCACGCGAGATCGCGCGCTCTATGCCAATCGTTTCAACCGCATCGTCGCTATCGCGAAGCCCGGCCGTGTCCAGCATTGTGACCGGCAGGCCATGCAGCTCCATCCGAACCTCGATCACGTCGCGTGTCGTGCCCGCCTGCTCCGACGTAATCGCCGCATCGCGCCCTGCCAGATAATTCAAAAGCGTCGATTTTCCTGCATTCGGGGGCCCGACGATCGCCACCTCGAAACCGTCGCGAATGCGCTCTGCGACTTGAACCCCAGCGATTTCTGCGCGAAGCGACCCAGAAACATCGTCCAACAGAGCAAGAACCTCTGGGCTTACATCGACCGGGACGTCCTCATCGGCGAAGTCAATCGTTGCCTCCAACAACGCCGCCGCACGGATAAGCGACCAACGCCAAACCTCGGCGCGCTGACCCAAGGCACCCGACAAAACACGCAACGCCTGCCTGCGCTGCGCCTCGGTTTCGGCTTCCAGAAGGTCGCCCAGTCCCTCCACCTGAGCCAGATCGAGAACACCGTTCTCAAGGGCTCGCCGGGTAAACTCTCCCGGTTCTGCTGCTCGCAAACCCTTTAGATCGCCAAGTGCCCGCAGTACCGCGGCAATCGTCGCAGGACTTCCATGACAATGGAACTCCACCACGTCCTCTCCGGTGAAACTCGCACAATGGTCGAACCGAAGAACAAGCGCTTCGTCAAGAAGCACATCGTCGGCATCTGTCAGACGTCGCAATCCCGACTTTCGAGCTGGCGGAAGGGTCCCGGCAAGCGCCAGGCCAGCGTCATGGGCGCGCGGCCCCGACACTCGTATGACACCCACACCGGCCTTGCCGCGCGCCGTCGCCAAGGCGAAGATCGTGTCCACCGATCACCTCCGGGCACAGCCGTCAGGTGTTCATCGAGTCGAAGAACTCGGAATTCGTCTTCGTCTGCTTCAGCTTCGAAATCAGAAACTCGATGGCATCGGTGGTGCCCATCGGGTTCAAGATGCGGCGCAGAACAAAGGTCTTTTGCAGGTCGGCCTTGTCGATCAGAAGGTCCTCTTTCCGGGTCCCGGATTTCAGGATGTCCATCGAAGGGAAGACACGCTTGTCCGCCACCTTCCGGTCCAACACGATTTCCGAGTTGCCAGTGCCCTTGAACTCTTCGAAGATCACTTCGTCCATCCGGCTACCGGTGTCGATCAGGGCGGTGGCGATGATCGTCAGCGACCCGCCCTCTTCGATGTTCCGCGCCGCACCGAAGAACCGTTTCGGCCGTTGCAATGCGTTGGCGTCCACACCACCCGTAAGGACCTTACCCGATGATGGTACCACGGTGTTGTAGGCACGTCCAAGTCTGGTGATCGAGTCAAGAAGGATCACAACATCTCGTTTGTGTTCGACCAGCCGCTTGGCCTTTTCGATGACCATCTCAGCCACCGCAACGTGCCGCGTCGCCGGTTCGTCAAAGGTCGAGGAAATCACCTCGCCCTTCACGCTGCGCTGCATATCGGTCACCTCTTCGGGCCGCTCATCGATCAGCAGCACGATCAGGTAGCATTCAGGGTGATTTTTCTCGATCGAATGGGCGATGTTCTGAAGCAGAACCGTCTTGCCCGTCCGCGGCGGCGCCACGATCAACGAGCGCTGACCCTTCCCGATCGGGGCGACCAGGTCGATGATCCGGGCCGAGCGGTCCTTGATGGTCGGATCCTCGATTTCCATTTTCAGCCGCTCGTCGGGATAAAGCGGCGTGAGGTTGTCGAAGTTGATCTTGTGCCGCGCCTTCTCCGGTTCCTGGAAATTGATCGCCGTGACCTTGGTGATCGCGAAATACCGTTCGTTCTCGCGCGGCGCCTGCATCACGCCTTCGACCGTGTCACCAGTGCGCAGGGAATGCTGGCGGATCATGTCAGGCGAAACATAGATGTCGTCAGGACCCGGCAGATAGTTCGCCTCGGGAGAGCGGAGGAAGCCGAACCCGTCCTGCAAGACCTCGAGCACGCCATCACCCGAGATTTCCCAGCCGTCCTCTGCGCGTTCCTTGAGGATGGCGAACATCATGTCGCCCTTGCGCATGGTCGAGGCGTTCTCGATCTCCAGCTCCTCGGCCATGGCGAGAAGGTCCTTGGGGCTTTTCGCCTTGAGATCGGAAAGGTTCAGGCTGTCCTGGGTCATGGGAATATATCGCTGCAGGGGCGCCAGGTGGGGCGCAGCTTGCGTAAAGGGGGAAAGCGGCAGGGCCGGACGGTCTGCCTAAGGAGCTCTTAGTCGGCCCGCGCCGCCGAGTCAATCTCTCAGAATTTCAGCACCACCGCGAACACGATCACCAGCATCAGCAGCGTGGGCAGTTCGTTCATCATCCGGTAGGTGCGACCCGTGCGTGTGTTCGCCCCTGCCAGGAATTCCTTGCGCCGCGCACCCAGCCACATGTGAAACCAGGTCATCGCGATCACAGCGGCACCCTTGGCATAGGGCCAGACCGATCCCCAATCGACGATGCCGGGCGTGAACACCAGCGCCAAGCCGAAAATCCAGACTGCGATGATCGAGGGATTCATGATGTAGCGGTAGAGCTTCATCTCCATGACCTTGAATATCTCGTCCGTTTCGCTGCCGACGCTGGCGCGTTCGACATGGTAGACGAAGATCCGTGGCAAGTAGAAAATACCCGCCATCCAGGTCAGCACGGCAATGATGTGCAACGACTTCGTCCAAAGATAGAAGGACGCGAGGAACTCACCCATTCTTTCCACTCCAACGCTGGGAACCGCCCGGCCCCTTCTAGAGGAATAAAGAAAGAAAAGAAAAGATGATGATTTAGTAGGGGCTGTGGGTGATGGGGATTATCCAGCCTTCCCCGGATTAACCCACAGGAAAGCTTCTGTTGAAAACCGTGTTGGTATCTCGAGGATTCAAGGTTTGCGCGTATTTTGTACAGTAATAACAAATGGTTATATTATGCAAACTTACTTTCTGCTTGTGGATGGTCGGGGATGATTTGCCGCATGCCGATTCCCCCACAGCAACTCCCGGCAACGTTCCACCGTGGATTGAGCGGCTTGTGTGCTTGACTTTTTCCCGGACGACCGGCACCCCGGGGTAACGGCACGGGGTTGTTCCACGTCTTTCGACAGCCCAGCCGTCTGTTTTCCACAGGGTTGTGCCCGGATGTCTGACCGCGTGATCCTCGCTTCCGGTTCGCCGATCCGGCGAAAACTTCTCGAACGGGCAGGGCTCGCCTTCGAGGTTATGCCCGTCTCGGTAGACGAAACCGCCATTCGCGACAGTATGATGGAGGAGGGTGCGAAGCCCGCTGAAATTGCCGAGACGCTTGCCGGCTTCAAGGCCGAGCGAGTCGCCGGAAAGGCCCCGGATGCGTTGGTCATAGGCTGCGACCAGGTGCTCGCATATCGCGATCTTGTCTTGGGCAAGACAGACACGGTGGACGAAGCGCGCGCGCAATTGCGCAAGATGCGGGGCGGGACACATCAATTGATGTCGGCGGTTGTGGTCTATGATGACCTGCGCCCGCTGTGGCGCCATGTCGGAACCGTTACCCTGACGATGCGGCCGTTTTCCGATGCCTATCTCGACCGTTATCTTGAACGAAACTGGAACAGCGTCCGGGACTCGGTCGGCGCTTACAAGCTGGAGGAAGAAGGCGTTCGGCTATTCTCGCATATCGAGGGGGATTATTTCGATGTTCTGGGCCTGCCGTTGCTGCCGCTTCTGACCTTTCTGACCACGCGCGGAGCCTTGATGGCATGAATCAAAAGATACCTCTCGCCGGAGTGATCGGGTCCCCGGTCGCGCATTCCAAATCGCCGATGCTGCACCGGTATTGGCTGCAACGCTATGGCATCCAAGGCTATTATATCCCGATGGATGTGTCTCAGGTCGACCTGAAACAGGTGCTTGCGGCCCTGCCCAAGATGGGTTTCGTTGGTGTCAACGTCACCATTCCCCATAAGGAGTCGATCCTTGGACTCGCAGACCTCGTGTCGGACCGGGCCGCGCTGATCGGAGCGGCGAACACGCTGATCTTCCGCGCCGACGGGAAGGTTCATGCGGACAACACGGATGGTATCGGTTTCATCGAAAACCTGCGCCAGGGTGCCCCGGGGTGGCAGCCGACTTCGGGGCCGGCGGCCGTTTTGGGGGCGGGCGGTGCGGCGCGCGCCGTAGTCGCAGCATTTGCCGAACAGGGCGTTCGTGAAATCCGCGTCAGCAACCGGACGAGATCCCGCGCCGAGGCCTTGCGCGCGGAGTTCGGTCCCAAGATTGTCGTTTACGATTGGGTGCAAGCGGCGAACATGATCGACGGTGCAGCGACCGTGGTGAACACAACTTCGCTGGGCATGGTGGGCAAGTCCGAATTCCGTGTTCCGCTGGATGCCTTGAGCCCCGGAACTGTGGTGTCCGACCTTGTCTATACCCCGCTCGAAACGAAGTTCCTGCGCGAGGCGCAGGCGCGGGGCTGCATCGTAGTGGATGGTTTGGGCATGCTGCTGCACCAAGCCGCGCCAGGCTTCGAGCGCTGGTTTGGGCACCGCCCAGACGTGGACGACGCCGCGCGGGCGGTGGTTTTGGGTCAATGACGCAACGGCCCTTTCTCCTGGGCCTGACGGGGTCCATCGGGATGGGGAAATCGACGACCGCCGGGTTCTTTCGCGACCTGGGCGTACCGGTCTGGGATGCCGACGCGGCGGTTCACCGGCTGTATGCCCCGGGCGGCGACGCGGTCGCGCCGATTGCTGCAATCTATCCCAAGGCGTCGAGTTCCGACGGACTCGACCGCGCTGCCCTGAAGAACTGGATCGCCAGCGATCCCAAGGCCTTGACCCAAATAGAAGAGATTGTGCATCCGCTTGTCGCCGAAGACCGGGCGCGTTTCATTGACGATCACGCAGACGCACCCCTTGTCGTGCTCGATATCCCTTTGTTGTTCGAAACCGGAGCCGAGGCATGGCTGGACGCGGTGCTGGTGGTGACCGCCACCCCCGAGGAGCAGCGTGCTCGCGTTCTGGCCCGGCCCGGCATGACCGAGGACCAATTCGACCGGATGTTGGCGCGCCAGATGCCCGATGCCGAAAAACGCGCACGCGCCAATTATGTCATCGAAACCCGCTCCCTTGAACAGACCCGCGCCGAAGTGCAAGCCTTGGTCGAGACGTTGAGAAAAGCCCATGCGTGAGATCGTTCTGGATACCGAAACCACCGGTTTTGAACCGGCAGAAGGACACCGGATCGTCGAGATCGGCGCGGTGGAACTGTGGAACCACCTGCCGACCGGCCAGACCTTTCATGAGTACATCAACCCTGAGCGCCCAATGCCGCAAGAGGCGTTCGCGGTGCACGGGTTGGGTGACGACTTTCTCCGAGACAAGCCCGTTTTCAAGTTCGTTGGACAAAAATTTCTCGATTTTGTTGGCGACGCGAAACTGGTGATCCACAACGCCGCCTTCGACATGAAATTCCTGAACGCCGAGCTTGGCTGGCTGGGCCTGCCGCAATTGCCGTGGGAGCAGGCTGTCGACACCCTGGCAATGGCAAGACAGCGATTCCCGGGTTCGCCCGCGACGCTGGATGCGCTGTGCCGGCGTTTTGGAGTCGACAATTCTGTGCGGGAAAAGCACGGAGCGTTGCTCGACTCCGAAATCCTGGCCGAGGTCTACCTAGAACTGATCGGGGGTCGGCAGCCGGACTTGGTCTTGGCAACTGGGTCGGAAGGGTCGGCCAAGGACGGTGGTGCGACGCAGCCAGCCTGGCGACCTCGCCCACGCTCAACCCCGCTTCCTCCGCGAGTCACCGAGGCCGAGGCCGAGGCCCACGCGGAGTTCGTTGCCAGCTTGGGCGACGACGCCTTGTGGAAGCGTTTCGCCTGACGTCTCAGGCAGCCCCGCCGTTTCCGGTTGGCTGCTGCTGCGTCTCTTGCGCACGGCGCGCAATTTCCTGGCGGTAGAGCGCCACGAAATCAACAGGTTCGAGATTCAAGGGCGGGAAGCCACCGTCGCGCGTCATGTCTGACACGATTCGCCGCGCAAAGGGGAACAACATCCGCGGGCACTCGATCAGGAGGAACGGATGCAACTGTTCTTCGGGTACGTTTTCCACGTGAAAGATGCCAGCATATTCCAGCTCGAGAAGGAACAGTTGGGAACTGTCGCTCTTGTTGCGAGAATTGATCGTGAACTTGGTGATGATCTCGTATTGATGTTCGGTCGGCCGCTTGCGCGCATCCAGGGCGACCTGAACCGAGATGTCCGGTGTCACCTCACCCTGCGCGCCCTTGCGCACCAAGATGTTCTCGAAGGAAATATCCCGGATGTATTGCCCCAGAATCTGCATCTTGACCTGCGGCGGCTGCGCAGCGGCGCCGTTGCCCTCGGTTTCGCTCATGGCATGCTCCTGCCGATTGTTGCGTCGCGATGTGGATTAGCACCTTGGTCGGACAGGCTCAATGGCGTGTCCAGCCTGAAGGCTGATCGGGATCAGGAGGCCCCTGCGTCACCTCTTTGAAATCGCCCTCGATCACGTCACCGGGTGCCCTGGGGTTCCGCTGCGGTGCGGTTCCATAGGTCATCGACTGGACCACGATGCGCTTTGACAGCCAGCGGTAAGCCGCGGCGCGCACCGGCGGCATCAGCAATGCGAAACCCACGGCATCGGTGAAGAATCCCGGTGTAAGCAGCAACGCGCCGGAAAAAAGGATCATCGCGCCATGGGCCAGCGGTTCGGCGGGGTCGCGCAATTCCCGGAACGAGGCGCGCAACTGATCCATGGCAAGTGCCCCCTGCTGCCGGATCAGCCAAGTGCCGATGATGGCGGTCAGAATGACGATACCAAGCGTCGGCCAAAGGCCGATAGCACCACCGACCTGGATGAACAGCGCGATCTCGATTAGCGGGACCGCTAGAAACAGAAGGAAAAGCCACATCATCGAACCTCTTTACCATGGGTCGGGCTGGTGGACTTGACCCAAAGCGTGCCTTACATATGTGCGGTAACGCTTCGATACAAATCCTTCCGGCGTGCTGCGAGGTCTCCATGGGCTCTGCCATCATCCAACTTCTGGTTCTTGCGGGCATTGCCGTATTCCTCGTCCTGCGGCTACGGTCGGTCCTCGGCACACGCGAGGGGTTCGAGAAACCGCCCTTGTCGATGCCCGATCCCGCATCGCGTCGTACGGATGCGCGCCGCGACTTCGAGGTGATCGAGGGCGGGGTGGATACCGACATTACCGACCACGTCCCCGACGGAAGCGACTCCGCGAAGGCATTGGCCGCGATGAAGATGGCCGAACCCGGGTTCTCGGTGGGTGAATTCCTGCACGGGGCACGCGGCGCCTATGAGATGATCCTGATGGCGTTCGAGCGCGGCGATCTCGAAGAGGTGCAGGCCTTCCTTGCGCCCGATGTTTACGAAAGCTTCGCCGATGTCGTGAAGCTGCGCGAGGATCAGGGCCTCACCGTCGAGGCCAATTTCGTCGGTGTCCGGGAACTGACGCTGAAAGACGCTACCTTCGACCGCGACACCGCCGAGGCCGAACTCACGGTGAAATTCGTCGGCGAACTCACCTCCGTGGTACGCAACAAGGCGGGCGACGTGATCGAAGGCAGCCCGAACGAGATCAAGCGCCAACGTGATGTCTGGACCTTCGCCCGAAAGATGGGCGTCGACGATCCCAACTGGCAGCTGGTTGCAACGGGCGAATGACCCGTGGGCTCGGCGCCGCGGTCTGCTTGGCGCTGGCGTTGAGCGCCTGGCAGCTGCGGGCCGATACGCCGGTGGAGATATTGGGCTTCGAAGATCTCAAGGGCTGGGATCAGGACGATCATGCCCGGGCGCTGGCTGTATTCCGCGAAACCTGTCCGCACCTCAGCGACTCTACCTGGGCTTCGCTTTGTGCCGTGGCCGAAACCCAGCAAAATGCGCGCCGCTTCTTTGAGCTTTTTTTTAGGCCCGTGTTGATCGGTGGTTCGGAACCGGCGCTGTTCACCGGTTATTACGAACCCGAAATCCACGGTGCGCGTCGCCCTGATGCCCGCTACCGCTATCCGATCTATCGAAAGCCCCCCGAAATCGAGCCCGGCCGGCGCTGGTTCTCGCGCCGTGAGATCGAGGAAGCCGGACTATTGGAAGGCCGCGGCCTCGAAATCGCCTGGCTCGATGATCCGGTGGACGTGTTCTTTCTTCAGGTTCAAGGTTCCGGCCGTATTCGGCTGACCGACGGCACGGCGATCCGCGTGGGCTATGGTGGCAAGAACGGGCATGAATATCGCTCGATCGGGAAGGAACTGGTGCGCCGTGGTATCTATAAGCCACATCAGGTCTCGGCCGAGGTGATCCGGGCATGGGTCCGCCGGAATCCGGAAGAAGGGCACGAGTTGTTGTTGCACAACCCGTCCTTTGTTTTCTTTCGCGAAATCAGGCGTCTGCCCGCCGACAAGGGACCGCTGGGTGCGATGAACCGTTCGATCACGCCGATGCGGACTGTCGCGGTCGACCCCGATTACGTTCCGTTGGGCGCGCCCGTCTGGATCGAGAAAGGTGGCCGCGCGCCGCTCCACCGGCTGATGGTGGCGCAGGATACCGGTTCGGCGATCAAGGGCGCGCAGCGGGCCGATATCTTTTACGGCACCGGGGCCGACGCCGGGGATCAGGCAGGCCGGGTGCGTGACCGAGGCCGCCTGGTCGTATTGTTGCCCATCGACACCGCGCTCGCGATGCTGCCCGAGGGCTAGGCGATGGGGCGTCGGCGCACGGGACAGCTCAGCCGCGAGGATCGCGCTTTGTGGGAGCAGGTCGCCCGGCGCGCGCGGCCCCTGTCCGGCCGATCCTGTCCGCAGGATCCTGCCCCAAAGCCGGAATCAAAACCGGATGAATCCGATCCGGCACCGCGCCCCCAGCTCAAGCCGTTCCGCATCGGCGCCCGTGCGCCTGACCCGTCCGTGCACATCGCCGACGGGGCCTCGACGGCCATGCCGGTTCGCATGGATCGCAAGGCCTTTGCCAGGCTGAAGGGTGGCAAGTTGGCGCCCGAAGCACGGATCGACCTGCATGGCATGACGCTTGCACAGGCGCATCCCGCCCTGACCGGGTTCATCCTGCGCAACCATGCCGCCGGCCGGAGGCTGGTTCTGGTCATCACCGGCAAGGGGCGCGGCCCCGATGGCGACGGCCCGATCCCCGAACGCCGCGGTGTGCTGAAACGGCAGGTGCCGCACTGGCTTCACCAGGCGCCGCTGGCCGCTGCGGTGTTGCAGGTCACCGAGGCGCATCGACGCCATGGCGGGGACGGCGCGTTCTACGTCTATCTCAGGCGGTCCCGATCGGGATAGCCAAACAGTCTTGCCCGGTGATCGGCCGGCGCCGGTGTGCGCCTAGGGCGTCGAAGCAAGCGCGGTCAGAGGCGACAGGATGATCTCGGTTGCGTTGCGCACAGTGATGACCGTGCCGGGCAGCAGTCCCGGCCGACCCGGCGCGCCAGAGTTGAACGCCCGCTCAAGGTCCGGTACGCCGCGCAACAGGCGGATCAGGTCGGGCGAACTGCCCGCCGTGAAATGCCCCAGCCCGCGCGAAAACCCGGTCACGTCCAGCACCGTAACCTCTAGATCGGCCAAATCTTCCAGGCTTTCGATATTGCCCAACCGTTCGCGCTGGCCCGACAGACGCGCCGAAAGCAGCAAGGCGCGGTCGCGTTGCGAAGTGAAGACCAGAACGTTGCGCGGCATCCGGCCGATATCGCGCACTTGCGACCGGAACACCTCCACGTCGATATCGGGTGACAACAGCACCAGGCCGTCTATTTCACGCCCCACCCGCCCCGGGGCCTTCAATGCCATCTGCCGCAATGTTTCCATGGTCAGAAGGCCGCCCATCGAATGCGCGACGATCAGCAATTGTTCGGGTTTCGCCGTGATCACGGCATCCAGGAAATCGTCAAACCCCGTGCGGGCGAACAGCGCGCTGTCGCGGTCATGGGCATAGCCGAAGGGGCTGCCGGCGCTGGGCCAGGAATAGTGCAGCGTCACACCTCCGATCCCGAAATCATGTGCCAGCTGCGCCGACCGATACAGTCCCTCGGCAAAATTGGTGTTGAAGCCGTGGACGAAGATCACCGCCGTCCGTTCGCCCGGTGGGCGCGTCCGCAAGTTCCGGAACAGTGCGGCGGTAAAGGCTGACGGCCGGTCGAAAAGCTGTTTATCGGTGGTGACGAAGTCCTCGGCCGGGTCGGGCGCGCCATAGGGATAGGCGATTTGCCCCGCCGCCCGCCCGGGCGGGATCGCGACCGTATAGCTGCCCAACGTCAGCGCTTCGGACCGCAGGTTCGAGAACTGCCCGCCCGGGTCCTGCGTGCGCGTTGTGCCGATGAACACGGTGCGCTCAACCGCGCCTGGCCCCGGCTCGGGCACAAGGTACAGTGCCCCGCGCGGAGCACAGGCCGCCAGCGCGACAAGGCAGAGGACAAGAACGATATGTCGGCGCACGGGCGGCCCCCGCCGCAGGTTGCAACAGGATTTACAGGATATATCGGGTCATATCGGCCGAGCGCGTCAGTTCACCAAGGTTCTTCTCGACGAAACCGGCGTTCACCTCGACCGCCTCGCCGCTTCGGTCGGGCGCGGTAAAGCTGAGTTCTTCGAAGACGCGCTCCATCACGGTGTAAAGCCGCCGCGCGCCGATGTTCTCGATGCTCTCGTTCACCTCGGCGGCGATCCTGGCCAGAGCGGCGATGCCGTCCTCGGTGAAGGTGACGTTGACCTTCTCCGTTTCCATCAGCGCGGTGTACTGCCGGGTCAGCGCGTTGTCGGTTTCGGTCAGGATGCGCACGAAATCGGCCTCGGTCAGCGCGCGCAGTTCCACTCGGATCGGCAAACGGCCCTGCAATTCGGGGAGCAGGTCCGAAGGTTTCGCGATGTGGAACGCTCCGCTCGCGATGAACAGGATGTGGTCGGTTTTGACGGGGCCGTATTTCGTCGACACCGTCGTGCCCTCGATCAGCGGCAGCAGGTCGCGCTGAACGCCTTCTCGGCTGACATCGCCGCCGCGCATGTCGGTCCGCGCGCAGACCTTGTCGATCTCGTCCAGAAAGACGATCCCGTTCTCCTGCACGGCCTCCAGCGCGGTGCGCGTCACCGTCTCGTCGTCCAGAAGCTTGTCGGCCTCTTCCGAGATCAGGATCTCATAGCTGTCGCGCACGGACATCTTCTTCTTGACGGTGCGCCCGCCGAATGCCTTGCCGAACAGGTCGCCAAGGGACATCATCCCCCCCTGCTGGCCCGGCGGCATTCCGGGGATGTCCATCATCGGAAGGGGGTTCGAACTGTCGGTAACCTCCAGTTCGATCACGGTGTCGTCCAGTTCTCCCCGCTTGAGCTTGCCGCGGAACATCTCGCGGGTCTGCTCGCGGGCATCGGTCCCTGCAATAGCGGCGATCACCCGGTCCTCGGCGGCCTGGTGCGCGGCGGCCTTGACCTCTTCGCGCATGTAATCGCGGGTCTGGGTGATGGCGCTTTCCACCAGGTCGCGGATGATCTGTTCCACGTCTCTGCCGACATAGCCAACCTCTGTGAACTTGGTCGCCTCAACCTTGATGAAGGGCGCCCGCGCCAATCGCGCCAGCCGGCGCGAGATCTCGGTCTTGCCGACGCCGGTGGGGCCGATCAT
>JBNGDM010000044.1:0-16316 GCA_049975105.1 Rhodovulum sp. | reverse complement strand
CTGATATAGCTTGATTTATCATAGTCACCGCAGCCCATTCCCACAGTGATGCCATCAGACAAGCGCGATGTGCGCCCCGCCTCTTTGGGTTAGAGGCGAGCGGTTCTGACCCGAAGCACTCTCCACTCTTACCAGTACCTCCATCGAAAGCAGATCGACGTTCGTTCCGAGGAACGTGCCGGCTACCGGCGTGACCTGCGTGATGTTCCGGGCCACAGCGAGCGGTATCAGGTTTCCGGACCCGACGCTCCGGTTTGTTGGATCGAAGGCAATCCAACCAGCACCGGGGACAAATATCTCGACCCAAGCGTGGGTAGATCCTGAACCCGCCGATCCGACGAGGCCCATTTCGGGATCGGACAGGTAGCCCGAGACGATGCGGGCTCCCAGGCCAAGACGGCGGGCGGCCTCTGCAAGCAGGACCGCGAAATCGCGGCAGGAGCCCCACCCGCGGTCGAGGGTCTCGATCGGCGACTGGGTGCCTTCGTCGTCGCGACTCTGGTAGGAAATTTGCGTGAACACGCCATTGCTGACGTCCTTCAGCAGGGACAGCGTGTCGGTCGGGCGTGCCATGACAAAGCCCTTGATCCATTTGGCAAGGTGGCCATGGGCGTCTCCGTATTGTGGCACCGTCAAAGCCCCCAGATCCGTCCACTCGTCGGCGGCGTAGGCAAACGGGTACTTGGCGGCCGATGCACCGATGGCAAAGACCGGCCAGGCTGGCGCGGTCAGTTCCACGCTGGCGCGGCTCTCGATCACCAGATGATCAGTCGGACCGTCAAAGACGGCGGTTGCGATCGCGTTGCCAGCCACATCATGCGCCCAGGTTACGGTCGCCGTCGGAGTAATGCACAGATCGTGCGAGAAAAGACGCAACTCCCTTGTTTCACGGGGACGCAGCATCAACCGGTGCGGTCCGACAGAGACCGCCTGACGGTATCGGTAGGTTGTGGTGTGAAGGATGTCGAGGCAGGCCAAAACGAGGGTCCAGTGTGGTTCGAGGAAGACGGCCCGCGCGTCGATATGGATCAGCGACGGCGTGATGCGCCCGGACTGACGGGCACTGCGTTTCGCCAGGCGTTCAAACCCTTGCAGCGCCGACAGATCCGCTCTCCGAAACCTTCGCTCCAGAACAAGGTTTCGCACCGCAGGCATTGGCGTTCCTGCGGAACGTCGCGCTGGGCCCTTGCGGTCGCAAGGTATGGTGCTGCACCTTCGGCGATGGCCTTGTCCGCCATCAAATCTGTCCCGCTACGTGGCGGCTGCTCGATCGCGACAGGAGGTCCGGCCTTGAAGGCATGCCTTCGCTTTCGGCGGCCCGGATTGACGCGTCGTCCTGCGTCCTTTGCGTGGTCGCCGTGGACGCCGGCACATTCAGATCGGGATCAGGCGTCTCGCGCCCCGAGTAGAGATGTCGGAGGTGCGCCTCGGAGACACCGTCGGCCTGCATCACGAGGCGCACCATCGGATCAGCCAGCATTTCCTCCAGGAAGAATTCGGATAGCGTCTTACGCGTCAGCTTGTCCCTTGCCCGCGCATGGTCGAGGTCGGCAAGGGAAACGGTCAGGGTCCGCGCAAGTCCTGGATGCGATGTTCGGGGGTGAAGCTTTACAAGGACGGAGGCCTTCCACGCTTCGGGATCCTCTTGATCTGGGGGTGAAACCAACTCCGTCTCGATCTCATACTCTCCCGCCGGGAGCGTCTCGGCAAAACCCGGAACGGTGAACGGTCGAGAGAAAACCGCAACGGTCTTGCTTGTCAGATCTTCCATTGGCGTGATCCTCTCACTCATTGTTTCGGGTGGCCCGCGCCCCTTGAAAAGGGGGCGCGCAGCCTGTGTGGGTCTCAAGATGTCTTTGGTTTCGCTGGCGCTCCGTCGTCGGCGGCCTTGGACTCGTTCTCCTTGGCAGAAGCCTTGGCGGTCTTTGCAGGCGTCGGCCTCATTGCGGCCGCAGCCCTGGCGGTCAGGTCCTTGAAGGACATGTCATCGATCCCTTGATTGGCCGACGCCATCTCCTCGTCCATGACGGACTGGGATGCTTGGCATCGGTACTACCTATATGGGGATCGGCGACCCGATTTGCGATGGCGCATCGACAAGGAGGCCGAGGCGAGTCAGGCTAATTCATCCGTCCACACCTTGAATTCCGTCAATGTGTTCTGACCGAACGTTTGGGTCAAAGGGACATCGGCGGCATCGCGGCCGTGCGCGATCAGAATTCTTGCGAACCTCGGCTTGTTGTTGCGCGGGTCGAACATGTGCCATTCACCAGAAAGGAACACCTCCATCCACGCGGCGAAGTCCCCCGGAGGATGAGGGAGAGGTTCACCGATGTCGCTCAGATATCCGGTACAGTAGCGTGCCGGAATATTCATGCAGCGACACAAGGCGATGGCGAGATGGGCGAAATCGCGGCAGACACCCTGCCGCTCGGTCATTGTCTGCGACGCGGTGCGCGTCGCTTTCGCCTGCATGTAGTCGAAGCGGACATGTCCATGCACGAAATCGCAGATCGCCTGGACACGGGACCAACCGGGTTCCGTGGTCTCGAAAAGTCGCCAGGCTTCCTCCGAGAGAAGATCGGTATCGCAATACCGGCTTCCCTGCAGGAACATGAGCGTATCGGATGGCAAATCCTGAACCGCGTGCTGTTGCGCGTCGGGAAAGACGGGATCGGGTCGGCCCGTGTCGCGGAAGATGCCATCCGTGGACAGGCAGAAGTCGCCCGCCGGAGCCAGGAGGCGCGTACACCAGTTGCCGAAGCCGTCCCGATAGCTTTCGAGCAGCACGCTCGGCGACGTGACGAGGTAATCGGCGCGCTCCAGATCGCCGAAGCGCGAGTAGTGGACGTTCAGCAGCGCGATCAGCGGCGTCGGCTGGGGGAAGTTGTATCGCAGACGACACCCTATGCTGACCCGCATGCCAGACGCGCGGCCGCGCTTTGCCATGTCACGATCACCGTCCAAGACTGCACGCCCCGTCGGAGAGCCGGAAGTCCCGGTAGACTGCGGCCATTTTCAGGATTCTAGAGATCGTCAAGTTCTGGAACCTTCCCAAGCCTTACGAGGAAGCTCGGTTCGCCAACTTCTCCACTGGCTGGATCTTCCGTCACCATGTAGGCGTCCGCGCCTGCGCAATCCTCTGATTGAGCCTCTCGTTCGGCTCTGTTTTGTGCTTCTGAAGCTGTGGGATATTCAAGTTGCTTGGCAATTCTCAGGCCAGTCTGCCCATTGCGCCCAGCTTTCATTTCAACATACGTCTGGCAGATATAGTGGATTTTTTCTGGGGATCGCTCTGCGTTTGTCATGGATGGTTCCTTGTGATCGGCAGGGAGTGTTGGGAAATTCTGGGAGCAGCCCTGGCCGATTTCCGCCCGATTGAAGTGACCATTGCCCGGTGGAGCACATCACGCAAACATAGCCGCCGAAGTTCGGCTACCGCGTTGAAGCGGCTTTCGTGCGACGTGATTTGGACGCTGCTGAAGCTTTGGTTTCTGGTGGCGTGTTCGCTTCTCTTTCAAGGCGGGCGTTGCGCAGTCGGGAACTCTTGGCGTCACGTTTTTCCGTTTCTTCGTCGACCATTTGTCTGACGACACGCGTCGTCTTATCCATTGGGGTTTCCGGTTTGGAGCCATAAACTTTGAACAGAGTGTTTTTTGTGAATTTCGTCATTCTTCAGTTTCCTTTGTGGTTTGCGGTCGGCCCGACCAAGCAGGTCTTTCACACCAACGCCAAGTGGCCGACCTCGCCTTGGGTGCGCCGTGATAGGCGTGTGGGTGGATCGCCCAGCAGTTTCACTTCGATGTCTGGCGCAGACATGGCATGCATCAACGCATTGTAATTCATGCGGACTTTTAACTCGGAACCCACCGTTGGCAGAGGTCGAGCCGTTCCAATGACAAGATGATCGCTGGTTGCACCGATCAATGTGCTTCCAAAAGGCATTGAGAGCCCCAGAATGTCGGTGTCCTGATGTCCCATCGCGAGGATCATGCGGGCGGAAGCTCCACTGGCTGTCACAATGCGAAGTCGTTCCGTAGTTGGATCAATCCGGTCGATAGGGAAAGGCGGGGATTTTGCATCTGTTTCGATAACTTCGGCAACAAGCGTGAAGGCGTCTGTGTACATCCCGTCGATCCGGTCGCCAGACATTGGCTCAACACCCAGAAGGATCGCCTCACCAAGACGGAGATCGTTGACGCGACCCGTCGCGTGTTCGCCAAGCGCCCACGGCAAATTGGCTGAGTTGCCACCAGACACGATCTTGAGGAACGGGCCGCATACCCCCTCGATCTCATTCGCGAGGTCGCAAAAAGCGGCCATTTGCAACGCGGTCGGGGCAAGCCCGCTCAGACAGGCAAAGTTCGCGCCTATCCCTTTCAGCGCAACCCCAGGCATTTGCATGACCTGCTGTGCAATGTCAGCCACGTTCTCGGGTCGTATCCCGTCCCGCTGATCGCCCATCTCGACCATCAAGACGATACCGTGGACTGAACCATTGCGGATCGCGGCGGCGGCCAGTGCGGAAATGACCAAAATCTCTGTGTTATAGCTCGCTTCGCAGGACAGAACGACTTGATCGGCCTGGCTTAACATCGGCGTGCGGATCAGAGTGATAGGGCCTGTCATGCTTGCCGCACGTAGCTTTTGCACATTGCTGATACGTGCATCTGCAAGCCCCACGGCCCCGCCATCGAGCATGGCCTGAGCGATCGCAGGATGCCCGCAGACAGCCTTGGTCACGCCTGTGACGCCGATCCCACGCGGGCCCAATCGCTTGACAAGTGTTTGCGTATTGCGACGTATCTTGGCCACGTCCACTTCGATGCGCGGGCAACTCATATCGCGGCCACAGGCGCCCCTTGCATCAAACCCGGATATGCAGCAACCACCATCGCATGCAGATGTGCAACGGGTCTGGCCAATGCATCGGTAACGGGCAACCCGAGTTTGTGGGATTGGGCCGCGATGGTTTCGGTGATTTCGGCCTCGGACATCCCTTCGTGGTTGAGCGTGACACCGATGACCTTTGTATCGGCAAAGGCTTCGATCAAGGCGATCTCATTGGCGGCAGAAGGCATCGGCATATTGGGAAAATCGCAGCGATGTGCACGTTTGGGCGCGTGCTGAAGGATGACAGCGTCCGGCTGGCTCCCTCGCAGGATAAAGGCGGATGTGCAAAACGCTGGATGGCTGAGTGCACCCTGACCTTCGATCAGTATGACATCCGGTTGTTCCGCTTCAGAAGCTGCAACAATCGCGCCTTCAAGCTCGCCACAGCAGAATTGGGGCGGCACGGCATCCATTGTGATCCCGTATTTGCCACCCTGCATCAGGCCGGTCTGACCTGTGCCAATAAGCACCGTCTTTATGCCCTTTGCATTCAGGGCGCGTGCCAAAACGGTTGCCGTTGTCCGCTTTCCAATGGCGCAATCCGTCCCGAGAACTGCAATGCGCAGAGCTTTGACATCACTGACACTGCCATCGAACAGGCGCATGTCCTTGCTGGGTTTCGGCTTGCGGATGTCCCGGATCGTAACATTCCGTTCGGATGCGGCGGTGGCTATCTCGTGGTCGTCGCTCAGATACTCATGCAGCCCGCTCACGATGTTCATGCCAAGCCCGATCGCATTCAGAACAACGCTTCGATCCGCAGGTGAGAGTCGCCCTGTAGAGGGGGCCATCCCATAGATCAAAGTGTCGGGGATATGCACCTCGTGCGCAACCGCAGCCTCGAGGTCTTGAAGGATGGGAATGCCGTTGCTCACTTTGTCCAGCACCTGCCCGCTGTCGCGCCCTTCAAGTCGGCCGTCGATGACCGATAGAATGCGGTAGGCCTGGCTGTGACGGACAAGCCCATTCGCGGTCTTGCCGTCGACCTGCCCGAAGTTTCCCTCGGAATAAACAACTGCGGTAGGCACCCCTTGTGTTACATCTTTGTTGGTGTGAGATCGACGGGACGCGGATACGTCAGGTGGAGCTTGCAGCCCCATCGTTGACAGCCTTGTCATCGAGTTTTCTACATCGTCCGATTCCATTATTATTCCTTTGCTAAGCGGGTTTTCCCCGGTCCGATCACATGAAGCGTTTGGACGGGCGAGCCGCGTTTCAATTTGGATTGCGAGCGCTAGTCGTTCAGGACGCAACGCCCCTGCGATCGCTGGTAATTCCTGTGGCATTCCCACCGGTTTCCCGATCCGTTGAGATGCGCATTGTCGGGGAGGTCAATCTCTGTGCAGCCGCCGTCGGACTCTTCAAAACCTCGACTACACTTCCAGCCCGGGCCGTAGCTTGCATCGTCGAAATAGGCGTTCTCCGGAACGGCAACAGCCTCACAGGTGTCATCGCGTTCGAAATGGCCTCGCTCACATGTCCATGGCTGCCCGTATCCGGAGCCATTCAGAAAGGCGTTCTCCGGGACCGCGATAGCGACGCAAGCGTCGCCCTCGACCTCGTAGCCGCGGTCACACAGCCATGCCGCCCCATAGCCGCGGTCTGCCAGGTAAGCATTTGGTGGCAAATCGATCTCGAGGCAGAGATCATCGACCTTCGTGTAGCCACGAAGGCAGTTCCATCTCTGTCCCGACGGGTCGAGATATCCGCCATCGGGCACGACGACCTCGAGACACGTCGCGTCATCGACCTCTTGAAACCCATGTAAGCACTCCCAGCCTGCGCCATAGGTTCGGTTGGTGGCATAGGCGTTCTCCGGAACGATGATGGCAAGGCAGGCATCGACGTCACGTCGGTATCCACGATCACATTCCCATCCCTCGCCATAGCTTCTGGCGGTGGCGTTGGCAGGCATAGGCGCATCCTGCGCAAACGCAGGGAAAGCGAAGGACGCGATCATACCGGCCACGACTGCCATCCTGGCGATCAACCTTGCCAGTGGGTGTTTCGTTCGATCGTCGTGGTGTCTCATCAGCTTTTCCTTTGCGGACCGGAGTCCATCGGTCGCCGCGCATGTCTTCGACAGCCCAAGTGTGAGCGTTCCTGTGACCCGCCGGATGGGCGCAATTGGTGGCGAGGAGCCCTTGAAACCCGGTCTCGGCGGCATGCCTTCGTTCTCGGAGACCTGGATCGAGAAGTCCTGCGGAACTGTCGGATGAGTGCTACCGGTCATCGGGGCGACAACTTGTGCAAGGCCGCAGCGGCAAGAGCATGTTCCTTCTGGTGGTAGTCGCCGCGGAACTTGCCATCGACCCGCACCTCCCAGATGCCGTTTCTTTCGTGTACCTGAATCCCGCATCGCTGCTCTGGCCCGTTCATGGAAGCCTCCTGTGCTCCTTTGCTTCTCGGCGGCACGGCCTGCTTGTCGGTCACGTCCGGCTCCTTCGCCTTGGGCGCGCGCACGTCTCCGAGGAGCATCACGGCGCGAATGAATTCTTCCGCGTAATCGTCGGTTTCGCGGTGATCGTGTTCGTGGTTCGCCATCCGCATCGGCTCCACGAACCGTTCTCGAAGGTGGTCGATGAACCGCGGCTCGGTGCGGGCCATGTACGCGATCAAGGCCTGCAAGACCCGTTCATGTGCCAGCACCCGCCGTTCGAGATCGGTCGTCTCTGCGGGTGTCGTGGAAAGATTTTCGACTGATGCCACTGAGGTTCCTCCATCGCGACGAGGGGAGCGACCCTGGCTGTCGCAAGTTCGAATGCCGGCGGGCCACCGTCAGCTGGTCACGATCCAACTCGCAACCATCCATCTACCAGGCGGGCCGACATCGCGTGCTGCCGCAGGTTAGGGTCGTGAAAACTCAAACGGCTCGTCTCGCTCGAACGCGGCGGAAGCCGGCCTCGGCGGTTTGATCGCCATGAATGGTCTCGAGCCTTCCCTAAAAGCAATCCTTTGCCACGAGGCGGGCGGGTGGGAGAAGGCGCGTACTGCGAACGCGATCGAAGATCATTGTGAGCCCTGCTTGCTGATCGCCCAGATGATTACGAGCGCGGACAGAGACAGAAGAAGGATTGCGGCGGCCTCGATC
Source organism: Rhodovulum sp. (assembly GCA_049975105.1). Classification (GTDB taxonomy): domain Bacteria; phylum Pseudomonadota; class Alphaproteobacteria; order Rhodobacterales; family Rhodobacteraceae; genus Rhodovulum. The sequence continues at coordinate 8,332 of JBNGDM010000044.1, read as the reverse complement.
AGAATATTTGCCGGTGCCATTTCCTTGCCCTGCAGCACGACCAGACGACCGACCGCGGTGATGGCGATGAATATCGGATAGACAAAGACGGAGTTGCGCCGCGCATAGTAGACTGCCACCATTCCAATCACCTCCAGGTAAAGAAACATCAGGAGAATATCGGCCAGTAGAATGGTTCCCAGCCGATAGATGGCCAGGATTTCGAAGGCGACGGCGAGAAGGGTCATGGCCACGATAACCACAAGCAACAACCGCTCGATCATATGGAACAGACCGAGAGCAAATAGCCTTTCGCCGCGCCCCGCGGCATTGTCTCCCTGTGGGGCCTCCACCGTGTCTGGCTCCGCCACGGATGGACTGTCGAGGTGGCCCTTACCCATGATGACGAACTCCAGCCATGAACCTACTGGCCGGGTTCGTCATCTGTCCGGGCAACGATCGGCGCCACAGTTTCTGTCTGGGGTCGGTCTTTGTGTGTTGACGCTATACCGCCATCGCCCGGGACTGCGGGAGGGGCGCCAACGGGGTCTGCCTCTACCTGCATTCCGCGAAGGAATCTGAACAGGTCGCTGTCCGTCGTCAGGACGAGCGTCGTGTCGTCGGAAATCATGTCGCCATAGGCCTGCATGGTGCGGGTGAAGTCGAAGAATTCGACCGAAACGGCATCGACATTGTAAGCGCCAGCATAGATGTCCGCCGCAGCTGCATCGGCGGCGCCGCGGATTTCCTCGACGGCGCGATAGGCTTCGGACTGGATCTTGTTGAGATCCCGCACCCTGTTGCCTTGAATACGGGCCGCTTCGCCGTTGCCTTCGGACAGGAAGCGTTCAGCGATCTGTCGCCGCTCCGAGATCATGCGGTCATAAATCTTGGGCCGCACGCTTTCATTGTAGTTTATGCGCTTGAAACGAATGTCGAGAAGCTCGATCCCGAAGACCCGCACCTTCTCGGCCGCCGCCTCGAAGATCTGCTGCTCGACCAGCGCCCGCCCCTTGGTGATGGGAACGAGCGCGCCGATATCCTGCGCAAGCTCCTGATCCGTCAGAAGATTGTCGCGCAGTGGCGTCCGCCCCTTGGTCGTCCGAATGATCTCGATAAGTTCGTGCTTCGCGACGGCATTCCGCGTCTCGCTGCCGAGGATATCGTCGAGGCGCGACTGCGCGCTGCGCTCGTCGCGCAGGCGCAGGAAATATTGCAGCGGGTCGGTGATCTGCCACCGCGCGAATAGATCGACGGAGATGTAGAGCTTGTCCTTGGTCGGCATGTCCGAAGGCGAGCCGTCCCACTCCAGGACCCGGCGATCGATCCGGTTGACCTCCTGAACGAAGGGCAATTTCACCTTGAGGCCCGCCTCGGTGATGGGTGGGCCCACGGGCTTGCCGAACTGGGTGATGATGGCCTGCTCCACTTCGCCGACCGTATAGACGGCGGAGGACGCCGTGACGACGCCGGCCAGGGCGATCCCCGCGGCAATGAACGAAATGGTCTTCACGGGGTCTCTCCTGTTTTTCGATCAAGGTTCAACAGCGGCAGGATGCTTGCCGTGGACCCGTCGACGATGATCTTGGAACCGATGCCCGGCAGAACATCCTGCAGGGTTTCGATGTAGATCCGGCGTCGCGTCACCTCGGGAGCCTGACGATATTCCGTCAGAAGCGCCGTGAAGCGGGCGGCGTCGCCCTCAGCCTCATTGATCCGCCTCAGGCGGTACCCGTCGGCTTCGCGGATGCGCTGGTCCTTTTCGCCCTCGGCCAGAGGAATGACCCGGTTGTATTCGCGGCGGGCCTCGTTGATAATCCGCTCCTTTTCCTGCTGTGCTTGGTTGACCTCATTGAACGATGCCTGGACGGGCTGGGGCGGATTGATGTTCTTCAGCTGCACCTGGTCGATGCTGATGCCCATGGCGTATTTGGTTGTAAGCGCCTGCATCTTCAGAAGCGCCTCGCTTTCGATTTCCTGGCGTCCGACGGTGATCACCTCGTCGACAGTGCGGTCCCCCACGACCTCGCGCATGACGGACTCCGAGACGTAACGGAGCGTCGCGCTCGGCTCGCGCACCTCGAAAAGGAACTTCCGGGGCTCGGAAATCCGGTACTGCACCACCCATTCGACGAGCGCTGCGTTGAGGTCTCCCGTCACCATCTCGGTCTCGCGGCGACCGTCCGTAGGGCTCTGATAGGGGTCTGTCGCGCCCGGCGTCGTGAAGCCGAACTCCTGTTTCAGCTGGCGCTTGACCGGCACCAGCGTTGTCGCGTCGACCCCGAACGGGATCTTGAAGTGCAGTCCCGGAGGAACTTCGGCCGAGTACTTTCCGAACCGCTGGACGATCGCGACTGAGTCGCTGGGCACCGTGTACCAGGAGGACCAAGCCCCAAACGCCGCAAGCGCGATGACAGCCCCGATCGCCAGACGCCTCACCGGCGGCGGGCCGTCCGGCAAGATACCGTGCAGCCGATCCAGGCCCTTTCGAAGAATTGCGTCAACCTCAGGGGGCGCACGGGTCTGCCTGTTTTTCCATGGTCCACGGTCTCCAGATCCATTCTCATCAGACGGCATTGAAAGGTCCTCGCTTGGATTTTGCGTTTGGTGTGTGTGTCGCGCGCGTTTCACGGTGTGACGCGTTTTGCGCCATCACTCGGTCGGCTCTGATCGGCATGCCCTCAGAGGTCGAGTCCCTTCAGGCAGGCTTCCGCAATGTCTCGGTCCGGGGCATCGGTTCCCGGCATGGTCGCCCAGCCGGCTGTCATGAGCGCGTCGCGCCGCTGGTAGGTCGAAGCGGCACGGATCGCTTCCATCTTGTCCGCCCGTGCCGGGTCGGAGCGCGCCATGTCGAGGCAGACCGGCACCATGGAAGCGACGACATCGTCTCGGGACATCGCCATCGCCCTGTCGTTCGAGGTGCCACCGGTCACCCAGCCGCCCCATGTAAATCCGACAACGCCGACGAAGACAGCGCCGATCACGGCACCGTAGATGCCGGGCTTGAGCCATTCGGGAGTGTTCATGTTCTATCCTCCTGCGGGGAAAGCGCCGCTTCGCTCTGAGTGTTGGTCTGGGTCGTGGCCGCGTCCCGTCGCAGCGCCTCCTTGAGGTCGCTGTCCGAGATCGCGTGCGACTCGCTCCGTCCGGCATGGCTGCCCCTGCCGCGCACGGTCAGGCTGGTCGCCGTGCGTCTCCAGCCCTCGAAGCTGAGCCCCTGCAGGAGTTCTTCCTCGACGACGACCTCGTAGGTGCCAGCGGGCAGTTCGTCCGGGTAACCCGAGAGGGCGAACGGGGCGGAGAAGGTGACTGTCGATCGGGTCGAGCGCGTGGTCATGCGGGGCCTCCAGGATGTTGGCAGAGCCGTTGTCCATCGCCATTACCGGGAAGCCATTGCGGCGCCGGGACGGTCAAACGGTTGGCCTCTTGTAGGCGAGAGCCGCTCGACAGGCGCTGACGCAGGTTAGTCCGGGGCCGGCGCGCGCTCTGCGTCGGCGCGCAGGCATGGCGAACGGCCGGGCTGACCTGTGTAAGGGCGCGAGGGCCGACGCCTGCGTAGAATGGACGATATGGCTGCATGAAGGCGTCTGCGTTCGTCATGCCGCGAACGGCGAGCCGGACGCCCCCTTCCATCGAGGAGCACGATCACGATGTCCGAACCACTTGTTCTCAATCCGCACCCGCCCGAATTCGAGCCATTCCTTCACGCGTTCGTCGGCGAGGACCCCCGCGGAAGCCAGGTTACGGTTCTCTCGGCACTTGCGCGATTGAACCTCGACCCCTGGGCGGAGGCGGCCGAACTCGCGGCGCTTGGCCGGGAGGCGGCGGCGACCCGTTTCGGCGCGCTGCTGTCGCGCATGCGCGACGTGCCGGCGCTCGGACAGGCGCATGGCCCGGTGGGGCGGGAACTGGCCCGTCTTCTTCCCGACCGCTCGGCGCGTCCCGGCGTGGCCGGTCCTGCGTCGGCAAAAGGGGCTCCGCTCGCGCCGGGTTTGGTCTGGGCGATCGTTGCCGTGCTTCTTCTCGCGGCGCAGATGATCTTCGGCGGCGGGTCGGGGACAGGCGAATGAAGCCCGAAATACCGGCCCCGCCCGCCGGAGGGTCTGCGCCGGAGGATTCCGCCACCCTCTGGGATCTCGAGGAACGGTTCTGGACCGGCGGTGCGGACAGCGCGCGCCGGATGACAGCGCGGGGCGCGGTCTTCGTCTTTCCCTATCCTGCCGGCATCCTTCAGGGCGATGCGATCTGGCGCGAGAAGGACGTCGCCCAGCGGTGGCGCTCCGTCGAGATGAGCGAGCGCTACCTCACGCGCGAGGGCGAGATTGCCGCTCTCGCCTATCGCGTGTCCGCCGAGCGGGCGGGCGAGCCCATCCACGAGGCGGTCTGCACCTCGACCTATCTGAGGGACGACGGCAAGTGGCTGCGCCTGACCCACCAGCAGACGCCGGCACGATAGGCCGGGAGGCGCCGCGGCCGGCACGGGGGGGCGCCTATCGCAGCGGAGCGCCCCGCGCTGCCCGGGCTCGGCTCGATCCTCCCACCCGGCCGACGGCTTCGCCCGAAGATCGCCCGCCTGGTTTCTGCGAGGCCGGGTGATCGGCGACACTGGGACGGTCTCAGCCACTGAAGCCGATATCGCCGACCCCGCCGAGAAGCCCGAAGCCGCGCAGCAGCCAGAGGATGACCACGATCACCACCGCCACGTTCAGGATCTGCTTTATCCTGCGGTCCATCGGGACATAGGTATTGATCGCCCACAGCAAGACGCCGACGACGACAAGGGTGACGACCAGATTGATGAGAGACATTGAGTTGGATTCCCTGTGAGTGGGTCATGCTGGGCCGATGGCGGCCCGGCGACGTGGGTCGGCGGCTCAGATCTATGCCCGGGCGCCGCAACGCGGATCAGACGCGGGCAAAGCCGCGCAGCAGCAGTGCGCCGCCGGCCACGACGCCAATTACGCCGCCGATCAGGTACCACATGGTGTTGCCGGTGAAGCGGCCGGTCAGGGCCTCGGACACCTGGTCGACGGGCGCGTTCGAGGCCCGCCAGGCGAAGAAGAGCAACGCGATACCGACCGCCGCGGCGACGACGCCGATGATGCTCGAAAGTGACATGATGTGGACCCCGTTGATTTCGCCGGCCGATGTCGCCCGGCCCTGGCCGGCGTCGCGCCGCCGGTCTGGGCGCGGCACGCCGGACCTGAGCCATGAGCCTCGCAGAACCGGGGGCGGCTGCACTTACCTGGATCAGCCTCGCCAAGGGCCGACGCCCCCGTGAGGAAACGCGAGGACGGCTAACCTCGATCAGTGCCGCCCGACCCAGGGTGCGACAGCGTGAGACTGACAGGCGCCCGTCCCAAGCCCACGATGGCAGGACCGCGTCAGAGCCCGACATGCCCTTCGTGCGGGGTGCGCAAGCGTCGCGTCCTTCGGGTTTCGATCAGGGAATGCGCCGATGTTGGACGACCAGATCGCGATCGCCAATACCCTGGCATCCCTCAAGGCTGCCTGCGACGCGGCGCCGGAAGGGGCCTGGAAACACGCCGCGCTCAAGTACTATCGGGCCGCGGAAAGGGCCCATGTCGCCCGCAACACGGCGCTCACGATCATCGAGATCGAAGCGGCGGCTGCGGCGCTTGGCAACCTCGCATCACTGCCCCAGCTTCGGCGGAATCAACCCGGAGGTGACACGCGCGGCTATTTCAGCAGCGGCCCGCTGTGATCGAGATATTCCGGATCGAACCCCGCCAAGTCCGCCAGTCGGTCGAGGTCGCGGAATGTGACATGGCCGTCGCGGACGGTCACCAGCCCCGCCTCGCGCAACTGCCGCAGAACGCGGTTGACATGAACGGCGCTCAGCCCGAGCGCATCGGCCAGATGATATTGCGTCAACGGGCAGGCGAAGCCGGTCCTGTCGCCGAGACCCACAAGAGCCAGCCGCGACCCCAGTTCCAGCAGGAAATGCGCCATGCGGGCGTCCGCGTCGCGCCGCCCGATGCTGACGAGATGCTCGACCACCATCGCCTCGTCCCGTGACGCTGCCCAGAGGATGGCCGTCGCCAGGCGAGGCGTCTCGGCAAGCGCTTCGAGAAGGTCGCTCGCCATCACTTCGGCGGCCTCGATGTCTACGATGGGTTCGAAGCTGTGGTCCGATGTGCGCAGGAGAACGCTGCGCAACCCGAGAAAATCTCCGGGGATCTGAAAATCGACGATCTGGCGCGTCCCGTCGGCCTGGATCTTGTACGAGCAGACCCACCCTGCCGATAGGATGAAGGCCGCCTGCCCGGACTGCCCCTGATGCACCATGTCCCGCCCGGCGGCGAAGGTCCGGCGGCGCTGGTGCAGCCGCTCGAGCACGGCCAGCTCGACCTCCGACAGAGCGACGAAGGCCGAGAGCTTGCGGGTGAGCGGGCTGTTCGCCGCGATGGTCATGCGCCCCCTCGTGGTGATGACAATCCCCGTGGGGAAACGGCGGGATTTTTCTCAATGGCGGCTGCTTCAGATCAGTCCACGATACCAGATTTTCTGCGACTAGGGTGGATCATCCCGGCGCGCCACGGCCATGCACGCCAGTTCGGAGCGAGGAATGCCCACGATGCCCGACCAGACAGATCATGCCGGCATGGCGGCCCTCTCGATCTGCGAGGCGCTGCTGCTTGCCATGAACGATCACAAGCTGCTGCCCGAGAGCGAGATCATGGGGGTTCTCCGCGATGCCGCGGCGACCCACGAGAGTGCCACAGGCACGGAGGCCGAAACCGAATCGCACCGGACCGTGGCGGCGATCATCAACCGAATCATCGCTGGCGGCAACTCTGTTCGCAGACCGCCGGAATGACAGGCTCGACCAGAGAGGATACGACGCACAACTATGACATTCGCGACCAGACCAGCTGACACCCCGGCCGCCGGTCGGCCCGACAATCAGGACATGCCGGCTGACGCGGGAAACCATGTCGCCACGCCGCAATCCGGTGCACAGGCCGGGCAGCCCGCTGCGGACAACGACGAGCCCGGGCAGGCACAGACAAGCCGGGGCGAGACGCCCGCGTCCTGCGCCGACCCGGCCGCCGGCGGGCAAGGCCCGCAGAGCGACACCGCGTTGCGGCCCTCTGACTGGACCCGGACACTGGCAGCCTACCGCCAGCCCAACCCCTCCCGTAGCGTCTTCGAGCTGACCGTCACGCTGGTGCCCTTCGTCGCGATCTGGGGGGTGGCGTGGTGGCTGGTCTCGATCAGTGCGTTGTTGGCCATGGCCCTTGCGCTGGCGAACGCAGCCTTCCTCGTCCGCCTGTTTATCATTCAGCACGATTGCGGGCACGGGTCGCTGTTCCGCGATCGGCGCCTGTGCGACTGGATCGGCCGCGGGCTCGGCGTGCTGACGCTGACGCCCTACGACGTCTGGCGCAAGACGCACGCGATCCACCATTCCACGACTGGCAACCTCGATCGACGCGGTGTCGGAGACGTCCCGACCCTGACGGTCAGGGAGTATCGCGAGAAAGGATGGCTCGGCCGCGCCCTCTACCGTCTTCTCCGCCATCCCGTGATCCTGTTCGGCGCGGTTCCGTTCTACCTGTTCTTCCTTCAGCACCGATTGCCGGTCTACCTGATGCGCTCCGGCTGGCGCTACTGGCTAAGCGCGATGGCGACGAATGCCGCCATCGGCCTTGTCCTTGCGGTGATCGTCTGGCTGGGCGGTTGGGATGTCCTGCTGTTCGTGTTCCTGCCGACGATGCTTCTGGGCGCGATCGCAGGAACCTGGTTCTTCTACGTCCAGCACCAGTTCGAGGAAACCAGCTGGGAGCACGAGGAGGAGTGGAACATCCAGGAGGCGGCCCTGCACGGCAGTTCGCATTACGCCCTGCCCGGCATCCTGCGCTGGATCACCGGCAATATCGGCGTCCACCACGTGCACCACCTTGCCAGCCGGATCCCGTTCTACCGTCTTGGCGAGGTGGTCAGGGACCACGACCTGCTGGCGCGCTCCAAGCGCATCACGCTCATGCAAAGCTTTCGCTGTGCGCGGCTGCACCTGTGGGACGAGCAGCGCGGCAGGCTCCTGTCCTTCGCCGAGGCCCGGGCGGTTTCCGCCTGAGCCGTATGCGGTTTTGCCGATCCGCGCCGGGATCGACATTGTGGCCGGCAACGATGTGGTGCTGATTTGGTGCTGCGATAGGCTGATGCAGGTAAGTGCCCGCTTTGCGCAATCGGCGTAGTGCCGGTGGCAGAGCCCGCGGCGGTCGCCGCGCGCGTCTCGGCACAAGGAGAAAGCGACATGGCGACGCCCAGGCTCAGCTCGCTCACGCGCTTTGCGACGGCCCTGTCCGCGTCGTTCGCGCTGCAGGCC
>JBNGDM010000043.1:0-16390 GCA_049975105.1 Rhodovulum sp. | reverse complement strand
GATCCAGCGCGCCCACCAGCGCAGCATGGGACAGGCAGCCGAGCCCGGGTTTCGACAGGTGACCGCCGGCCCGCAGCGCGGCGAGGATGCCGGCGTTGAACGTGTCGCCCGCGCCGACCGTATCCACCACCTCGACTGGGCGCGCAGGCAGGTCGGCCTCGGCCGACGGGCCGAATGCGCTTGCCCCCGCCGCGCCATGGGTCAGCAGCACGAGCCGCGGCCCGCGCGCCAGCAACCCGCGGGCCAGGTCCGCCGCATCGCCTTGGCCGAGCAGCCAGCGCAGATCCTCGTCCGAGAGCTTGACGATATCGGCGGCCTCGATCATCCGCGCGAGCCGGGCGCGATAGGCGGCTTCGTCGGCGATGAAACCTGGCCGGATATTGGGGTCGATCATCGTCACGCGGGCCTGCGCCTCGCGCAGCATCAGCGCCTCGTAGGCCGCGCCGCAGGGCTCCACCGCGAGCGAGATGCCACCGAAGAACAGCGCGCCGACGCTTTCGGGCAGGGCGGGCAGGTCGGCCGGGCTCAGCATCCGCCCGGCGGTGTTCTCATCGTAGAAGGCGTAAGAGGCCTGTCCGTCGTTCAGCGTGACGAAGGCGAGCGTGGTGGGCCTGGCCGAACGCGGGGCCAGGCCGGTCTCCACCCCCGAGGCGGTCAGCGCCTGGGCCAATTGCTGCCCGAACAGGTCGGTCGACAGCCCCGAGAAGAAACCGGTTTTCGTCCCCAGCCGGCCCAGCGCGATCGCGGTGTTGAACACCGACCCGCCCGCATGCGGCACGAAGGCCGGATCGCCCTGTGCGGTTCGCCCGGGCAGCATGTCGATCAGGGCCTCGCCCGCGCAAAGGATCATGCGGCTCGCCTTTCATCCCTCCCCAGAGGCTTACCCGGTGGCAGGACCCGCTGCCAAGCGCCGTCTGGGCGCATCGGCGGATTGACGGGCGTCAACGACAGGTGGGGGCGTTTGTAGGATGATCCGGCCATCGCAACTTTCCATGTGACGGGAGGTCGAGATGGTCGAGAAATCCCACAGCACGGGCTTTTGGCCCTCGCTTTACGAACCGTTCCGCGGCCTGGGGTCGCGGGTGGCCGACTGGTTCGCGCCGGCGTCCGAGGCGTCGGTCGACGATGGCGGCTATCGCATCCGGATGGAACTGCCCGGGGTCGAGGAAAAGGACATCAAGGTGTCGCTGGATGACGGGGTGGTGACGGTCACCGGCGAAAAGCAGTCCAGCCGCGAGGAAACCGGCGAGACCTGGTATTTCAGCGAACGCGAATACGGGTCGTTCTCGCGCAGTTTCCGGTTGCCGCCCGATGCCGATGGCAAGGCGGTCAAGGCGGAACTGAAGGACGGGGTGCTGACGATCGGCGTCGGCAAGAAGGCTCCGTCAGAGTCGGGCGGCGGGACCGAGATCCCGATCGCCAAGGGCTGAGGCCGGGACATGGCCGCGGGGGCGGAGGCGCCCCCGCGATCCGATGGGCGCGAGATCAGGCGGCCTGTTTCTCGCGATGGCCGAGTTCGCGCATCAGGGTCTTGGCGGCCAGCGTCATGCCCGCGGCTTGCAGGTCTTCGATGCGGCGTTTCAATTCGTCGTCGGTCATGCTGGGGCGCATGGGCGGCTCCTTTCTCCAGTTCATGGTCAGACGCCTGGAAAACTGCCCGCAGAGGGCGGCCCGGGGGGCGCGCAAGGCGGGGATCCTGGCGAACGAAACCGGGGCGGCGCGCGTGGCGCGGATCGTCGGACCCCGGGACCGGTTCCGCGCGCCAAGGGCGCAGTGATCCGGTCGGACCCCGAATATATCGTCCTTCGGGTGCGAAAAATCAACCCCTTGTGGGTTCCGGGGCTATTGCCACTCGATGACGAGGCCGCCCTCTTGCTGGCCCAGCGCGGCCAGATAGCCCACCGCGGCGGCCAGAAGCAGCCCCAGGATCACCGCCAGCGCAACCTTCCAGGCCGACCAGGGCCGTTCGCCCTGCACCCGGCCCGTGCGCCCGTTCACCACGAAACGATAGGTGCGCCCGCGATACTTGTAGGCGGCCAGCCAGACGGGCAGCAGCACATGTTTGAAGGTCACGTCCGAGACCTGGGTTTCCAGCCTGTCGATACGCTGGCGGTCGCCGCCGATGTCGAATTTCACGTCGCGGCGGATGACGCGTTCCATGATCGCGCGCGCCTCGGCGAACCCTTCGTCGAGGCCCACGGTGTAGCCTTCGGCGCGGAACCCGGCGAGGTATTCGGGCCGGTATGGGTCCAGTTCAGACAGGTCCCAGGGTTGCAGAGCGTCGGTATAGCGCTTGGGCAGGCTGGTGGAGGCGAGCACCAGGATATCGTCGAAGGCGCGCGCCACCCGGCCCGAGACCGGCGTCCAGCGCACCTTGGCCACCTGCACGCGCTGGGGCTTGCCGTCGCGCATCACGGTGCGGCTTTCGTGATAGACGGTGCCGCGCGCGCCGGAATAGCGGCTGTGGGTGGCGGCGTCGTAGGTCCAGTAGGGGACGTAGATGCCGTCCATCCGGCGGCCCTTGCGCGCATAGTCCTTGAGGCCGTTGGGCGCGAACCACAGCCGGCCCAGCCAGTCGGTCATCGCGGTGTGGGCGTCGCGTTCCTCCAGCGCGAAGGGCAGAACGCCCTGCGGCTTGATCCGGCGCTGGGCCCCGGTGTCGGTGACGACGGGGGTGGCGCAGAACGGGCATTCGGTGGCGTGCCGGTCGGCCGCCATCTCAAATTCCGCGCCGCAATTGGGGCATTTCAGCCGCCGCACCTCCTCCATCTCGGTGTCGGGCAGGGCGGTTTCCAGGCCCGCCCGGAAGTCGAGTTCGGCCAGACCCCCGGCCCAGGGGCCGGGATCGTCGACCGGTTCGGCATGGCCGCAATGGTCGCAGACCAGACGCCCTAGGGCGGGGGCAAAGCGCAGGTCGGCGCCGCATTGTTCGCAGGGGAAGCGGTGTTCGGCGGGCGCGGGCGGGGGCGCGGTGTCGGGCATGGGGGCGCCTTTGGCGGGGCGTCAGGCCCCGGGCGGCGGGGGCGGGGGCGCGACGGTGAAAAGCTGGGCAAGCTCGGTGACCTCCTCGGCGCGTTTCCAGCCGTCCTGCCCGGCGGTCCAGACGAAGGTGTCGCGCCTCAGGCTGCCCTCGGCCGCCATCCGGCCGAGCGCGGCCTTGGAGAACGGCCCGCGCGTCTGGCCCTGTTCGGCGATGTGCCAGACATGTTCGACGGGCGGCGGCGGCGGGGTGGGGGCCGCGCCCCAGGGGCCGGGTTGGGCCATCTGTGCCCCCATCGCCATGCCCATGCCCGCGCCCAGGCCGGCGGCCATGCCGCCGCCCGCGGGGGCCTGCGCGGCCTCGGTCATCGCTTCGGCTGCGGAATATTGCATGAACCGGCCCAGATCGCCCGCGATTCCCATCGAGGTCCGCTTGTCCAGCGCCTTTTCGACCGCGGGGGGCAGGCTGATATTCTCGATGTAGAATTCCGGCAGGGTCAGCCCGTAGGCCGCGAGCGGTTTCGACACCTCGGTGGCGATCAGGCGGCCCAGGTCGTCGGTGTTCGCGGCCATGTCCAGCACCGGGATGCCGGACCGCGCGATCACCCGGCTGACTTCTTGCACGATGATGTTGCGGATCTGGAAGGCGATCTCGTCCATCGTGAACTCGCCGTCGGTGCCGACGATTTCCACCAGGAACCGCGCGGGGTCGGTCACGCGGATCGAATAGGTGCCATAGGCGCGCAGCCGGGTCGGGCCGAATTCCGGGTCGCGCAGCATGATCGGGTTCTTGGTGCCCCATTTCAGGTCGGTGAACCGCGTCGTGTTGACGAAGTAGATTTCCGACTTGAAGGGCGATTTGAACCCGTGATCCCAGTGCTGCAGCGTGGTCAGCACCGGCATGTTGTTGGTTTCCAGCATGTAGAGACCGGGGGTGAAGACGTCGGCCAGCTGGCCTTCGTGGACGAAGACGGCGGCCTGCCCCTCGCGCACGGTCAGCTTGGCGCCGTACTTGATCTCGTGGCCCTCGCGTTCGAACCGCCAGACCATGGTGTCGCGGGTGTCGTCGGTCCAGTGGATGACGTCGATGAACTCGCCGGACAGAAAGTCGAAGATGCCCATGGGTTCGGTCCTCCGGTTCGGGTCTGTGTGGATCGGGCCGGGGCGACTATAGCCCGCCCCCGGGGTCCGGGTCACGCGTGGATGGCGCCTAGCTGTCGCCCCCCATCAGTTCGGCGGCGATGGTTTCCACGATGGGGCGGGCCTCGGACTCGACCATGCCGGGGCGCAGCCGGCGGTCGTAGAGGATTTTCAGCAGCAGCGCGTCATGCGGCGTCAGCAGGGCGAATTCCTCGTCATCGTTGAAGATCGAGGGGCGCGCCGCGGGGCTGTCATTGGCCAGGCCCAGCCCCTGGGCCAGTTCCTCGTGGATGCAGGATTGGCGCAGCCGTTCGGGATGTTCGCCCCGGATCACCGCGACGGCGCGCGAATAGGTGCTGGACTGGCCGCGCGAGAAGGCCAGCACCAGGCAGAAGGTCGAGCGCGGGATCGTCTCGATGGTGCGCACGGCGGTGGTGTCGATGCCGGGCACCAGGTCGCGCAGCTGCGGGCCGATGGCGCGGCGCTCGTCCTCGTTCAGGATCAGAACGTGGAAATTGGCCTGCGCGGGGTCCACCATGCGGATCGGCAGGCGCGTCAGCCCCGACAGGCGCCGGGTATAGGCCGCGATCTCGGCGCGGTCCTTGTCGCGCTGGGCCTCGGGCACCGAGGCGCCGAACACCAGCCCCATGCGGATCGGCTGTTCCCAGCGGCGCAGCCGGCTTTGGGTTTCGCGCGCGACCAGCCGGCCCGAGCGCGAGACATATTCGTCGTACAACGCGATGCGCACGAAATCCTCGACCAGCGCCCGGCGCGAGAACGGCACGTCGCGGGCATCGCCATCGGTGCGCAAAAGCCCGCGCGCGACAAGGTCGGCTTCTACCCGGGCGAAATGGCGGGCGATCGCCTCGCTTTCGACCGAGGGCAGGGGGGCGGCCGCCTCGGGGCGCGGGGCGGGGCGGGGGCTGGTGTTCGGGGGCGCGATCTGGCACCCGGCCAACGCCCCGGCCAAGAGACCCGACAGAACAAGGGCGCGCATGCGGGCGGTCACGGGCGTGTCAGACCCCCGGCACGGACCCCGCGCCCTGGGCGCGGGATTTCGCGGCGGCCAGCGTGTCGCGCAGCTCGGATTCCATCTTCTTCAGCTCTTCCTCGGCCTGGGCGCGGCGCGTCTTGCCCTCGTCGGCTATTGCCAGACTTTCCTGGATCGTGGCGACCAGTTCCGCATTGGCTTTCTTGACCGCCTCGATGTCGAATACGCCGCGTTCCATCTCTTCACGGACCACCTTGTTGGCCGCGCGCAGGTTCTCGGCATTCGCCGTCAACAGTTCGTTGGTCAGGTCGGAGGCCTCGCGCACGGCCTCGGCGGCCTCTTTCGAGCGCTGGATCGTCACCGCCTGCGCCAGCTGGGTTTCCCACAGCGGCACCGTGTTGACCAGGGTCGAGTTGATCTTGGTCACCAGCGACTTGTCGTTTTCCTGCACCAGCCGGATCGAGGGCAGCGACTGCATCGTGACCTGGCGGGTCAGTTTCAGGTCGTGGACGCGGCGTTCCAGGTCGTCGCGGGCGGCGCGCAGGTCGCGCAGTTCCTGCGCCTTGATGACCTGGTCGGCCTCGGGCGCGGCATTCACGGCGGCCTCTTTCGCAGGGATCTCCTGTTCGTCCAGCTCGCGCAGTTTTTCCTCGCCCGCCGCGATGTAAAGCGCGAGCTCGTCGTAGAAGGTCAGCGTCTTTTCATAGAGCTTGTCCAGCGACTTGATGTCTTTCAGCAGCGTGTGTTCGTGGGTCAGCAGGTTGTCGGTGATCTTGTCGATCTGGCTTTGCACGTCCTCGAACCGCGCGACGAAATTGGCAAAGGGTGCGGCGCGGCCCAGAAGGCGTTCCCACCAGCTGCGGTCGCGGCGCACGTCGAGTTCCGAGACCGAGAAACCGCGGATCGTGGTGACGATGTCGCGCAAGGAGTCGCCCGCCGGGCCCACATCCTTGTTGCGCACGTCGGCCAGCATCGCCTGGCTGATCTCCTGCAACTCGGCCTGGGCGGACGAGCCGAAGGAGATGATCGAGTTGGTGTCGGACATGTCGATCTCGTCCATCCGGGTGCGGATGCCGAGCGCGGCATGCTCGTCGGCGGCCTCCAGCGGGACGATCTCGCCCGCGGGTTCGGGCAGGATCACCGAGGTCAGGTGTTCCACATCCTTGAGGGTGGCCTCGGCTTTCTGGCGAACGGTCTCGGACATAATGCTCAGTCTCCCTGATTGGGCGCGTCGGGGGCCGCGCGCACGCCTTCACGCTGCAACCTGTCGCGCAGCACTTCGATTTCGACATCCAGATCGGCGCGGTCGTCCAGCAAGAGCGCGCGCGTCCGTGCCGCGAAATTCTCTTCCAGGTCCTGGAGAAGCGTCTCGTAATCGGCCCGTGCCCTGGGGTCGCGGGTGCGGGCATAGAAATCGGCGAATTTCACCGTCGCGTCGCGCGCGCCCAGCAGGTAGACCACCAGGTATTTGCGCGCCGCGGTCAGGTCGCGGGGGTCTTCCTCGACGGTGCGGAACATCTCGCGGACGGTGGCCTGGAACCGTTCGACGCGGGCCTCCAGCGGCCGGTCGCCCGCGCGCCGGATCGCGTCGGCCATGGTTTTCAGGTGCTTCTCGGCCTCATCGACGACACGCGCCACGCGGTCCTGCTGAAAGCTGTCGATGCCTTCCATGCCCTTGTCTTTCAAGGGATCCAGCCCGAAGGCGAAGGAGTGCAGCACGATGCCCAGCACCGCGTAGATCGCCGGGCCCAGGAATCCGGCGTCGCCCCCCATGGCCGCCAGGAAAAGCCCCGCGCCGGTCAGGGCCGAGCCGAAGATCTTGCGCGGGATCGCGGGGCGGCGGGCGATCTTGCGGTCCAACCACGCGTCTTCCGCCTTCAGCCCCTCGCGCGTCAGCCAGGCGGCCAGGATCAGTGCGCCGAAGGCGGTCAGTTCCAGCGCCATCTCGGCGGGGCCGCCCGCGAAGGCGCGGATCGCCAGCGGCATCGGTACGAAGAACATGACGTTCGACCGGCTGGCGGCCCGGCGCGGGCGCCGCCCGTGGAACGGGTGGCGCGGTGGTACGTTGCCGGGGTCGGCCTGCGGCGTGGGACTGTACCTGCCGCCATAGCGCTGCGCCATCAGTTCCCCCCCGTCGCCGCGACGTAGAAGACGAGGAACATGAGCAGCATGAAGGCCAGTTTCTGCAGCCCGCTTTCGGACATCCGCCTCTCCGAATTCTTCCTTCCCTGCTATACATGGGAAGCGACGGCGCGATGAAAAGCAAGCCGAATGGTCAATTTCTCCGCCGCGCGGGGGCTTTTAGCCGGCGTTGCGGGCGCGGCTTGCCTGTGTCGCCGTCCCCGGATCCGAGCCCCAGCTGGTCGCGAACGATGCGCGGGCGCACCTCCTCGACCTCCCCCGGTTTCAGATCGCCCAGCCGGAACGGGCCATAGCCTATCCGGATCAGTCGGTTCACGCTCAACCCGATCGCCTCCATCGCGCGGCGGATCTCGCGGTTCTTGCCCTCGCGCAGCCCCACGGTCAGCCAGGCATTCGCGCCCTGCTGCCGGTCGAGCGACACGTCCATCGGCTGGAACCGCTTGCCCTCGACCGTGATCCCCGCGCACAGCGGCGCCAGCATCTCGTCGCTGGGCGTGCCCTTGACCCGCACGCGGTATTTCCTAAGCCAGCCGGTCGAGGGCAGTTCCAGCCGCCGCTTGATCTCGCCATCATTGGTCAGCAGCAAGAGCCCCTCGGAATTGAGGTCGAGCCGGCCCACCGACATCACCCGCGGCATGTCCTCGGGCAGCTTGTCGAACACCGTGTCGCGGCCCTTTTCGTCGCGGGCGGTCGTCACCAGGCCCTGCGGCTTGTGATACAGCCACAGCCGCGGCGGGTCGGGCTCGGCCAGGGGGGCGCCGTCGACCTCGATCCGGTCCCTGGGGCCCACGTTCAGCGCCGGGCTTTCGATCCGGCGCCCGTTCACCGAAACGCGCCCGGCCTCGATCATCCGTTCGGCCTCGCGGCGCGAGGCGACGCCCGCGCGCGCCAGCACCTTGGCGATCCGCTCGCCCTTGGGGGTATCCTGTTCCATGGCCCCGGTTTACGCCGGATCGCGGACCGCGGAAAGCGGCTTGCGCAGGGGCGGGGGCTGGGCGATCACGGGGCATGAGCCCGTTTCGCAGCCACATGGACGCCGCACTGGCCGAGGCCCGCGCCGCCGCCGCCCGCGGCGAGGTGCCAGTGGGCGCCGTCGTCGTCTCGCCCGCGGGCGAGGTTGTGGCCCGCGCCGGCAACCGCACGCGCGAACTGTGTGATCCGACGGCCCATGCGGAATTGTTGGCGCTGCGCGCGGCCTGCGCCAAGATCGGCTCGGAACGGCTTGTGGGATATGACCTTTACGTGACGCTGGAACCCTGCCCGATGTGCGCCTCGGCGATTTCCCAGGCCCGCATCGCGCGGCTGTATTACGGCGCGGCGGACCCGAAATCGGGGGGCGTGGCACATGGCCCGCGCGTCTTCGACCACCCGCAAAGCCACCACGTGCCGCAGGTCTATGATGGCATCGGCGCGGCCGAGGCGGAACGCCTGCTCAAGACGTTCTTCGCGGCGCGGCGCTAGCGCGGCCCCATCGACCTTCTCCTTGACGGAAATACCCCGGGGGGAGTCCGCAGGACGGGGGGCAGTGAGCGGCGACAGGAGGTTTTGACACCTTCGGATTTTGGCGCCCTTTGAAAACAAAGGGTTAGCGGGTGGTGAGTTGCAGGGGTTTTGACAGTTTCGGGGCATTTCAGGGGCCGAATGGGCTGTGGCCGGGGATGGTGGTCAGAAAAAAGCCAAGGAAATCAGAGGCGGCGCACCCGAAAGGGAAACTAGTCAGTTTCTGGTTTCCGATCCGTTGCACGCTGCAAGATAGCGTCGAAGGCGCGGAAGTTGTCATACGCCTCGGACGGGAACAGATCATTGACCGTGGCGAAGCGGAGCATGGTTCGAGCGGCGAAGTTTTCTAGGCTCCTGCCACCGATCATCCCATTGGCGACCACTGGCGATGCGCTTTCGGATTGCGCTTGGTCAATCTCTCGCAGGAGCTCAACAACAGTATCGAAGAGGGCAAGAGCGTATCGCTGACGATCTTCTTCGCTAGGTTGCCACGCATCTGTGCGGCCGACAAGCCAGTCGATAGATACTCCCATCCCGTCGGCTATCGCTACCAGCGCATCGACGCCGGGCCTCTTCGCACCCTTCAGGCGCATATATCCTTCCAGTGAACTCTTCGGAACTCCGCAGCGTTCCGCCATCTCCTTGATGGTGAGGCCGTGGGAAACAAGCAGACTGTGGAGACGCCGCACGAGAATATCAGGCTCTTCCGTGTCAGCCATTGACAACATCCTAAAGGGTTCGTAGCTTCCTTTATGAGGCTACATCTGTGGATTTCAGTCCTATGTCAGGTTCTAACACGCCCAAGGCCAGCGAGAAAGAGCTTTACCGCCGCGTTCGGGCCAACTTCGTTGCGCAGGGAACGACTCTGAACGCCTGGTGTGAAGCCAACGGGACGCGCATCCAGAACGTGCGAGACGCCTTCTTTGGGAACTGGAAGGGGCCGAAAGCTCGGGCTCTCGTGGATCGTGTGAATGAAGCCGCCGGGACACGTCGATGAGCCTTTGCGTTACCGACATAACAGGGCTTCCCGGCCGTCCCAAAACACCGATGGGCGTCCGCAAGATGTTGAAGCGGTTGGGCGTCCCTGTTCGCCAAGTTGGTAAGAGGTTCGAATTTGAACTCGCTGACCTTCCCAAGGACTTGCAGAACGAATGGCGTCGGCTGACGTGCGAAGAGCATCACCTCGACCCCGGCGAACATGACGACGCGGCGCATGTCGCGCTTGAGCGTGCCCCGGTTTCGGTGCGCGAACGGGCGCATGACAATGCCCTGAAGCTCCTGTTCGTGGCGAAGATGGAGGCGGTAGGCGCGACCTGGCCGGAGATCGCGAAGGAAGGGAAGGCCAAGTTCGGCCGCTTCCCGTCGCGGAACACGGTCAAGGGCTGGAAGGAAAAGACGGACGGCGTGGCGCCTGCGAACTGGGCGCCCGCGCTGGCCCCGGCCTGGAAGGGCGGGGAGCGCGACGAGCCGACGCCGGAAGCCTGGGCCTCCCTGGTCAACCGCATGAACCTTTCGGGCAAGAACGGGACCGGCTTCCCGCTGAAGCACGCCCATAAGCAGGTCGCGAAGGAAGCCGCGGCCAAGGGTTGGACCTGGCCCCCGTATCACACGATCCTGCGGCGCTGGAACGATATGGACCCCATCGCGCGGCTCGTGGCCGAAGTGGGGGAAGAGCGGGCAACCGCGCTCCTGACCCTTCGCCTGCCGCAAACGGCCGAGGGAATGGCCGCAATGGACATGGTGGACGGCGACGGGCGCGAATTCAAGGTGCGGGTGCGCTGGCCGGATGGCACGGTCAGCTGCCCGTGGGTTGTCGCCTTCGCGGATCGCCGCACGCGAAAGACCGTAGGCTGGGCCGTGGGCAATTCGGAGAACTCCGATGTGGCCGAGGCGGCCATCGTGCACATGTGCGAGACGCACGGCCGCCCGCAGAGGGTCGGTTTCGACAATGGCAGCGCGTTCAACAGCCAGCGGATCGCAGGCGGGCTGACCCCGGCCTACCGCACGAAACAGACGCGCAAACCCGACTGGGCCGTGCCCGGCGTGCTGAAGATCATCGGGGCCGAGCTTCGGAACAAGGGCGTCGGCGCCAAGACCAGCAACCTTCAGGAGAACGTCTGGTCGCATCTGCGGCACGTGGACAACGACCCGCGCTTTCACGGGGCGCAGCGGCCGGGGCCAAACGATCCGACCCCGCCCAAGGGCGAGCCGGTGCCGCTCGACGTCTTCAAGGCCGTCCTGGCCGAGGCCATCCACGACCTGAACACCGCGACCGACAACCGGGTGAAGGGGCTGTTGAAGGGCGAGAGCCGCGCAGAGGCGTTTGAACGGCTGTTGCAGGGCAATTCGAAGCGGGTTCTGACCGACTTCCACCGCCGCCGCCTCGCCATGACCTGGAAGCTCAAGACGGTGCGCGCGGATGGCCGGATCGCCTTCGACGGCGGCCTGTTCGGCGACCACACGACGCAGCGCGAGATGCTGCGTCACGTGGGCAAGAAGGTTCTGGTCGGCTTCAACCCCAAGGACTTCGACGCCCCCGCGATGGTGTGCCATTGGGAGGACGAAACCCGGCGCGGGAGCCTCTTCATCGAAGAACTGCCAGCCATCACGCCCACGCAGCATGGCAGCACCAAAGGCCAACGCGCCGCCCGAACCGAAAAGCAGCGGGTGGATCAGCTTGTCCGCAAGTTCCGCGCGGATCACCCCGAGGCGGACGTGGCCGCGCTGCGCGAAGCGGCGATGGTCGCAATTGGTTCGGCCGATACGATCCGGCGGCCGGAAACCGGGGTTGTCGAGCTTCACACTGACAGCGGCTTCAAGGCCGCTGAGCCCGGCGAGGGCGCCGCCGAGGTGTCTTACCTGACCGAGGAAAGATTGAGGAACTTCATCGAAGCCACGGAACGCCAGTTGGCTTCGAGATGAAGCGGCCGGGCGGTGTAGCCGCACCGTCCCGGCCGAACGCAGCGGGCGAAAGCCCACAACCAGGAGAAACCCATGACAGCAAATCTCCATGTGATCAAGCCCGAGGCGCCGCCGGTGCATCTGGGCTTTGTCGAGACCAGGAGCGCCCAGGCGATGACCCTGGCGCTGCGCCGCGCGCGGGCGAAGGGGAAGATCGTCGCGATTTCCGCGGCCTCCGGCGTCGGCAAGACCGCGACCGTCTTCCACCTCAAGCAGGACGCGCCGGAAACGCTGGTGTTCACGGCGAAGTCGGGCGAAGGCGGCGTCTGGAACCTCGCGTGCGGCCTCTGCAATCTGCTGGGCCTCGAACCCCCGAACGGCCGCGACCTGGCCGCCGCGCGGGCCGACATCGCCGACAGGATCGGGCCGGATGGCTTTCTGGTGATCGACGAGGCGCAATACCTGATCAAGCGGAACCCGCGCGGCCCCGATGACCGGGACGCCCTGGAATGGGCGCGCCAACTGGCCGAAGAGGGGTTCTTCGCCCTGGCGCTGGTGGGCGATCTGCGCCTCGACAAGGCGATCAACGAGCTGCCCCAGCTCAAGCGCCGCACCCATCCGCGCGTGACCATTAGCCATGCCAGCGAAGCGGATGTGGACCTGTATTGCCGGGCGCGCGGGCTGCGCGACGACGACATCATCCGTAAGCTGGCCAATGTCGCGCGGCGCAATGGCGGGCTGGGCGACGTGGGGGACATCTTCGCGACCGCGCGCGACCTGGGCAAGACCGAGGTTCCGGCAGTCGAAGACATCCTGGCCGCGCTTGAATACCTCGAGTTCATCACCAGGAGGACGAAGTGATGACCGACACTACCGAAGACCGCGACGTATTGCTCTGGGTGCCCCTGAAGGCATCGCAGGTCGAGGCCGCCCGCGAGGCCGGGCGCGCCCTGGCCGAGTTCCCGTCCATCATTGAGGCCGGGGCCGATCACCTCGCCGAAACGCTCATGCGCGATGACATTCCGCCTGAAGAGGTGGGCAAGCAACTGGGTGAAGGGCTGAAAGCCATGAAGGCCAACGCCGCACTCGCCAAGGCGGCGGCGCTGTTCCTGCAACCCCTGGCGATGGCCGGGACGTTCACGGACCAGAGGTCCACTGGCCCGAGATCGCCATGAAGGTGCCCAGCTCGACGCGCGAAGAGGTGTATGGCTGGATGGGCAGCTTCGGCGTGATCCGCGAATGGATCGGGCCACGCCACGTCAACAGCCTGTCGGCGCACAGCTTCACCATCACCAACCGCGACTTCGAGGCTACGGTCGCTGTGCATCGCAACGATATCCTCGACGACCGCTACGGGGTGTTCAAGCCGGTCTTCGAGGAAATGGGCTACAACGCCCGGCTGCACCCCGAAGAGCTGGTGATGGGCCTGCTCGCGGACGGCTTCACGGCCGAGTGCTATGACGGCCAGCCGTTCTTCGACACCGAGCACCCCGTCACCAAGGCGGACGGCACGACCGAGCTGGTCTCGAACATGGCGGACGGGTCCGGCCCGGCCTGGTATCTGCTCGACACGTCGCGCGCCGTACGCCCCCTGATCTTCCAGGAGCGCGAGCCCTACACGTTCGAAAGCAAGACCGACCTCAGCGACGACAACGTGTTCATGAACAACGAGTTCCTCTACGGGGTGCGCGCCCGCGCCAACGTGGGCTTCGGCCTGTGGCAGCTCGCCTATGGCTGCAAGGTGGACCTGGATACGGCCGCTTATGCCGCCGCCCGCGCCGCCATGATGAACTTCAAGTCGCCCGAAGGCCGCCGGATCGGCTTGAAGCCCACGACGCTCCTGGTGCCGCCCGAGCTCGAAGAGAAGGCGCTTCAGCTCCTGAACGCGCAGCAGAACGCGTCGGGCGCGTCCAACGTCTGGGCGAACACCGCCAAGCTGATCGTCTCGCCGTTCCTGTCCGCGTGACCGGACGGGCCGCAGGGGGCTGAACCATGGCGTTCGTCGTTCAAGGCACGATCACCGCGAACGGCGAGCAGGCGCAGAAAGAGCTGCGCGAGACCGGCCGCGCCGTCGACCAGCTGGGCCAGAAGGCGCGGACCGTGTCGACCGGCATGGGCGCCGCCGCGCGCCAGACCGCCGATGTGGGGCGCCAGTCGGCCATCGCCGCGGGCAGCGTCGCGAACCTCGGATATCAGTTCAACGATATCGGCGTGATGATGGCGGCGGGCCAGTCGCCGCTGATGCTGGCGATCCAGCAGGGCACCCAGATCAGCCAGGTGCTCGGCCCGATGGGGGCGCAGGGTGCAGTCTCCGCGCTGGGGGCGGCATTCCGTTCGATGATCAACCCCGTCAGCCTGGCGACCATCGGCATTGTCGCGGGCACCGCCGCCCTGGGCCAGTGGGCCATGGCGGCCGCTCAGGGCGAGGACGCCACCGAAGACTTCGCCACGTCGGTGGATGACCTCGTGACCTCCATGAACGCGCTTCAGGACATCACGGCGATCTATTCCGGCTCCGACCGAACGCTCGCGCGTGGTGCAACTCGTGGGCGTGGACCTGGCCCGCGCCCTTGGCGCGGCGGACCTTCCGCGCCGTGTGCCGCTCGCCAAGCCCTGGCTGGCCGCCTGCCTGGCGCATGAGGGCCAGACCGTCGCCGATATCGCGCGAACGCTCCACATGAGCGACACGGCTGTTCGCAACTGTCTCGCGAACAACCCCTATCGCAGCGCGCCCGCGCCCTGGAGGGACGCATGAGCCGCGCCCTGTCGCACCTCGTGGCCGTGCGCATCGCCCTGGCCGAGGCCCGCAAGCTACTCGACAACGCCTCGGCCGAGCTCGACCGCCTTGAGGGCACCCTTCGAGCGGAACTTGAAGAGGGTCTTCCAACACCCCTTCGAACGCCCCTCGAAGACCTGCCCGAACCAAGCGAGCACCGCCGCGCCCACCGCCCCGGCCGCCCGTCGAGAATCAACACCGACCCTGAATTGCGCGCTTTCATCCTCGCCAGGATCGACCGGATGACCTATCATGCGCTCGCCGCCGAGGTCGCCAAGGCGTTCCCGCCTGAACGGCGTATCGGTCACAGCGGCATTTGCTCTTGGTGGCACCGCCACGGGAAGCGTCAGCCCTAAAAACCCATCCGAGATAGCCCGAGGTCTACCGGGCTCTTCCGGTATCAAAACCCGTGTAATCCCCTGTCAAAACCTACTGTAACTACACAGGGCAGCGCCCCCCAACCGCCGCCTAGACTTCGATCGGCACCAGCACCTCGGGTTCCAGCACCTTCACGTCGGGCAGTTCCTGCTTCAGCAGCTCGGCCGATTGCTCCAGCAGCGGGAAGGTCCGGTAATGGCAGGGAATCACCATCTTGAAATCGAAGAAGGTCCGCGCCGCATAGGCCGCGCGCTTCATGTCCATGGTGAAATGCCCGCCCGCGCAAAGGATGCCGATATCGGGGCCGTGCAGGTCGTTGAAGATCTCCATGTCGGCCATCACGTCGGTATCGCCCGACACATAGATCGTGTGGCCCTCGCCCGAAATCATGAACCCGGCTTCGCCGCCCGCGTAGACCGGCCCGTCCGGCCCCGAGACCGACGAGGAATGTGTCGCGTTCACCATCGTCACCGCCGCCTCGC
The DNA here is from genome assembly GCA_049975105.1 of Rhodovulum sp. Lineage (GTDB taxonomy): Bacteria > Pseudomonadota > Alphaproteobacteria > Rhodobacterales > Rhodobacteraceae > Rhodovulum. The sequence goes on along the minus strand of JBNGDM010000043.1, from coordinate 1,101 downwards.
CCAGTTTCACCGTGCCGCCCTTGTTGAAGCCGATGACCTCGATCCCCTCCTTCTCCTGCCACCAGGTGACCAGGTCGTAGATGCCGACCGCCGGGATACCCAACTCGCGCGCAATGGCCACCGCATCGGCGGAATGGTCGCCATGGCCATGGGTGACCAGCACATATGTCGCCCCTCCGATCGCCTCGGCGCGGCGGTCCTCGGCGAACATCGGGTTCCCGGTCAGCCACGGATCGACCAGCAGGATCTGATCCGCGATCTCGATGCGAAAGCCGGAATGGCCAAGCCAGGTGATTTTCATGGAACGCTCCCTATCGCTTGCGGGCCGCGGGCCCTAGGTTTTCGCCGGACCCTAGCAGAGCCGGAGCGGATTGCCATGGACTGGATGGCGCAAGTCGACGCCTATTGCGAGCGGACCGATTTCACCTATTGGTCCGAGCCGGTGAACGCGCTGACCAACGCGGCTTTCCTGGTTGTGGCGGCGGTGATGTGGCGGCGCACCGGGGGGCTGCCGCTGGGCCGCGCGCTCTGCGTCGTGCTGGCGGCGATCGGTGTGGGCAGCTACCTGTTCCACACCCAGGCGACACTCTGGGCCTCGGCCGCCGACGTGCTGCCGATCCTCGGCTTCATCCTGCTTTACCTGTACGCGGCGAACCGGACCTATTGGGGGCTGAGGGTCTGGCCCGCGCTCGGCCTGACGACGCTGTTCTTTCCCTATGCCGCCGCCACCGGCTGGGCCTTCGGCCAGCTTTCCTGGCTGGGGTCTTCGGCGGGCTATGCGCCCGTCGCACTCCTCATCCTGGTCTATGCCGGCCTGCTCGCGCGCCGCGCGCCCGCGACCGCGCGGGGTCTGGCGCTGGGCGCCGGGCTGCTGATCGTCTCGCTGACCTTCCGCACGCTGGACGAACCGGTTTGCGCGGGCTTCCCGCTGGGCACGCATTTCCTGTGGCACATCCTGAACGGGGCGATGCTCGGCTGGATGATCGAGGTCTACCGCCGCCACCATGCCCGCTTTGCACCCGGCCCGGCCGCCTGAGGCCGCGCCGGGGCTTTTCCTTGGTCCAAATACTCCCGCCGGAGGCGCCGCGCGGCTTGCCGCGC
>JBNGDM010000042.1:0-16400 GCA_049975105.1 Rhodovulum sp. | reverse complement strand
GCCGAACGCCCCGGACCCGAAAGCCGAACGTCCCGGCCTATTTCCCAGGCCAGCCGCCGCCCCGATCTCGCCGCCCCCGCCCCCGGGGCGCCGTCGGGAACGGGACCGCCCCGCCGGCCGGCCCTTCTTCTTGGCCGCAATACCCCGGGAGGAGTCCGAAGGACGGGAGACAGCGCCCCCTTGCGCCCGCGCCGCCGGCGCGCGCCTACCCCGGGGACGGCCGCCCGGCCATCCGGTCCAGCAGCCCCGGCAGGTGGCCGATATCGGGCAACACCGCATCGGCCAGGTCGGCCAGTTCGTCGGCCCCCGCGATCCCGGTCAGAACCGCCGCCGTCGCCATGCCCGCCCGGCGCCCGGCCAAGAGGTCGTGGCGGCTGTCGCCCACCATCATCACCTCGTCCGGGCTGCGCCCCACCGCCGCGGCGAAGGCCAGCAAGGGGCCCGGTGCGGGCTTGGCGCCGTGGCCGCTGTCATAGCCCGCGACGAAATCCAGCCGTCCGGCGATCCCGGCGGCGGCCAGATGGGCGCGCGCCGGGGCCTCGGCATCGTTCGTCGCCACGCCCAGCGCCAGCCCGCGTGCGGCCAGCCCGTCGAGCAAAGCGGCCAGCGGTACCGCGGGCACCATCGGCGCGGCCGCGGCCTGGGCGTTCATCCAGGCGGCCAGCTCGTCCACCCGGCGGCCGGGCAGGTGCGGCAGCATCCGGGCGGCGATCTCCTCGGCTGTGGCGGCGATGGCGACGCTGTCGCGCCGGAACCGGCCGGTGCCGGTGTCGAACCCCACCGCCGCGGCCAGCGCCGCGCGGCGCCCGGACTCGCCCGCGGCCAGCCCCTCCAGCAGCCGCGCGGCCCAGCCGCCCCAGCTGGCCTGGAAGTCGAACAGCGTGCCGTCCTTGTCGAACAGGACCGCCGTGATCCGGCCCGTCATGGCCATCCACTCCCCGTCAATGCCGTTCCTCCGCCCCCGGCACGCGATCGTGATCGCGCCTGCGCGGGTCCGAATCGGGGCGTCCCGCTCAGGTCCAGTGCGGATCCGCACCGCCCGGCAGCGCGGCCCGCGCGCGCATCACCGCCTCGCCGGGCAGGCCCGCGTGACGGCAATAGGCCAGCACCCAGGCATCGTCCATCAAAAGGAAATCCAGCACCGAGGCCAGGAATTCGGGGTCGTCCGCCCGGTCGCGCAGATCGCGTTCGCCGGCCCCGGTCGCGCCCAGGAAAACCGGCAGCAACTCGTCATCGGCCACCAGCCAGGCCAGCGCGCCCAAGGCCACCACATCGGCGGATTCCCGCATCGCCCCTCTCTCGCGATTTCCGTTAAAGGGTTTGTTAACACTTCCTGCCCAAGACTGAACCTCGAAAAATGTCTGTAAAAAGTTCTCTTTAATTCTACAGGGGGAGCGGCGCCGATGTCCCGGCGAATCCTTATAGTCGATGACGTTGCCACCAACCGCATCGTGATGAAGGTAAGGCTGAGCGAGGCGCATTACGAGGTGCTGCAGGCCTCCGACGGGGCCGCGGCGATAAGTGCGGCGCGGCGTGACCGGCCCGACCTGATTCTTCTCGACATGACCCTGCCCGACATGGACGGGGCAGACCTGTGCCGGCGGCTCAAGGCGCATCCCGAAACCGCCACGATTCCGGTGATCGTGGTCACCGCCGCGCGCGCGGCCGATGCGAAGATGCGCGCGCTCGAGGCCGGCGCGGACGAGTTCCTCTCGAAACCGCTGGACGAGATGATCCTGCTGGCGCGCGTGCGCAACCTGCTGCGCGCCCGCGAAACCGCCGAGGAACTGTCGCTGCGCAACGGCACCCACCGCGCGCTGGGCTTTGCCGAGGCGGCCGCGGCCTTCGCGCATCCCGGCCATATCGCGCTGATCACGGCCGATGCGCGCACCGGGCGCACCTGGCGCGCCGCGCTGGCGCCGCTGCTCTCGGACACGCTGACGACCATCTCGCGCGGCGAGGCGCTGACCCCGCCCGCGGGCAGCCATGCCCCCGATGTCTTCGTGATCGACGCGCAGCTTGCCCCCAACGGCGCCGGCCTGCGCCTGGTGTCCGAATTGCGCGCCAATGTCGCCACCCGCCACGCCGCGGTCCTGGTCGTGGTGCCCGAGGCCGCGCGCGAAACCGCCGCGATGGCGCTGGACCTGGGCGCCAACGACCTGATCGTCGGCCCGGTCGACCCGCAGGAACTGGCGATCCGCATCAAGAGCCAGCTGCGCCGCAAGAACCAGGCCGACCGGCTGCGCGCGACGGTCGAGGATGGCTTGCGGCTGGCGGTGACCGACCCGCTGACGGGGCTGTTCAACCGCCGCTACGCGCTGCCCCACCTGGCCCGCATCGCCGAGCGCGCGGCCGAAACCGGGCGCGGCTACGCGGTGATGCTGATCGATATCGACCGGTTCAAGCGGGTGAACGACCGCTACGGTCACGCCGCGGGCGACGCGGTCCTGGTCGAGGTGGCGCGCCGGCTGAAGGACAACTTGCGCGCGGTCGACCTGGTGGCGCGGATCGGCGGCGAGGAATTCATGGTCGCCCTGCCCGAAACCGACCCCGACCGCGCCTGCGCCACCGCCGAGCGGTTGCGCACCCTGGTCGCCGAATCGCCGGTCCGGCTGCCGGGCGGTGCGGATGAGATCGGCGTCACGATCAGCGTGGGCGTGGCCTTCGGCAGCGACCGGCCGCTGGCGGCGGGCGACGCCAATGTCGAGGCCGAGGTCGCCACGCTGATGGACCAGGCCGACCGCGCACTTTACGGGGCCAAGGCCTCGGGCCGCAACACGGTCGAGGTCAGCTGCACCGCGGCCTGACCCGCCGGCGCCCGCCCGCGGCCGGCCGTGCCCCCCCTCCGGTCACGCCGACAGACCCCCGCATCGCCCCACAGCCCCCCGTCCGGTCCGGCGACAGGCCCCCGATCCGCCCCGCGCCCCGCCGGCCTCTGGCCGCGGCCACGGGGCGGGTCTATGCTCGGTCCAACCACACTGGGAGGCAGGCGATGGGCGAGACGGCGGCGGCCCCGGCCACGGGGCGGATCACCCTTGGCGGGCTGGGGCTCCTGGCCGGGCTTTCGGCCTGGCTGTTGCGCGACGTGGCGCCCGACCGCATGGCCGATGCGCCGCGCCTGTTGCTGTTCCTCACCGCCCTCGGCACCGCGTTCTTCTCGGCCGCGCTCGCGCTTGCCGGCCCGCTGCCGCTGCGCCGGGCGCTTGCCGCCGCGGCGCTGGTGGCGCTGCCGCTGGCGGGGCTCATGGCCTGGGGCAGTTTCCGCTATGACGACGTGGCCGGGTTCCTGGCCAGCGGGCATCCCTGGCCGGGCTTCGCGCTGCTACTGGTCCTGGCGCTGCCCTTCCTGGTCGCGGGGCTCGGGCGGGGCACGCGGCTGACCGATTACGCGGTGCTGTTCACCCAGTCCTGGATGATCGTCGTGCGCCTGGCCGCGGCCTGGCTTTTCGTGGGCCTTGTCTGGGGCGTGCTGTTCCTGTCGAACGCGCTTCTGGAACTGGTGGGCATCGACCTGATCGAGCGGCTGATCGACCGCCCAGAAATGCCCTACCTGCTGACTGGCGCGGTGCTGGGGCTGGCGCTGGCGGTGGTGGGCGAGCTGTCCGATTTCGTCTCGCCCGACCTGGTGCTGCGGCTGTTGCGGCTGCTGTTGCCGGTGGTGCTGGTGGTCAACGCGGTGTTCCTCGCCGCGCTGCCGTTCCGCGGGCTGTCCAACCTCTTCGGCGAGTTTTCCGCCGCCGCCACGCTTCTGGCGATGGCCTTCGGGGCGGCGACGCTGGTCTCGACCGGGCTGGATGCCGAGGAGGACCGCCGGGTGCCCGGCGGGCTGACCTGCTGGTGCTGCCGGCTGATGGCGCTGCTCTTGCCGGCGCTGGCGGGGCTGGCGGGCTTCGCGATCTGGATGCGGGTCCAGCAATACGGCCTGACGCCGGACCGGATCGTGGCCGGCGCGCTGGCCGCGCTGGCGCTGGGCTACGGGCTGGCCTATGCCGCGGCGGTGCTGCGGGGGCCGGGCTGGGCCGACCGGATCCGGCGCGCCAATACCGCGATGGCCCTGCTCGCGATGGCGATGATCGCGGCCTTCTTCACCCCGCTGATAAACCCGCAGCGGATCTCGGTCGCCAACCAGCTGACCCGGTTCGAAACCGGCCGCGTCGCGGCCGATGCGCTCGACCTCTGGGCGATCGGGCGCGAATGGGGCCGCGCCGGGCAGGCGGGTATCGCGCGGCTGGCCACCCTGGACGACCCCCGCCTGGCCGAGCGGCTGGCCGCGCTGGAAACCGCCGACACCCGCTATGGGTTCGAGCGCGCGGGCATCACCGACGACGCGGCGCGGCTGGCCGCCGACCTGGCCGGCCGGCTGCCGGTGCGCCCCCGCGGCGCGGCCCTGCCCGAGGGCCTTCTGGCCAGCCTGCGCCCGTGGGAGTTGCAGCAGATCGGCCGGGCCTGCGACTACCGCACCGCGGGCGGCAACCCGGGCTGCGTCGCGGTGCTGGCCGATTTCTCGGAACCGCGCCCCGGCGACGAGGTGCTGATCGTCGCCCACAACCCCGCCGGCGCGCTCCTGGTGCGGGCCTATTACGCGCGCGAGGACGGGCCCGGTTTCACCATGCGCAGCCCCGAATTCCTGTCCGGCGGCGATTTCTACCGCGCCGCCGACGACGCCATCGACGCGCTGGCCGCGGGCGATTTCCGGCTGAAACCGCAGACACTCAACGCGCTCGACGTGGCCGGGCGGCGGCTGTTTTTCGGGCGCTGAGCCCGCCGGCGGGGTTTTGCCTTTTCTTAATCCCTTGGCCGCAGAGTGACAGCGTTTCATGGGCACGCAGTCTTGCGGAGCGTATTCTATGCACGGTCTCATCAACCGCGCGATCCAGTGTTTTCTGAGCGACATCTATGGCGCGGAATGCTGGTCGCACGTGGCGCATACCGCCGGGGTCGAACCCGGCGGTTTCGAGGCCATGTTGACCTATGAAGACGCGCTGACCGACGCGGTTCTGGATGCCGCGGCCGACCGCCTCGGCCTGCCGCGCGAGATGCTGCTGGAGGACATGGGAACCTATCTCGTCTCGAACAAGGACTTCGAGGCCCTACGCCGATTGTTGCGTTTCGGGGGCGAGAATTTCCTGGAATTCCTGTTCACGATCGATGACTTGCCCGAACGCGCGCGTCTGGCCGTGCCCGATCTGGAATTGCCCGACATCGAGTTGACCGAGGACGCCGCGGAAGGCTTCGTGATCCATGTCCGCGGCGGCTGGCCGGGGGTGGAATTCGTGCTGCAGGGCATGCTGCGCGCGATGGCCGACGATTACGGCGCGCTGGCGCTGCTCGACGTGATCGACCGCAGGCCCGGCCACGCGGTGCTGACCGTCAGCCTGCTGGACGCGGAATTCCATGCCGGGCGCAGCTTTTCACTTGCGGCGGGGGGGGCATGAACGTCATTTCCGAACCTTGGGCCGGCGAGGCGGTGATCGGGCTGGGCGCCCCGGCGCTGGCCCGGCTTTTGCCGATGCATCTGTGCCTGTGCCCCGAAGGGCGCGTGCGCCATGCCGGGCCGACGATCGAGCGGCTGGCCGGCGGCGACCTGCGGGGCCGCCCCTTTGCCGAGGTGGTGACGCTGCGCCGCCCGCAAGCGGCCGGGGACATGGCGGGGCTGCTGGCACTGGCGGGGCAGCCGCTGAAACTGACGCTGACGGGGGCGCCCGCGCTGCCGCTCAAGGGGATGGTGGTGGGCCTGCAAGGCGGCGAGGGGGCGTTGCTGAACCTGTCGATGGGCATTTCGCTTCTGGACGCGGTGGGCCGGTTCGACCTGACGCTGCGCGATTTCGCGCCCACCGACCTGGCCGCCGAACTGCTGTATCTGACCGAGGCCAAGTCCGCCGTCACCGACGAATTGCGCCGCCTGGCCCAGCGCCTGAACGGCGCCCGCGTCTCGGCCGAGGAAAAGGCCGCGACCGACATTCTGACCGGGGTGGGCAACCGCCGCCGCCTCGATGCCGTGCTGGGGCAGTTCATGGGCCAGGGCCGGCCCTTCGGGCTGATGCATGTCGACCTGGATTATTTCAAGCAGATCAACGACACCCACGGCCACGCGGTCGGCGACGCGGTGCTGTGCGCGGTGGCGCGGATGCTGGTGGACGAATGCCGCGTTCAGGACCTGGTGACGCGGGTCGGCGGCGACGAATTCGTGATCCTGGCCGTCGACATCGTCGACCCGGCCCAGCTCGAACGGCTCGGCCAGCGCCTGATCGCGCGGCTGGAGGAACCGATCCGGGTCGAGGGGGTGGAATGCCGGATCTCGGCCAGTATCGGCGTGTCGGTCTTCACCCGCCACAGCGCGCCCGACCCGGCGCGGCTGATGCGCGAGGCCGATATCGCGCTCTATGAATCCAAGGGCACGGGGCGGGCGCGCACCTCGGTCTATATGCCGCCGCCGCCCGCGACCCGCGCCCCGGGCTGACCGGCGCGCTAGCGCGCCAGCCGCCCCCGCGCCAGCCGCCGGATCGCCACGTAGAACAGCGGCACGAACAGCACGCCCAGGATCGTCGCGCTCAGCGTGCCGCCCAGCACGCCCGATCCGATCGCCGTGCGCCCGCCGGACCCGGCCCCGGTGCTCAGCACCAGCGGCAGCACCCCCAGCGTGAACGCCATCGAGGTCATGATGATCGGCCGGAACCGCTGCCGCGCCGCCTCGCGCACGGCGGTCAGCAGGTCCTCGCCCGCCTCCTGCCGGTCGCGTGCAAATTCCACGATCAGGATCGCGTTCTTGCCGGTCAACCCGATCACCGTCAGCAGCGCCACCTGGAAGAACACCCCGTTCTCGAATTGTCCCAGCCACGCGCCGACCAGCGCGCCCAGCACCCCGATGGGCATCGCCAGCATCACCGCGAAGGGGATCGCCCAGCTTTCGTAAAGCGCGGCAAGGCACAGGAACACGGCGGCCAGCGACAGCGCATACAGCAGCGGCGCCTGGCTGCCGGATTCGCGTTCCTCCAGCGACAGCCCGGTCCAGGCCACGCCGAACCCGGGCGGCAACTGCCCCGCCAGCCGTTCGATCTCGGCCATCGCCTCGCCGGTGGTCACGCCCGGCGCGGGCCCGCCCTGCAACTGCATCGCCGGCACGCCGTTATAGCGGTTCAGCCCCTGCGGCCCGAATTCCCAGTCCGCGGTGGTGAAGTTGGAAAACGGCACCAGCCCGCCGCTGGCGTTCCGCACCCGCCACAGCTCGATATCCTCGGGGGTGGCGCGCGCCTCGGGGGCGCCCTGGACGTAGACGCGCTTGATCCGGCCGCGGTCGACGAAATCGTTGACGTAGCGCCCCGCCCAGGCGATCGACAGAAGCTGCCCGATATCGGTGGCCGACAGCCCCATCGCCCCCGCCGCGCGCCAGTCGATATCCAGCTTGAACTGCGCGGCGTCCTGCAACCCGTTGGGCCGGATCGACCCGATCAGCGGGCTTTGCGACGCCATGCCCAGCAACTGGTTGCGCGCGGCCAGCAACTCCTCGTGGCTTTGCCCCGCGCGCGCCTGCAGGTAGAAATCGAACCCCGAGACGTTGCCCAGCTCGATCACCGAGGGCGGCACGATGGGAAACACCATCGCGTCGCGGATCTGGCTGAACGCGCCGAATGCGCGCCCCGCGATGGCCTGCACGCTCTGGTCCGGGCGCGGGCGCTCGTCCCAGTCCTTCAGCTGCACGAAGGCCAGCCCCATGTTCTGACCCCGGCCCGCAAAGCTGAAGCCCACGACCGTGAACACCGATTTCACGTTCTCGGCCTCGCCGTTCTGGTAGAACTCGCGGACCTGCTCGGCCACCGCCTGGGTGCGTTCCGCCGTGGCCCCCGTCGGCGCCTGGATCAGCGTGAACAGCAGGCCCTGGTCCTCTTCCGGCAGGAAGCCCGTGGGCGTCTTGACGAACAGCCAGCCCATGGTGACCGCCAGCAGCACGTAGATGACCCCGACCCGCAGCGGCCGGCGCACGATCCACCCGACCGACCCGGCATAGCCCCCCGTCAGCCGGTCGAAGAACCGGTTGAACCAGCCGAACGGCCCGCGCTTGGCGTGCTGGGCATCCTTGGACCGCAGGATCGAGGCACACAGCGCCGGCGTCAGCGTCAGCGCCACCAGAACCGACAGCGCCATCGCCGAGACGATGGTGATCGAGAATTGCTGATAGATCACGCCCGTGGAGCCGCCGAAGAACGCCATCGGCACGAACACCGCCGACAGCACCAGCGCGATGCCCACCAGCGCGCCGGTGATCTGGCCCATGGACTTGCGCGTCGCCTCGCGCGGGTCCAGCCCCTCTTCCTCGATGATGCGTTCGACGTTTTCCACCACCACGATGGCGTCGTCGACCAGCAGGCCGATCGCCAGCACCATCGCCAGCATGGTCAGCGTGTTGATCGAGAACCCGAAGGCCGCAAGGATGCCGAACGTGCCCAGCAACACCACCGGCACCGCCAGCGTCGGGATCAGCGTGGCGCGGATGTTCTGCAAGAACAGCAGCATCACCAGGAACACCAGGATGATCGCCTCGACCAGGGTCTTGGCCACCTCCTTGATCGAGATTTCCACGAAGGGCGTGGTGTCATAGGGGATCACGTAATCGACGTTCTCGGGGAAGAACTCCGAGAATTCCTCGACCTTGGCCTTGACCCGCTCGGCGGTGTCCAGCGCGTTGGCGCCGGGCGCCAGCCGGATCGCCATGCCCGCCGCGGGCTGTCCGTTGCGCCGCGCGATGGTATCATAGCTTTCCGCCCCGATCTCGACCCGCGCCACGTCCTTGAGCAGCACAAGGCCCCCATCGGTTTCCGCGCGCAGCACGATCTGTTCGAAATCCTCGGGGCTGGTCAGCAGCGATTGCGCGGTGATCGTGGCGTTCAGTTGCTGGCCCTCGGGGGCGGGCAGGGCGCCGAAGGCCCCGGCCGAGATCTGCGCGTTTTCCGCCGACACGGCCGAAACCACGTCCGACGGCGTCAACTCGAACGCGGCCAGTTTCGCCGGGTCCAGCCAGATGCGCATCGCGTATTGCGACCCGAACACCTGCACCTCGCCCACGCCCTCGATCCGGGCAAAGGCGTCGACCAGGTTCGATTCCATGTAGTCCGACAGGTCCACCTGCTCCAGCGACCCGTCGCTGGAGATCAGCGCGATCACCATCAGGAACCCGGCCGAGGATTTGCGCACGTTGACGCCCTGGCGCTGCACCGTCTCGGGCAGCAGGGGCGTGGCCTGCGCCAGCTTGTTCTGCACCTGCACCTGGGCGATGTCGGGATCGGTCCCCGTCTCGAAGGTCAGGGTGATCTGCGCCTGCCCCGCCGAGGTGGACGACGACGAGATATAGCGCAGCCCATCGAGGCCGGTCATCTGCTGTTCGATCACCTGGGTGACGGTATTGGCCACCGTGTCCGCCGAGGCGCCGGGATAGGACGCCTGCACGCTGACGGATGGCGGCGCGATCTGCGGGTATTGCGCGATCGGCAGGGTGAAGATCGACAACAGCCCGATCCCCATGATGAGGATCGAGATGACCCAGGCGAAGACCGGGCGGTCGATGAAGAAACGGGCCATGGGCAGGGATCTCCGGGGGTCAGTTGGCGGGCGCCGGGGCGGCGGCACGTTCCTCGGGCGCGACCGTCGCGCCGGGGGCGATCTTCTGCAGCCCGGCCACGATCAGCCGGTCGCCATCGGCCAGCCCGCCGGTCACGATCCAGTCCGACCCGCGGTCGCCGATCACCGTCAGCACGCGCTGTTCGACGGTGTTCTCGGGGGTGACGACCATGGCCGTGGGCCGGCCGCGCCGGTCGCGGCTGACGCCTTCCTGCGGAACCAGCATCGCGTCCGGCACCACCCCGGTGGGCATGTCCACCTGAACGTACATGCCCGGCAGCAACAGCTTGTCGGGGTTGGGAAATTCCATGCGCAGGACTACCACCCCGGTCTGTTCGTCGACATAGGGTTCGGCCGCGGTCAGCTCGCCCTCGTGCTCGAACCCGCCGCCATCGGGCAGGTGCAGGCTGACCGTGCGGTCGGCCTCGGCGAGGGTGGTTTCCAGGTGTCCGCGCCGCCAGGCGATCAGTTCGGCGGCCGACATCGTGACATCGACATAGACCGGGTCCAGGCTGCGGATCACCGCCAGCGGCTGGGCCTGGCCCGCGGTCACCAGCGCGCCGCGCGTGGTCAGCGACCGGCCCACGGTGCCCGCCAGCGGCGCGGTGATCGTGGTCCGCTCCAGGTCGATCCGCGCGGCCAGAAGCTGCGCCTCGGCGACCTTCAGCCCGGCTTCGGCGGCGTCGCGCGCGGCCACCGCGTCGTCCACGTTCTGCTGGCTGGTCACGTTGCGCGCCAGCAGGGTCTGGATGCGGTCCGCCTCTTTCTGCGCGGCGCGCAGCGTGGCCGTGGCCTGGGCCACCGCGGCCTCGGCGGCGGCGACCTGCGCCTCGTAGCTGGCCGCGTCGATCCGGTACAGCGCATCGCCCAGCGCGACCTCGGCGCCCTCCTCGAACAGCCGCTCGATGATCAGGCCGGCGACCTGCGGGCGCACTTCGGCCACGCCCGAGGCCACCACCCGCCCCGGCAGCCGCGTGGTCAGCGTCACGTCCTGGGCCGCCAGCGAGACCACCGTGACCGGCGTCGGCGGGCGCTCGCCGCCCTGGCCGGGGCCCTGCTGGGCCAGGCCGGGGCCCGTGGCAAGCGTAAGCGTCAGGATGGCGGCGAGAACCCGGAAGAGGCGGGGCATGGCAGGGCTCCTGGAAGGGGCGAAAACTCTGGTAAAGAGCGGCGCGCGTATTTATAAAACCTATGCGTTTCGTTATTCGCTTCCGCGCCGCCGCGCAAGCCGGAATCCGCCCATGGCGGGGGCGGAGGCCTGCAACAAAGGAAAGTGCCGCCGCGATGGGCAGTTGCATGCCGCGCCGGGGCCGTCCGCCCCAGATGGACCGCGCCGAGCGCGAGCGGGTGATTCTCGACGCGGCCGAACGCGTGCTGCTCGACCGCGGCCTTCAGGGCATCACGATGGACGCCGTCGCGCGCGAGGCGGGCATGTCCAAGCGCACGCTTTACGCCGTGTTCGACGGGCGCGCGGCGCTGTTCCCCGCGCTGGTGCGCCGCCTGCGCGAGGGGTTCGTCGCGCCGCTGACCCCCGCGCAGGAGGCGTTGCCGCTGCCCGAGCGGCTGCGCCTGCTGCTGGCCGCCGACCGGCTGCCGGCAGAGGGGTCGGCCGCGCTCGAGGTGATGCGCGCGGCCATCGCCGAGGCGCCGCGCCAGCCCGACCTGGCCCGCACCATGCTGGAGGAGGGGCCGCGCGCGGTCCGCCGGCTGATCCGCGCCGAACTCGACCGCGGCGTCGCCCGGGGCGAGGTGTCCATCGCCGATACCGACGCGGCGGCGGCGCTGTTGCACGCGATGGCGCTGCCCTGTCCGCTGGACAAGCTCTTGGATGTCGGCGCCCCGCGCGAGGCGCCCGAGGCGGCGCGGGCGCGCGTCGATCGCGCCATCGCGGTGCTTCTGCGCGGCCTCGGCGCGGCGGCGGGGCCGGCCTAGACCACCGCGACCGTCATCGCGCCCAGCCCCTCGACCGCGATTTCCATCACGTCGCCGCGCACGATCGGGCCGACGCCCGCGGGCGTGCCCGACAGGATCACGTCGCCCGCCGCCAGCGTGTAATAGCGCGACAGGTGGGCGATCATCTCGGGCACCTTCCAGATCATCTGGTTCAGGTCGCCGTCCTGGCGCAATTCGCCGTTGACCCGCAGGGTGATCCGCCCCCGGTCGGGATGGCCGATCGCGCGGGCCGGGTGGATCGGGCCGACCGGGGCCGACCCCTCGAACGCCTTGCCGATCTCCCAGGGCCGGCCCAGCGCCTTTTGCGCGGCCTGCAGATCGCGCCGCGTCATGTCGAGCGCCAGCGCATAGCCGAACACATGCTCCAGCGCCTCGGCCACGGGAATGTCGCGCCCCCCCGATTTCAGCATCACCGCCAGTTCGGCCTCGTGGTGGACGTCGCGCGTCATGGGCGGATAGGGGAACCGGCCATCGGGGGTCAGGTTGTCGGGATTCTTCTGAAAGAAGAACGGGTCCTCGCGGTCGGGGTCATGGCCCATCTCGACCGCGTGGGCGGCATAGTTGCGGCCGATGCAATAGACCCGGCGCACCGGGAACAGCGCGTCCGACCCCGCCACGGGCAGCGCCACGGCGGGCGGCGGGTCGATGACGTATTGCGGCTGGTCCCCTGGCATGCTGGCTCTCCCTTCTCTTCGCGCTGCCTTTGCCCCCTGCAAGGCCGATCCCGCGCGCCGATGCAACCGGAAATGGGGCCCGATCCGGGCCGGCTTCATGGAAATTTGGCATTTCGGGCATATGTGTGACCCAGGCGGCCGTCATCCCCGATACAGGCGGGGCAGGGCGCCGCCCGAACCGAACCTGCCGGTCCGCGCACGATCCGGTGCGCCCCGGCCAATAGAACAGGAAAGAATCACATGGCACTTCGTTTCACGCATATCGACGAAACCCGGGCCAAAGGCATCATCGACGACGGCCTGCCCTTCGACATCGTCCGCACCGGCGACCGCGCCACCGGGCGCATCCACACCTGGTCGAAATCGCTGGCCAACCGCTGCGTCGACACCGTGGCCGACATGCGCTCGCTCACCTACGAACTGGTGGCCTTCTACCGCGACGACCAGCGCAAGCGCGCCTAGGCGCGCGCCTTTGCGCGGCGCGCGGGCCGGCGCGGCAATCGCCTGAAATCACGTTCATATCTTGGAAAGTGGCAGCCCGTAGGGGAATCGAACCCCTCTTTCCAGGTTGAAAACCTGGCGTCCTAACCGATAGACGAACGGGCCATGCCGGTGCGTGCGGCGTTACCTAGAAAAAATGCCCGGGCTGCGCAAGAGGATTCTCGCGAAAAATTTGCGCCCCGGCTCAGTCCGCCCGCGCGGCGTCCTCCAGGCGCAGCTGCACCTGCCGCCGGCCGCCCCATTCGTTGATCTCCAGCCGCCCGGCCAGGTGGAACCGCGCGCCGCCATGACCCTCCAGCAGGGGGCCCAGCGGGCCGTCGAAGGCGCCGAAACAGATCGCGTCGAGCCGCTTCCCCATCTCGTCGCCGAAGCCGATCTTCAGGTGGCTGTCGCCCACCCGCCGGGCAAAGCCCACGCCCACGTCGGGAAAGGCGAAGCGGGGCGCCGGGGCGCCCGCGCCGAACGGCCCCGCGGCCTCGATCTGCTCGATCAGCTCGACCGTGGCCGCGCCGGGCATCAGCACCCCGTCCAGCCGCAGATCCGCCGGGCCCAGCGCGCCCGCCCCCTGTTTCGCCAGCAACGCGCCCAGCCGCTCCATCGCGGCCTCCAGTCGGTCCTGCGTCACGGTCAGCCCGGCGGCCATCCGGTGCCCGCCGCCCTTGACCAGCAATCCCTCGGCCGCCAGCCGCTGCACCGCCGCGCCCAGGTCGACGCCCGATACCGACCGGCCCGAGCCCTTGCCCGCGCCGCCCTCCAGCCCGATCACCACGGCGGGGCGGTTGGTCAGCTCCTTCAACCGGCTGGCCACGATCCCCACCACGCCGGGGTGCCAGCCCTCGCCCGCGGCCCAGACCAGCGGCCCGTCCAGCCCCCGCGCCTCGGCCTGTTCCAGGGCTGCGGCGCGCACCGCCGCCTCGATCTCGCGCCGCTCGGTGTTCAGCGCATCCAGCTTTTCGGCCAGCGCCGCGGCCTCGTGCGCATCGGCCGTGGCCAAGAGCCGCGCGCCCAGGTCGGCCTGCCCGATCCGCCCGCCCGCATTGACCCGCGGCCCCAAAAGGAAGCCCAGGTGATAAGGCGTCGGCGCGCTGTTCATCCGCGCCACGTCGCCCAGCGCCACCAGGCCCGGCCGCTTGCGCCCGGCCATCACCTTCAGCCCCTGGCGCACCAGCGCGCGGTTCACGCCCGTCAGCGGCGCCACGTCCGCCACGGTGGCCAGCGCCACGAGGTCGAGGAACTGCAACAGGTCCGGCCCCGCGCGCCCCGCCGCCCGCAACTGCCGGTTCGCCTCGACCAGCATCAGGAACACCACGCCCGCCGCGCACAGATGCCCCAGCGCGCCGGTCTCGTCCTGCCGGTTGGGGTTCACCACCGCCAGCGCCGGGGGCAGGGTCTCGGCCCCCAGGTGGTGGTCCAGCACGATCACGTCCGCCCCCCTGGCCGCCGCGATGGGGCCATGCGACAGCGTCCCGCAATCGACGCAGACGATCAGGTCATGGTCTTGCGCCAGCCGTTCCATCGCCGGTTCGTTGGGGCCGTACCCCTCGTCGATCCGGTCGGGGATGTACAGCGTCGCGCCCAGCCCCAGCGCCCGCAGCCAGCACAGGATCAGCGCCGCCGACGCCCCCCCGTCCACGTCGTAATCGGCGAACACCGCGATGCGTTCGCGCCCCGTGACGGCGGCCACGACCCGTTCCGCCGCCCGGCCCATGTCGCGCAAGCTCAACGGGTCGGGCAACAGCGCCTTGAGCGTGGGGGCCAGGAACGCCTCGGCCGCCTCGGGCGCCACGCCGCGCCGGGCCAGCACGGCGGCCACGGGGGCGGGCAGGCGCGCGGCCTGTTCCAGCGCCTCGGCCTGGCGCGTTACCTCGGCGTCGGGGCCGGTCCAGCGCCGCCCCGTCGCCGAGCTTTCGACATCGAGGAAGGCCCGCGCCATCCCCTATTCTTCGGGGGTGCGATAGACCATGCGCCGGACCGAGCCGGTTTTCGACCGCATCAACAGGGTCTCGGCCGTCAGCCAGCCCACCTCGCGCTTGATCCCCGGCAACAGCGAGCCGTCGGTGACCCCCGTCGCGGCAAAGATCACGTCGGCGCGCACCAGCTCGTCGCGGGTATAGACCCGGTTCAGATCCTCGATCCCGGCGCGCGCGGCGCGGCCCCGCTCGTCATCGTTGCGGAACAGCAGCTGGCCGAACATCTGCCCGCCCATGCATTTCAGCGCCGCGGCCGCCAGCACCCCCTCGGGCGCCCCGCCGGACCCCATGTACATGTCGATGCCCGTGCGCTGCGCCTCGGCGCAATGCATGATGCCCGCCACGTCGCCATCGGTGATCAGCCGGATCGCCGCGCCGGTGGACCGCACCTCGGCGATCAGGTCCTCGTGCCGGGGCCGTTCCAGGATGCACACCGTGATATCGTCGGGATCGCCGCCCTTGGCCTCGGCCAGCTTGCGCACCCGTTCGGCGGGCGCCATGTCCAGCGTCACCACGCCCTGCGGATAGCCCGGCCCGATCGCCAGCTTTTCCATATAGACGTCGGGCGCATGCAGCATCGACCCCCTGGGCCCCATCGCGATCACCGCCAGCGCGTTCGGCATGTCCTTGGCGGTCAGCGTCGTGCCCTCCAGCGGGTCCAGCGCGATATCGACCGCGGGGCCGGTGCCGGTGCCCACCTCTTCGCCGATGAACAGCATCGGCGCCTCGTCGCGCTCGCCCTCGCCGATCACCACCACGCCCGCGATCTCCAGCTTGTTCAGCTGGGTGCGCATCGCGTCCACCGCGGCCTGGTCGGCGGCCTTCTCGTCGCCATGGCCGATCAGTTTCGCCGAGGCAAGCGCCGCGGCCTCGGACACGCGGGCCAGGCCCAGCGACAGCATGCGGTCGTTGAAATCGGTGATATCGGTGTCGGGCATCGGGAAATCCTGCGGGCAATGTCTTTGGCTGGCCGCATCTAGCCCCCCGCGCCCCCGCAACACAAGGGGGCGCGGGGCCGCGCCGCCCGCTCAGACCACCGCGTTGGGGTCGATCTCGACCTCGTGTTCGTCGCCGGCGCTGTGATCCTCGGCCTGCACGATGTATTTCACGGTGATCTTGTCATAGACGATCTCGACCTCTTCCTCGATCACCGCCATCGCCTCGGCCCCGCCCATCCGGTAGCCGGCGATCCGGCAATCCTCCAGCGTCAGGGTCAGGTAATCCAGGTGCGCGTCGCCGCTGTCCTTGCGGATCTGGATCACGATCTCGTCAAAGGCCTGTCCGGTCGCCACCGCCTCCGCCAGGTACGGCGAGGACGCGTCGTACCATTTCCGCACCACCACCGGCGCCGCCTCGACCCGGCCCCTCAGCCGCCCGCGCCCCAAAAGCCCCGAGGTCTCGCGCTCGATCTGCCACTCGATATCGAACAGGTCGATCTCGTCCTCGTGCTCGGCGGCCTTCGATTCACCGTCGATATCGGGGATCTTCATATAGCCGGTCAGGTTCATCGCCCGTCCTCCCTCTGGATGGCGCATCCTACCACGCCCCACGCGCCCGCCCAAAGCCTTCCGCGCGCGCATTACCCTCCCCCTTGTCCACAGGGGCGCCAAACCCGGCCCACACCTATCCCCGCGGAACAAGCGGAGCGTCCGCTCACCACACAGCCCTGGCCCGGGCGCCCAGCCCGGGC
>JBNGDM010000041.1:0-16565 GCA_049975105.1 Rhodovulum sp. | reverse complement strand
GGCCAACCCCGTCCCTGGGATCAAGCCACACGCCCTGGGCATCCGGCCCCCGATGCGCAAGGGCATCCGCCATCCCGCGCAAGGTTTCCTCGGCGATCAGGCCCTCAGGCGCCTGGCCGCACGCCAACAGACCGGCAATCCCGCACATCTTACACGGTCCCCGTCATGAGGGTTGGCATCGTCACCAAGGTGTCAGGCCCGTCCATTCCGTGCCACCTCCGCCAGCATCTGCGCAACCCGCGGCCCCTGCACCTGGAGGCTGTACCAGGTCTCGACCTTTTTGCGTCCGGCCTTCCCCATGCGTTCCCTGAGGGCCGGATCGCCGATCAGGGTCTCCAGCGCCTTGCGCCAGTCTTCGTCGGTCTCGGCGAGGAACCCGTTGACGCCATGCTCGACGATCTCAGTGTTCACGCCCACCGGAGAGGCAACGACAGGCAGCCCGCAGGCCATATACTGGATGAGCTTGTAGCCGCACTTTCCCCACATCCAGAGTGTGTCCGGCAGCGGCATGATACCGATATCCATTGCGCGGATATCGGAGACCTCTCGTGTCTCGGACCATTCCCGAACATCCATCCAGGATGCCTCGGCATCGTCTTTCCCGATACCAACCCCCAAAAGATGCCCTCCGAGCGCCTCAACGGGTTTGCGAATGGAACCTATGAGTGGTTGCACACATCCACGCCATGATTCCGGCGTTCCGATCCACCCAACCGTTACCGTCTCGTTCTGAATCTTGCGGGGCGACGCGTCGTAGACTTCAGTATCGACGACCGTTGGTACGATCTCGACACGGGCGGCCCCGGCTTTCGTGGCGAAATCGCCGAGATAGGTATTGCCTGCCAAAACCATCTGCGCGCTTTGCATCACCCGCCCGATCTTGTCTCCGAGCAGCCCTCTGACCAGGCGCCGCGGATGCTGATCGTATCGATGAAAGACCGCATCGTCATAATCGGCGACGACCGGTACGCCCTTGGGAAAGAGAGCAAGCTCCAGCCCGGCCGGCACCCAGGGCAGGGCTTCCTTTTCCAGCCAGATGAGATCGATATCCCCTCTTCTGCGCAGGCTTGCGATCCTGCGCCTATAGGCGGCAAGGATCTGCTCTTTATTCCGGCGACCGGAATAGAGGTTATCCAGATATGCAGCGTCGAAGAGGCTTTCGAGGATCACGGTGAACCCGGCCTGCTCCAGTGCCGGCACATATTGCATCATGCGCAGGCGGCTCGATGCGCCACGCCGGTCATATCGGCTGAGGATGAGGAGGTTCACGAGTGGTCCGGTAATGTTGGAATATCGGGCAAGGGACTTGCAGGCCTCAAAAGCCTTGGCTCACGGCGTGACCCCAAGGATATCGCGGTAAAGCGAGCGGTATGCGTCCGTACCGCGCTCCAACGAAAAGACATCCTCCGCTGCCTGCCGGCAGCGCGTGGCCAGATCGGGGTCTTTCCGCAGCTGGTCGAGTTCGGCAACAGCCTCGTCCATGGCCGCATCCGACCCGTCCCGCGCAATCACACCGACCCGGTAGCGGCGGATGATTTCGGCCACATCCCCCACGCCCTCGTTCGCGACGACTGGAATTCCGCAACCCAAAACCTCTCCCAAGCGGGTCGGGGCGCTTCCGAGCTTGCTTCTGCCATCTGTAAAAAACATCACGGAAACCGAGTGCTTCTCGACCGCCTCATGGACGAGCTGGGGAGGGGAAGCAAAAATGGACAGGGCCTCCAGCTTTCCCCGCTCATTCAGCCGGGCGCGCACCGTGTCGGCATCATCCCGGGTGACGATCTCGAACCGCGCTTCCGCATCCTTCCGCGCTACCGCCCGGAAAAAGGCGGCTAGCCAGTCGATCCGGAACCAACCGCTCAGAACCGTGCCCACGCAGCCATAGACAGCCGTCTCCGGATGCTCCGAGGGCGGCGTGAACCGGTCGAGGTCTGCACAGGTGGGAATGACACGGATACGCTTTCCGGAAAGCTCTTTCGGATACACCTCTTCCAGATACCGCACCGCCGCCTCGGTCAACGAGACCACCCCGGCGG
Source organism: Rhodovulum sp. (assembly GCA_049975105.1). Classification (GTDB taxonomy): domain Bacteria; phylum Pseudomonadota; class Alphaproteobacteria; order Rhodobacterales; family Rhodobacteraceae; genus Rhodovulum. Next base: position 14,529 of record JBNGDM010000041.1, on the reverse strand, counting down.
CATCGCGCAGGCATAGACGTTCCAGCCGCGCCAGCATGCGATGGATCACCGATCCACGGCGCAACCGGCCGGCCGTGATCAGCTCCTCGGGCCAGAGCGCCCGCATGTCGAAGATGAAGGGCGTTCCCGTCAGCCGCCACAGGACCCAGGCAATTCCGGCAGGCAGGTACGACCGCGCATGGACCAGCCCCACCTTGCGTGAAAGGACCAGCCGTAGCGCCACGGCCCCCATCACGACCTGCCCCCAGGCGGGCGCGATCAGTGGCGGACGCCGCCGAAAGCGCTGCGGACGCCACTCGATCCCGTGAGCGGCACAATCGGCGCGCGCGCGGGCCATGGCGGCCTCATCGGCCCAATCCTCGGGCTTTTCGAAACTGACCAGGCTGATGCGATGATCCCGCGGCAGCCCGCGCAGATAGCTCATCACCTGGCTCTGGCCGAGCGGCTCCAGAAGGCCGTTGCGAGTGAGGTAGAGAATGTGGGTCACTGCTACACCATCAATTCAAGGTAACGGCTGGCGGCCTTCTCGGGCGCAAAATCCCTGGCCCGTGCTTTCAGGCGATCCGGTGCAGGCGGATCGGCCAGGGTTGCCTCCATGGCCTGCGCCAAGGCCGACGCATCGCCCACTGGTACGAGCCGCCCGTATTCGCCGTCCGCCAGGATCTCGGCTGGCCCCGAGGGACAGTCGGTAGACACGACGGGTGTGCCACAAGACAGGGCCTCGACGATGACATTCCCGAACCCCTCGTAATCCGAGGACAGAACGAACAGGTCGGCGGTTCGATAGAACGGTGTCGGATCGGGCTGAAAGCCGGCAAAAATGACCTGGTCGGCAATGCCAAGCTCGCACGCAAGGCGCTGCAATGCGTCCCGCCCCGTCCCGTCGCCAACGAACATCAATCGCGCATCGGGCCGGTCAAGCTGTGCAAATGCGCGCAGAAGCAGCGGATGGTTTTTCTGTGCCTTCATGCTGCCAACCGTCACGATCCGGGCACCTGGCGGTCCCGCCCATAGGTGCTCTGCCCCCGTCATGGTCGCCGTATCCGGCTCCGGGCGGGGGGGCACAGGGTTGTGAATGACGCTGAACGCCTGAAGGGAAAGCCCGGACAGGGCGGCAATGTCGTCGACAACGCCAGCAGAAACCCCGACCCGGGCATCGGCCAGCCGGTACCCCAGCGCCATTGACAGGCGCATGGCTATCAGATGCGCCCCCCCCCAATCGCGGTACTGCACCGACAAAGTGTTGTGCTCCGACACGAGGACCCTGCAGCGCTGTCTGGCGAGACCACGGGCCACGGGCGCGATCACGGTCAGCGGCCACATGGCGGCCAGCAGAGAGTCAGGACGCCGTTGACGCAGGTAGCGGGCCAGCGCGAGTGGCACGCCGCGGGCACGTGGCGTGCCCAGATTGACCACCGAAAAGGACGTCTGGACCTCGCCTAGCAACTCCCCCCGCGCCTGCATCAGCACGAATTCCACCGCGTGGCCGGCGCGGACGAACTCGTGGGCGAGATCGATATTGACCCGTTCGGCACCACCCCCACGAAGGTCAGGGAGGAGAATGGAAATCATGTCAAACACATATCCGAGGACGTCACGGCAAGTTTGTCTGCACGGGACATGCGCGCCATAGCGCGTCCAGGTCGATCTCGATCTTGTAATCGATGAATTGATCTTCAACGGCCTGCCGTGGGGTGTTTCCATCGACCTGGACCGGCACAGAGTCCGGTCGCCCGACCGAGGAAAAGTAATCGCGAAACTTGAAACCGTCGCCCTTCGGTTTGTCCGACGCATGAAGCCAGATTGCCGGAACACCGTAGGAATCGGCGCAAATTATCCCGTGCAGCGAAGAAGAGATAATCCTGTCACAGGCCACGATCTGATCTACGACATCCTCGATGTCGCCGCTGATATCAATCACACGGGCATCTTCCCAGTTCCGGGTGGCGCGGAAAAACGGCTCATCCCATTCGTAGCAATGTGGGATAACCCCCAGGGACCGACGCTCATGGGTCCGTTTCGGCGTGTAAAGCCGGGGCAACAGAAGTGCTACATCGCCGACAACATCCGGCGCCGGTAGCCCCCCTTTCCGAAGACGTTCGTTCGACAACCACCCGCGGACGGCGTGGATCTCGCTTGGACGCCCGGTGATCGGGACATCGGCAGAAATGAAGCCGGCACCCCAGACCACGGCATTCGGGTCGCTGCAGGCCGTCGCAAGATGGCTTCCGATCCAGTAATGCACGGGCCGAGGCGGGATAGGATAGACATCGGCGCGATGGATCACCCTGCGGCCACTGATGCGTTCAGCCATATAGGGGTTCAGCTTGTCCCCCCAGTTCTGCGCGACAACGCCCTCTGTCGCCCATCGCAGGACAAGCGCATCCTCCCCCCGCCACAAGCGGCTGGTCGTTGCAAGTTTCCTCGGTATCGCACGGATCCGATCAAGCATGGGCCTTCTCCCTTTGCCCAGCAAGAATGCGTTCCATCGCCCCAAGCACCCGGGCATCATGTGCTTCTGACGAAAAACTCTCGCGAATTCGGGCACCGTTCCTTTGCAAGTCCGCAGGTGCAAGCTGCAGCAAGGACCGCAGGCGTATCAGCCATTGCTCCGCATCAAACCCATCCATCCGGAACCGAGGGTCCAGAACGGTTTCCGGCAAGCCCCCGGTTCCCGCAACCAACACAGCGCGATCCGCCGCCTGTGCTTCGATCGAAACGCGGCCAAACGGCTCCGCCCAGAGCGATGGCACCAGCCAGAGCTGTGCCGAGGCAAACATCGCATCCCGGTCAGACGCCCATCCCCGCCAGTCGACATTTTCAGGCAGCACGTCAGGACGACCACGGTCGTGGCCGTAGATCAGATAGCGCAGATCCGGCGACCGGCGGGCAAGGTCAAGAACAAAGGATAAACCCTTTTCAGGCCCGCGGGTGACGAAGCCGATGGTTCCCGGTGGCGCGACCGATGCGCCGACATTAACACCGCAGGCCTGCAGGAACACATGAATGCGCTCCGGCTCAACCCCGAACCGATCGGAAATCGCGGTCCGCATGAAGCCGCTGTTGGTCAGCACCGCATCGGCGCTGCGCATGAGCCGCGGATCCTGGAACCGACGCACCGCCGCCAACTTGCCCAGATTGATCCGCTGGCGTGCCGGAACCCACGGGCAGCGCAGACCAAAATTTTCATATGCCCGCACAAGCGCAACGCGGGCGGTGGCTGGCGGGCAGACATCGAAGGCGGCAAGCGTGGAGGTCGTGGCGATGACGGCATCCGGTGGAGTGGTATTTTCGAGCATCGAGCGGGTTTCTGTTCGCACGAAGTCCAGCCAATGGTGGAACAGGCCTGGTGCGCGCCAGGCGGGCGCGGGGCGGGAGAAAACACGGAAAGGCTCCCCGGCAAACATATCCTCTTGCGTGGCGGGATCGAAGGAGAGGACCGTAACGGCATAACGCTGCGCAAGAACACGAAGCATATTGAGATTGCTGATCGTTCCCCCCGTGTTGCCAAGGCCGTTTGGAGGAGGGAAGAATTGTGTGGCAAAAATAATACTTTTCAAAAAATCACCTCCAAAAACCTCTCCTGAAAAGCTGAAAGATTCTGAACAAGAAAAGTCTCCAACCGCCTCTCGCATAAACCTGACTAACGCCGCCAGTTACGCTCCAAAACTTCGACTCTGGAGCGGTAGGTGAAATAAGTGCAGACTCGGCAACAATTTGTGGATCAGACCACTCCCTCATTACTAGCTCTCGCTTGGTCACACCACAGGGCAAATATGGATGGAAGCCGGCACCGCACAAATCTTCTAAGAACGAATGAAGAAGGGATCTTTTGCCGCCTCGGAAGCTCTTGGGGAACGGCAGCCAATGCATTATTGGGGCGCGGTAAAGGCCACGATACAAACCAGCATCGGCACAGCGAGCACTGTTAACTTCCTCCCCCGGCTCAAAACGACCTAAATATTGAAAAAATCTTTCTACGTGAAAAAGACCTACGTCGGAAAAATGAGATTTGCCGCCTTCATACTTCGGCAATCGTCTCCAAGCCACTTTGGAAGGATCAAGAACCACCTCGCCCCCGCGCTCAAGGTGACCAAGACGAGGGAAAAAACAGAGGGTTAGCTGAAGTGATTGAGGGTTAGCAGCGAAGTAACTTCCAAAATTCTCCACATCTTTAGTCTCTACACCTCTCAGAAACTGCATGTCGTCCTGAATGAACAATGCGTATTTACACCTTTGCTCTTGCGCAATCTTCATGGCAGTATTCATCGAGCCACAAAGGCCGCCTGTTTTGAACTCTCTGTCATTACGATTGTTTTTGACGACCTCAACACCAAACTCGCTAACCGCATCTTTTAGCGCCGAATTTACCTCCGGGTCATTGCTATTATCATCGATGACAAAAACTGGAAATTTCCCTTCATTACACTCAAAAACAGAATTGAGGCAATTTTTCAGGAACACGCCCCTATTATATGAGAAAACAAAGATGCTCAGCCCACTACAGCTCATGTGAATCACCTTGCCAGCCGCTTGATAAATCGTGATGAAATCGGAAAATTTGGATGCTTGTGGTGGAAACGTGTAACTCGCGGAATCTGAACATTGCTACTGATAAGCATGTTGATAACAGATCTACGCTCCGGCCTTGTCTTATGTGGAAAAGCGGCGAATGGCACGGAAAGGCACCAAAAGAAAGCGCCAAAAAATCTGATCCATAATCTTAAGAATTCCAGAAAATCGATCCGTTGATTTCCGCTGTTGCGCGGAAACCTTTACGGCCAAAACAAGAGACTCTTTCGTGAAGAACGAAACAAGCCCCTTGCTGTACGCATACTTGATGCTCTTCACGACCTCTTCAATATGCGCTCGATTTTTATGCTGGCGCCGAGAGGGTATCTTTGTCTTTATGGTCAAAGGGTCCGAAAAGACTCTATAAATAATAGTTGGCGAATTAATATATAAAACCACCCCCATTAGCGCGGCACGAATTGGAAGAATTCGATCCTCCGACAAAACCCCTTTCTCGGCATATCCGGAAAATGGAAAAACGCATCTCCGATAGGCATAGGTTGCACCATGACCTACGCCACCCAAGTTCATGGCATGATGCATAGCCGGCAGAACGGTTGAATTCTCCAATGCCTTTGGGTGAACAATCGCATCAGATCCATGAATATAGTAAGCAGAACATACGGCCATGACACAGTCATTTTCAAATCCTTCGGCCAGATGCGCGATTCGGTCCGGCAATGAAATATCATCTCCAGCGGCCATCACGATGAATTCACCGCGGGACACGCGATGCACGGCGTTGATGTGAGCCATCAGGCCATTATTTTTCCGGCTTCGCCGTACGCGAACCTCATGCGGTCCCTCATACGCCGCTGCCATCTCCTGCATGATCTCAAAGGTCCGGTCGTTTGAACAATCGTCGGACAGGATGATTTCCAACGGCTCGTAGGTCTGGGAAAATGCGCCCTCGACAGCTTCGCGGATGTATTCCTCCTGGTTGTAGGCAAACAGCGCGAAGGTCACGAGGGGCCGGTCTTCGGTGGGGGTGGTCATGTGATGCTCCGGATGGGCCAGCCGATGGCGGCGTAGAGACGGGCGAGGCGGGCGGCCAGACGGCCCTCGGGGCCGATCTTGACCAGGACGATGCGCAGGCCGAACAGGCCGGTGGCAAGGGCCAGGGCAGGCGCTGCTACCCCCGCCGCGAGTGGGGCGATCAGGGCGAGCGCCAGGAGCGCGAGAGCCAGTCCCGCATGCAGTCCCAGCAGGCCCAGTGACAGGGGCTGCCAGCGGAAGCCGTGGATGCGGCGGGCGAGAAAGTACAAGACGGCGAAGTGTATAATATAGGCGAGAGTAAAGGCCGGTCCGGCAGCAACGATGCCGAAGGACGAAAGCGTGGGCCAGAGCATTGCCAAGAACAGAACGTTGAAATTGATCTGGACGAAGAGGAACATGTTGCTGCGCGCCGCGGCGACAATGGAAAAGCCGAGTGCCCAGCTGGCCAGCTTGAACACGTTGCCCACGGTCTGCCATTGCAGCAGCGTCACGGCCGAGCCGAACTCCCCCGAATACAGCAGCGTAATGACCCAAGGCGCGCATCCGATCAGCAGCAACAGGACCGGCCCGCCGATGGCAAGGCCCAGCTGCGCCTGGTCGTTCATCAGCCGGATCGCGGCCGTGCGATCATGGATCACCTCGGTCAGGCGCGGGTAATAATCCGCCCCCATGGCGCTTAGCAGGAACCCCACATAGGTCATGGTGATGCCCCAGGCGGCAGCGAAATGGCCCGCAGCCTCCAGCCCCAGTTCCTGCGAGATGCGCCCGCGCACCAGCAACAGCGTTGCGGTGGTCGCTAGCCCCCCCAGCATGAAGGCCACACCGAGCCGGGCCATGGGTTTCCAGACCTGCCAGATTTCCAGCGGTGTCAGGCGGCCGGAGGAGGGCCTTGGCAGACGGCGAGTGAAATAGACCGCGACCAGCACTGTTGCCAGCGGCTGAACCAGAAGGAACCAGATCAGCCCCGCCTCACCCCAGATCCAGACGGCCCACAGCCCGGCCACGGTGGCCGCCAAGGCGCCTGTGACTGTCACGCGCCCCAGGTCGCCGATGCGGCGCAGGCCCTGCAACAGGGCTGTCTGCGCCGACGAGAGCAGCGCCAGCAGGATCGCCACCCCGACAAGGCCCACCTCGGTTGCGCGGCTCCCATCGCCAAACAGCCAGGTCGAGATCGGCACGCGCAACAGCCAGACTGCCAGAAGGGCCAGACCGCCCTGCACCAGATGCGCAGCGAACAGCACGCGGCGCACACGGCTCAGCGTCGCTTCCTCGCCGCGGGCGCTGGCAATCTCGCGCACCCCGCTTGATCCCATGCCCAGGCCGGCGGTCTGGCCGACCATGCCTTGCAGGTTATTGTAGATACTCAAGAGGCCGACACCGGATGGGCCAAGCAGGACGGCCAGCACCTTCATCCGGACGATCGAGATCAGGATATTCACGGCCTGCGCCGAGCCGATCACCAGCATGGATCGGATGAGTCCGCGGGACGTGCTCACTTCGCGGCCATACACTCTTGGCCACCAACTACATCGAAGCGCCGTTTTGCATCTTCATATGAAGCATCGAAACGTTCAAGAAGTTCGGTGGGTACCACTAATTTTCGAGTCTTTGCCGGGCGCAATGCTATCCGGTCCAGCATGTTAACAGCGGTTTTGTAGCCTCGCCGGCGCCGCAACCCGATACGGTCAACAAACCATCTGATGCGAGCGACACTACCGAGAGACTTTAAGGAGACCTTTGGAATGGCGCGTTCTGTCACAGTAGAACCAGAACGCCCAACATTGTACTTCTGAATGTCAAGTAAAATTCCATCAAAATTTGAATCGCCTATAAGTGCGCCGAGGTCTGCCTTGCCCGACGCAAGATATTCAAATTCTAAAAACCCAACATCCTTAAACCCCACATCACATAGCCTTTTATGGAGAAGGGTATAATCATAGCACAAAGCTCGATTGTCCCTGCAAAATGCAGAAAAATCCATTCTCAATCTAAGCGGGAGGGATTCAAATATTTCCTGATAATATGAGGGAAGCGCGGATTCTGCTCGACGCATTGTGATAAGTATGCGGCAATCGAACCCCTCTAAAATGCCCCTGAGCTTTTTCAACTTCTCCTCGGCAGAAACCTCCTTGCTCTCCACCAAAAACATCTCTTCGGAGAAAAATACGATACTTTTTTCATCCAAAGTTTGTCGTAAATCTTGGTGAAAATTCAAGATCTCCTCTTTATTGTGGGCTTTATTAGCGCAAATGCGGTAGATTCTGTGGCACAGGCTACCTTTATTCTGGTCTCTCGGCTGGATCGTTCCTGCGTAGAAAATTCTTCCGTCGCCGATACCTTCCATTGCTATCTGCAAGGAAGTTGTTGCTGTTTTTGGCGGGCCGATGTGAAAAATTATTTTCCCACTCATTTTTTATTCCAGATTAATTTTCGCCACAACGGAAGAAATAGCATCAGCCCCCAGATGCGGCCCCATCGGCAGGCTCAGCACCTCTCCGGCCAGGTCGCGGGCCATCGGCAGGGCCTCGGGCGGCAGGCCAAGACCTGCATAGGCCGCCTGCATGTGTGGCGGGATCGGGTAGTGGATCAGTGTACCGATGCCCGCCGCGCCCAACCGTTGTTGCAGCCCGTCCCGGTCGGCACTGCGGACCACGTAAAGGTGCCAGGCGGGATCGGCCCAGTCGGGTACATGGGGCAGGATCAGGCCGGTTTCGGCCAACCCTTCGGCATAGGCGGCGGCCACCGCGCGGCGCCGTGCGGTCCAATCGTCCAGAACGCCCAGCTTGACCCGCAGCACTGCCGCCTGCACCGGGTCGAGGCGCGAGTTCATGCCAGGCACCTCGTTCACGTATTTCTGGCGCGAGCCGTAGTTGTGCAGGACGCGGATGCGGTCGGCCAGATCGGCATTGTTCGTCGTCACCGCCCCGGCATCGCCCAAGGCGCCCAGGTTCTTGCCGGGATAGAAGCTCCAGCAGACGATATCGCCATGGGCGCCGATCCGCTGCCCCTTGTAACGCGCCCCATGGGCCTGAGCGGCATCCTCGACCACCGCCAAATCGTGCCTCCGGGCCAGCTCCAGGATGGGGTCCAGATCGGCGGGCTGGCCGTAAAGATGTACAGGCAGCAGGGCACGGGTGGCCGGCGTGATCGCCGCCGCGATCAGGTTCGGGTCGATATTGTAGGTTGCGGGGTCGGGTTCCACCGGCACGGGGCGCGCGCCCACGGCGCTCACGGCCAGCCAGGTCGCGATATAGGTGTTGGAGGGCACGATCACCTCGTCCCCCGGCCCGATCTCCAGCGCGCGTAGGGCCAGCGTCAGCGCGTCCAGCCCGTTGGCCACGCCCACCGCATGGGCCGCGCCGCAATAGGCCGCCCACTCGGCCTCGAACGCCTCGACCTCGGGGCCAAGGATATACCAACCGCTTTCCAGAACGCGGGAAACGGCAGCGTCAATCTCGGGTTTCAATTCGCGATAGGCCGCGCCGAGGTCAAGGAAAGGGATCATTCTCCACGCCCTTTTACCGCACTCAGGAACTCATCGTAATCGCGGTAATAATCCGCCTCGTCATAGGGATGGGAGGCCAGCACCATGCAGACTGCGCCTTGGCTAAAGCAATCCATTTCCCGCCAGATCAACCGGCTGATATAGAGCCCTTTGCGTGGATCGCGCAGCCAGTATTCGGATTTCGAATGGCCATCATCGATCTTCATCCGGAAACTTCCGGAAAGGGCAAAGACCACCTGTTCCAGTTCCCGGTGCGCATGCCCTCCGCGCTCGGAATCCACGGGTACGTTATAGAGGTAATAGACCCGGCGGATGTCGAAAGGCAGATGCCGGCCGCCCTCGACAAAGGTCAGGTCACCGCGTGGATCATGGATCTGCGGCAGGTCGATATAGCGAACAAGTCCCCGGTTCTCCATCACACTCCGGCCTTCTCTTTCAGAATGGAAAGGTAGACGTCCTTGTCCGCCTGGAACCGCGCCCGAGGGTAGACGAAGAAGATGTCCTGCTCCGTCCGGTGCGTCTCGGTCATGCCAAGGCGGCGATAAAAGGCCTCGGCATGGGTGTTCGCCACCCGCACGTCGACATGCGCCACATCACATCCGAGTACGTCGAACCCGACCCCGAAAGACAGGACAGCACTTTCCAGCGCGGCCTTGCGTGGCTTGTTGTGGTCCAGGATCCAGCTGCCCCAGGTGAAACGGCCGCCCTCGACATCGTAGAGCCTGACGGTGCCACAGCGCGTCCCGTCATGGCGTTCGATCACGTAGTAGAATTCCGCGCCCGCCGCTTCGCGGTCCTGGTAGGCCTCGATCCAGCGCCGCTGATCGTCGACCGTGCCGCGCACCTCGGACAGGTGCCGGTTGTAGGCCGGGTCAGTGCGCAAAGCATGAACATAGGCGGCATCGTCGGGCTCGATCAACCGCAGGACAAGGTTTGGTCCCGCGATCCGGGTCAGGTTGGCAAGGTTCATCAGAGACTCAATTCGGTATCGTGAAAGGGACAGGTTATCGGCGATCCGGGGGGCTGGGCCCCTTGCATCCGCGCAATGGCAGGCTGTGGCCGGGCGGATCTCACCGTATATGCCTCTCGCCCCTCAGATCGTATCGCTGTCGAGATAGCTCAAATACCATTGCCCTTCCTCGTTCGCGCGCGTGGCAAGCGGGGTCTTGGGCCGACTGCCGAACCAGATACGGATCGGGCGCAGCCGCGCAGGGAGGGGAAGAAAGCCCGCCTTGCGCAGGGTCTGGTAATTCGGGGACCAGGGGAAGGACCAGGCCAGCACGAGTTCCACGCCGCGCCCGCGCAGCCGTCCGAGTTCGGACATCAACACGTCTTGCAGGGTGGCGCCGCCAAGCGCCTCCATCAGATAGGCGATGCGAGCGCCATGCTTGTCGGCCTCCCGGGTCGCAACCAGTGCCGGGTCCGACACGTCGGTATCCGCGACGGTCCGATAGGTTTCCGCCTGCGGGGCCGCAAACAGCCGGTGCTCAAGGAAGGCCCGGTCCCGGATCGTGCCGCAACCGATTGTCGGGGCAAGCCGCTCCCAAAGGGTATCGGCCCAGTCACCGATGCCCGTGAGCGGCGCAAGGTTCTGATCGCGCGCCATGCTGACCGGAAAGTCGAAAGGCAGGCGCGCCTTGCGCAGAAAGTACCCCGCCCGCAGCGGTTTCACGAGGAACGGAACCTGGCCGTGGCGGTGCCAGCCCAGCTTGCCGAACCAGGCGGGCGCGGCATTGTCGTTGGGAAAGCCCCAGATCAGATCAGCACCGGTCGTTTCGGCATGGGCCTCGTAGGCCCGGGCGAGTGTCGAGAAGACGCCCTTGCCGCGCATTTCGGGTGTGGTGAAGGAATCTACCGCCTGAAACCCGGCACCGGCTGTCCCACCGAAGGTCATGCGTGACCGGATATAGGCCGACACACCGACAATCTCGCCTTCATGGCGGGCAACGGCGAACGCGGCCGGATTGCCCCCAAACGCCCAGCGGAGGGCTTCCGCCCCGGCCTTTCCGCGTTCCATGCCGGAGGCCGCATAGGCAGCGAGGAGTGCGTCACTGACCCCCTCGACCGAAACCTGCAGATCGGTTGTCATCCGAAATCCTCCATGGCGGCGGATTGCATGCCGTAGCGATCCGCAAGGGTCGCGAAGTGCCTCAGGACTTGCGTCAGCCCGTCCATGTTGGCCTGAAGATCGATGCCGAAGTTATGGGGGTGCCACCAGAGGTGATAGTTTTCCCCCGCCCTGGCCGCGGCGGCCATGCCCCGCTGGATTGTCGCGACATGCAACGGGTGCAGCGGTGCCAGCTTTCCTGCGCAGGGACGCAGGAAGCGGCTTGCCGGAACATCCACCGGCTGCCCTGATCGGGACTGGAACCCTTGCGCCCCGAGAAGGCCCGTATAGGCATCTGCCAATCGCAAGGCCCGGCGCAACGGTGTCTGATCTGCCCCCCTGGTCGCGCGATAGGCCCAGCTCGTCGGGTTGCCGCGGAAATGCGTGATCCCCTGCCGTGCGCACGCGTCCAGATGCTCCGGCCCGAACTGGTTCCGAGGAAAGACGATCGACCGGGGGAAGATGCCGCGCCGGGCTGCAACGTCGCGTGCCGCCACAAGGTCGGCCTCGAAGGCCGCGACGGTCGCCCCCTCCTCCAGGCAGTAGAAATGCGACATCGTATGGGTGCCGATCGCCTGGCCCGGCGTCTGGCGGATCGCGTCGATCAGCGAGGGCGCGAAGAAATAGGGATCCTCTTTCTCGTTGGGGCCCACGTCATCGAGATAGGCATAATTCGAAAGCCGCGGGTTGGCATAGGCCGGGCGCAGATCCGGCAGAGAGGCCAGGAGCTCGTCCTTCGTTTCGCAGAAAAGGAAGCCCACCGTGGCCCATGTTGCACGGATACCCTGCGCGGCGAAAAGCTCGAGCAGCCGCGGCACGGCCTGCCGTGCCCCGAGGACGTTGCGCCCGTAGCTGTCACGGTCGGCGTGATCGCGCACCCCCCACAGCAGCTCGAAATCGAGCGAGAGGACGAAATGGCTGGTCATGCTTCGTCTCCCTTGCTCAAGCGTACCACCCTGCGACCAGTCTTTTCCATCGAGGCTCTCATCGCCCCGTCACCGCATAGGCCGCCCGTCCGACCCATTCCCGCAACGCGGTATTCATCAGCGCCAGGTTGCGCCCGAAATTCCACCCCACCCCATCGGACCAGGCGCGCGTCCGGTAATCCACCGGGAAGGGGACGATCCCCACCCAGCCTGCTGTCGCAAAGCTGCGCATCGCGCGGGGCATGTGAAAGGCGCTGGTGACCAGGACCCATCGCTCGTCCGCTTCCGGTGCGGCGAGGGCGTGGCCGAGCCGGGCATTCTCGGCGGTATTGCGCGAGCGGCTTTCGAAAAGCAGTCGCTCCGGCGCGATCCCCTGCGCCCGGAAGATCCGTTCCGCGATCGCAGCCTCGGAGATTTCGGCCCCGGCCACATCCCGCAGGCGCCCACTGCCGCCGGCAAACAGCACGCGCGCCTCCGGATGCCGACGGGCCAGCGCCAGGGCGGCGATGTAACGGTCCCCGCCCTCGCCAAGCTGGGGCTGCCCCGATTGGCGGCTGGCCGGCACATCCTCTCCGCCGCCCAGCACGATGATACCGTCGATCGCCCCCGGCGTCCCGTTGACGGGAAACACGGTCTCGACGGGGCGCAGGAGGACATCCCCGAGGGGAAGAAAGCCGATCCCGAAGATCGCCAGAACAAGCGCGGCAGAGGCGATCCGGACCGCCCGAAACCAGTCGCGCAGGCTGGCCCAGAACGCGATCAGGGCCAGAACAAGAAGCCACGTCTCCACCTTGAGGGCCGCGCCGACAAGCTTCGAGGCGATGAAGAAAACCGTATCCAATGCCGGGATGCCGTTTCAAATCGATGCCGCAGGGTCTGACCCCGTTTCCATCAGGCGCGCCGCCACTGCTAGCGTCCCTTGCCCAGCGGAGGCGGGGCCGTCTCACGGACCTGCTCCAACTCGTCCTGCAGGCTTTCGATCTCGGCGCGCAGCGCATCATACTCGACCATCTTGCGCCGCAGAAATCCCGTTGCCAGCTCCGCTTTCGTGCTGAGGCCTGCCGGCGTGAGGATATAGGCGTACTTGCGCTTGTTCGAGGCGGCCCGGAAATTCCGCACCTTGATCAGCCCCTTCTCGGCCAGCGCATTCAGCAGGAAATTCACCTTGCCAAGCGCGACCCCGACCTCGCGCGCCAGCTCGCGCTGGCTGATGTCGGGGCGTTGCTCCAGGATCCGGAGCACGCGGAAGTGGATGTCGTCCTGAAGGTCCTTGGTCACGAGATGATCTGGCCGCCCAACCCTCTGGGCTGTCTCAGAGGATGAAACCGGCGTCATTGCGCTGCGCAGCCGCCAGAACCTGTATCGTCATGTTCGCGCCGGGCCACCCGGTCACGCCAGCATGCGCGCCTCGTGCTGCCGCCACCCGGCACATCAGCCCCTTGCGTCCTCACCTGACGGCGTATCGCGTCGAAGGGACCGCGCATCCCGGGGACAGGATGCCGGAGTCGGGCAAAAGGCCGGCCGCTCAGGCGCAGGGCTTCCAAAGACAGAGAATCGGAAAGGCTCACGCACGGCCACTGGAACAATCCCGGGCCGGCAAGCCTTTGAAATGTCGATGTTTCGTCAAAAAAACAAACATCACAGTAATTATATCTCAGTTTCGTAAACCAAACAAGGCCACGTGAAGTGATGCACCGCCCTGCTCCGGAGAGACGAAACTTGTAACGGGATGACTTCTCGTTCAGAGAGGAAACCATATGTTCATTTTTGAACGGCAGGGCCGTCATGAAGCATAGTTCGCATATCACGTCCGCAAGCTGGCACCTGCTGTTGTGCAAGCCGAACCAGAACCATATCGCCTTCCGGAACCTGAAAAACCTTGGGTTCGACGTGTTCATGCCGCGCCACCGGGTCGACCGGCGCTGGCGCGGGCGCGTGCGGCAGGAATTGCGCCCCGTCTTTGCCGGCTACATGTTTCTGGCCACGGACCCCTCCTGGCCGAGGTGGCACAAGGCGCGCACTGCCCCCGGTGTATCCAAGCTGATCGGATATGGCGAGAACGGTCCGGCAAGCGTGCCCCCGGAGGTCGTCGCGGGCCTGATGAGCCGCTGCGACCAGGATGGTCTGCTTCAACCTGCAGCCGATGACCTTTCGGTGGGCGACACGGTCCGGGTCATCAGCGGCCCATTCTACGATTTCGTCACCTCCATCGAGCAAATCGATCCCGATCGCCGCCTGCACGTCCTGCTGGAGCTTCTCGGGCGGCCGACGCGCGTGCAGCTGGACCCGGCGATGGTGATGAAACAGGGCACCTGACCTCGGCTGGGCCTCAGCCCCCTGCTCCACGGCTGGCAGAGATCCACCCCTCCAGCTTCCGCAGTGCCTCCTGCCCCGCCGCCTGCCGATAGCGCGGCGCGTTGACC
>JBNGDM010000040.1:0-16595 GCA_049975105.1 Rhodovulum sp. | reverse complement strand
GCCATCTTGACCAGCGCCTCGACGGTTTCGTCGTTCACGATGATCCCGTCGCGCACGATCCCGTCATGGCCGTTGGCGTTATAGGGGTCGAGCGCGATGTCGGTCATCACCGCGATGTCCGGAACGGCGGCCTTGATCGCCCGGATCGTCCGGTTCGACAGGTTTTCCGGATTCCAGGCCTCTTCACAGGCTTCGGTCTTCAGCGCCGGATCGGTGTAGGGAAACAGGCAAATGGCCGGAATGCCCAGGCCCGCCGCCTCTTCGGCCGCCTTAACCGCCAGATCGATCGAGCGGCGCACGACCCCCGGCATGGACGGCACCGGCTCCTCGATCCCCTCGCCGTCGCGGATGAAGATCGGCCAGATCAGGTCGCCCACGCTCAGCGTCGTCTCGCAGGTCAGCGCACGCAGCGCCGCCGTCCGCCGGGTGCGGCGCAGGCGTGTCATCGGAAAGGGCGCAAGGGTGGGGCGCATGGGCAACGTCTCCTTCAACATTTGCTGCGACTGGGTTACATGGATCGGATCACACCTCAAGAGTGGGAATCGTCGCGAGCGGCGCCCCCGCGCGAGGATCCCGACGGAGAAAAACGCCCTGTGGATTGGAACCAGCAAGTCTTCGAACTGATCGACATGCGGTCGTTCTCGAATCTCTGGTACTGGATCGCACTTGCCGTGCTGTGGTCGACCTCCAGCCACTGGGTGCTGGGCGTGCCCTTCGACCTGGTCCAGCGCGCCCGGCGCAAGGGCGGCGACGCCGCCGAGGACGTGGCCGACTTGGTGCGCATCAACGCGCGGCGTTATCTTTACATCGCGCGGGTGTCGGGGCTGTGGATCACCGGTTTGGCCGGCTTCGCGCTCAGTGTGCTGCTCATCCTGGGCTTTTTCTACGCGAACGAGTTCTGCCAGGCGGTATTCCTGCTGATCGCGCCGCTGACCCTGGTGGGGCTGTGGTCGATCCGCACCGCGCATGCCTATGAGCGGCGCGCCCCCGAGGGCGAGGCGCTGTATCGGCTGCTGAAATGGCACCGCACGGGCGTCCAGCTGGTCGGGATCGCGTCGATTTTCGTCACCGCGATGTGGGGCATGTGGCAGAACATGTCGATCGGTGCGCTCGGCGGTTGACACCGCGCCCCCCGGGCGTATCTCCAGCGACCATGTCAGACCTCCTCCACATCACCGCGGGCGGTGCGCCCGAAGGCTATGACGCCCTCCTGCTGGCGCGCGAGATGGCCCGGACCGGGCGCCCCGTCCTTCACGTCGCGCGCGACGACAAGCGGCTGGCGGCGATGCATGCCGCGCTCTCCTTCTTTGCGCCGGACGCCGTGGTGCTGGATTTTCCCGCCTGGGATTGCCTGCCCTATGACCGGGTCTCGCCTAATCCCGATGTCGAGGCCGCGCGCATGGCGACGCTGGCCGCGCTCGTGGCGGGGATACCGGGGCCGTTCATCCTTCTGACCACGCTGAATGCCGCGACCCAGCGAGTGCCCGCCCGCGACCTGCTTCGCGAGGCGTCCTTCACCGCGCAGGTGGGCGCGCAGATCGACGAGGACGCGCTCAAGGCGTTTCTGGTGCGGATGGGCTTCACCCAGGCGCCCACGGTCATGGAACCGGGCGATTACGCGGTCCGGGGCGGCATCATCGACATCTACCCGCCCGGCGAATCCGGCCCGGTTCGGCTGGACCTGTTCGGCGACGTGCTGGACGGCGCGCGGCGGTTCGACCCCGCGACCCAGCGCACCACGGAAAAACTGACCACGATCGAGCTTGCCCCGGTCTCCGAGGTTATCCTCGACGACGCCGCGATTACCCGGTTCCGGCAGAATTACCGGATCGAGTTCGGCGCCGCCGGCACCGACGACCCTTTGTACGAGGCCGTCAGCGCTGGGCGCAAACACGCGGGCGCGGAACATTGGCTGCCGTTCTTCCACGACCGGCTGGAAACCCTGTTCGACTACCTGCCCGATGCAAGCGTCTTTCTCGACGACCAGGTGACGCCCTCGCGCCTGTCACGCTGGGAAAGCATCGAGGACCAGTACCAGACCCGGCGCGAGGCGATGGCGCAGAAAGGCCGGATCGACACCGTCTACAAGCCCTGCCCGCCGGGGTTGATGTACCTGGATGACGCCGCGTGGGGGGCTGCCATTGCCGGGCACCGCGTGGTGCAACTGGCACCGCTGCCCCAGGGCACCGGGCCGGGCGTGATCGACGCGGGCGGCCGGATCGGTCGCAACTTCGCCCCCGAACGCAAGCTGGAACAGGTCAGTCTTTTCAGCGCGCTGAAGGATCATGTTCAGGCACGCCGCGCCGAGGGCGCGGTGGTCGTTGCATCCTATTCCGAAGGCGCGCGCGAACGCCTCAAGGGCCTTTTGGAGGACGAGGGCGTGACCGACGCCCGGCTGGCCGTCGATATCCGCGACGTGGGCCAGGACAAGGGGCTGTACCTCACCGTCTGGGCGCTGGAACACGGCTTTGAGGGGCCGGGTCTGACGGTGATCTCGGAACAGGACGTGCTGGGCGACCGGCTGATCCGCGGCCCGAAAAAGCGCCGCAAGGCCGAGAATTTCCTGACCGAGGCACAGTCGCTCTCACCCGGCGACCTCGTGGTGCATGTCGAACACGGGGTGGGGCGGTACAACGGGCTGGAAACCATCACCGCGGCCGGCGCGCCGCATGAATGCCTCGCGCTGGAATATGCCGGCGGCGACAGGCTGTTCCTGCCGGTCGAGAACATCGAACTGCTGTCGCGCTACGGCCACGAGGAAGGGCTGCTCGACAAGCTGGGCGGCGGCGCGTGGCAGGCCAAGAAGGCCAAGCTGAAACAGCGCATCC
Organism: Rhodovulum sp.; assembly: GCA_049975105.1. Classification (GTDB taxonomy): domain Bacteria; phylum Pseudomonadota; class Alphaproteobacteria; order Rhodobacterales; family Rhodobacteraceae; genus Rhodovulum. The sequence continues at coordinate 13,767 of JBNGDM010000040.1, read as the reverse complement.
GCGAGATCGCCGACAAGCTGATCCGCGTCGCTGCCGAACGTCATCTGCGCAACGCGCCGATTCTCGAACCCAACCACCACATGTGGGAAGCGTTCAGCGCGCGCTTCCCCTACCAGGAAACCGACGACCAGCTGACCGCTATCGAGGACGTGCTGACCGACATGGCCTCGGGCACGCCCATGGACCGGCTGATCTGCGGCGATGTGGGCTTCGGCAAGACCGAGGTCGCGATGCGCGCGGCCTTCGTCGCCGCGATGTCCGGGGTGCAGGTCGCGGTGATCGCGCCCACGACGCTGCTCGCCCGCCAGCACGCGAAAAGCTTCGCCGAGCGCTTCCGCGGCTTTCCGCTGGAGGTGCGCCAGCTCTCGCGCTTCGTCAGCCAGAAGGAGGCGGCGGCGACGAAAGCCGGGCTAGCCGAGGGCACGGTCGATATCTGCATCGGCACCCACGCGCTTCTGGCCAAGGGTGTCCGGTTCAAGAACCTCGGCCTGCTGATCATCGACGAGGAACAGCATTTCGGCGTGAACCACAAGGAACGGCTCAAGCAGATGCGCAGCGACGTACACGTCCTGACGCTGACCGCCACGCCCATCCCCCGCACCCTTCAGATGAGCCTGACCGGCGTGCGCGACCTCTCGATCATCGGCACGCCCCCGGTCGACCGCCTCTCGATCCGCACGTATGTCAGCGAGTTCGACACCGTCACGGTGCGCGAGGCGCTTCTGCGCGAACATTACCGGGGCGGCCAAAGCTTCTTCGTGGTTCCGCGCATCAAGGACTTGCCCGAGATGGAGGCGTTCCTGCGCGACCAAGTTCCCGAAGTGTCCTTCGTCGTGGCCCATGGCCAGATGGCCGCGGGCGATCTCGACGACCGGATGAACGCCTTTTACGACGGCAAGTACGACGTGTTGCTGGCCACCACTATCGTGGAATCCGGCCTCGACATCCCCACCGCCAACACCATGATCATCCACCGCGCCGACATGTTCGGGCTGGCCCAGCTTTACCAGATCCGCGGGCGGGTGGGGCGATCGAAAACCCGTGCCTACGCATATCTCACCACCAAACCCCGCGCGCCGCTGACCCCCCAGGCCCAGAAACGCCTGCGCGTTCTGGGCAGCCTCGATACCCTGGGCGCGGGCTTCACGCTGGCCAGCCAGGACCTGGACATTCGCGGCGCGGGGAACCTGATCGGCGAGGAACAGTCGGGCCATGTGCGCGAAGTGGGCTTCGAACTCTACCAGTCGATGCTGGAAGAGGCGATTGCCAAGATCCGCTCGGGCGAGGCGGAAGGGCTCGCTGAGACCGACGACGAGTGGTCGCCGCAACTCAACCTCGGCGTGCCGGTGCTGATCCCCGACGATTACGTCGCCGATCTCGACGTGCGGCTGGGGCTGTATCGCCGCCTCTCGGGGCTCTCGACCAAGGTCGAACTCGAAGGCTTTGCCGCCGAACTCATCGACCGGTTCGGAAAACTGCCGAAAGAGGTCAACACGCTGCTTTTGATCGTGCGCATCAAGGCGATGTGCAAGCGCGCGGGCATCGCGCGGCTGGATGGCGGGCCCAAGGGCGCGACGATCCAGTTCCACAATGACAAGTTCGCCAACCCGGCGGGCCTGGTGGAGTTCATCCAGGACCAGCATGGCATGGCCAAGGTCAAGGACAACAAGGTCATCCTGCGCCGCGACTGGGCCAAGGACAGCGACAAGATCAAGGGCGCCTTCGCCATCGCGCGCGACCTGGCCGAAAAGGTGCGCGCGGCATAGCGCCGGGAATTTCGCGGAATGCCTCGGCGCTACCGCTCCGGCATGCGCCGCATCAACAGGACGGCCCCGGTCACGGCCAGGACAACACCGGTGGCCAATGGTCTCGGCGTGCCGTCGAACGCTTGGCCCACGGGGGCGGCCAGCAGCGCCGACATGACCGTGGCCAGCGCCCCGATGATCGAGGCCGCCATTCCCGCGATATGGCCCAAGGGTTCCATTGCCAGCGCGTTCAGGTTTCCGATGGTCAACCCCAGCATCCCGAACAATGTGATCGCCCACAGGATGAAAACCCCGAACTCCATGCCGGCGGGCAAGACGCCTGTCCAGAAAACCGCTGCCATGATCACCGAAAGGATCATCTGCCCGAACAGGGTTTTATGGATCAGAAACCGCATTCCGAGATGCCCGACCAGCATTGCGTTTGTGAAACTCGCACTGCCTGCGAGCACGGCGATGAAGCCGAACCAAAGCGGAAAGCTATCCCCCCGCCCGAAATGGATGTCGAAGACTTGCTGAATCGAGGTCAGCATCATGAACAAGACCGAGAAGACCAACGTCTGCACCAGCACCGCGATGCGTGCCACTGGATCGGCAAACACCTCGCGGGCAGCGGCCAGAAGCGCCTCGCGGTGCAGCGGACGTCTGCGGGCGCGCGGTAGCGTTTCGGGCTGGCACAGCGCGTACCAGCCGACCGATAGCGCCGAGAACAGCAAGAATGCCCCGAAGATGGCGCGCCAACCCGCCAACGCGATTATGCCCGCTCCGACCAGAGGTGCGATGGCAGGTAAAAGCGTGAAGATCATCATCACGAAGGATACGATCCGCGCCATGTCGCGCCCGGAATAGAGATCGCGCACCACTGCCAGCGCCACAACCCTTGGCCCGGCCGCGCCCAGCCCCTGCAGCGCCCGGCCCAGCAGCATGAGTTCCAGCGACTGGCCCAGACCCGCCATGACCGCCCCCACGAGATAAAGCGCCGCACCTCCGAGGATCACGCGCTTGCGCCCCAACGCGTCCGAAAGCGGCCCCGCCAGCAACGTGCCCAGGCCCATCGAGGCCACGAAGACCGTAATGACGTATTGAGCATGATTGCGGGCATCCGGGGTCAGTTCGTCCGCGATGCGGGGCAGGGCGGGTAGCATCGCGTCGATGGAGAACGCCACCGTCGCGAACAAAAGTGCCATCATCGCGATGAATTCAGGACGCGAAAGGCGCCGTTCCTGCATGGGGATTGCCTGCACGTTTTGGGTTTCGGGGTCGGGTACCTCTTGCGACAGAATGGCAGCTTGCGCCAGAGGATAAAGCCCGAGTAAAAAACTAGGAAAAATTTTGCCTTGCAGGAGATATCCTATGCGCCGCCTTGCTGCCCTTGCCGTGACCGTTTCCCTCGGTGCCGCTCCGGCGCTTGGCTGCGATGAAGATGTGGCCCCTGGGGGTCAGACCTCATACCTTGAAAGGGGTGTCTTCACCTATGACGTGTTCGAGGCCAGCGTCGCCCATACCGACCTGTCCGAATGCCCGCAGGAATTCGACCCCGACGTGGTGTTCTGCCGCTTCGCCACCACCGAAACCTCGGGCAGCATCTTCGTGTTCTCCTACGTGGATGACATGCCGCTTCTGGCGATCAAGCACGTGCCGCTGGACGAGGCCGAGGCGATCCTGCAGGCAAGCGCCTTCTGAGGCTACTGCAGCGGCCCGGCGTCGGGGTCGCCGGCCAGTTCCGCGATCACGCTGGCCCACAACTCGGTGGGCTGGGCGCCGACCACGACATGCTGATCGGCGACGATGAAGGTCGGCACACCGGTTACGCCGCGGGCGCGCGCATGGGCATCGCGGTCCCGGATCGTGGCGATATCGGCATCCGTGTCCAGCAACCGGGCCACCATGTCGCCATCCATCCCCGTGCCCGCCGCGATCCGGGCCAACTCGTCGCGGTCGCCGATATCGCGGCCTTTCAGGAAATAGGCATCGAACAGCGCGGCCACCACCGCGCCCTGCCGGTGCTCGATCCCGGCCCAGTGGATCACCCGGTGCGCATCCAGCGTGTTCGGCGTGCGGGCGATCGCCGACAGGTTCAGCTCGATCCCCGCGGCACGCGCCTTTTCGTCGATCTCGGCATAGGCCCGCGCGGCCTCGGCCTTGCCGCCGAACTTGGCCTCCAGATAGGCGCGCCGGTCCATCCCGCCCGCCGGCATCTCGGGGTTCAGCTGGAACGGGTGCCAGGCGATCACGAACGGGTGGTCGGGCCGTGCGTCCAGCGCATTGTCCAGCAACCGCTTGCCGATCAGGCACCACGGGCAGATCGGGTCGGCCAGGATATCAAGCCGGATCATGCGCGGCCTCGTAGGTCTGGCGGATCAGGCGGCGATTGAGCTTGCCGTTCGGGTTCTTGGGCAACTCTTCCAAGTGCACGTAAAGGCGCGGCTGCTTGTAGCGGGCCAGCCGTTCCGCGGCAAAGGTCTGAAGCGCGTCCTCGGCCACGGCCTCGCCGGTATAGAACGCCGCGATCACCGTGGTGTCGGCCTTGACCGCGATCTCGGTCGCGGCGACCTCATGGATCGCCGGGTGTTCCATCAACGCCCGCTCCACCTCCAGCGGTGAAACCCGCACGCCGCCCGCGTTCAGCATGTCGTCGGACCGGCCCAGATAGGTCACCGCACCGTCTTCGGCCATCTCGACCATGTCGCCGGTCAGGAACCACTCGCCGTGGAACCGCGCGGCGGTTTCGGCCTCGGCCTTCAGATAGCCCAGCATCAGCCCCGGATCGCGGCGCGACACGGCCAACTGCCCCGGTTCACCGCGTTGCACCGGCTCCAGGTCCGGCCCCAGAACCGCGACGCGGCGGCCGGGCTGCGGATAGCCCGAGGCGGGCAGCGGCGCAGGGCGCGCCGGACTTCCCGAGATGAAGGTCGAACATTCCGACATGCCCAGCGCCTCGTAGACCATCGTGCCGGTCGCTTCGGTCCAGGCCGCGCGCGTCGCTTCGGGCATCTTTTCGCCCGCCGACAGGCCATGGCGCAGCCGGGGCAGCACCAGGTGCGGATGTTCGCGCAGCATCTGTCGATAGACACCCGGTGCGGCGGCAAAGATCGTGGCGTCGAACCGTTTCAGCAACAGCGGCAGCTGCCCGGGCCGCACCCCCGGCGCCGGGATCAGCGCGGTCGCGCCGACGGACCAGGGGTCCAGCAGCCCGGTGCCCAGCGTATAGGTCCAGTTGAACGCGCCCGCATGCAAAAGCCGGTCTTCCTCGTTCAGGCCATACCAGCCCTCCCACATCATTCGCCGCGCCCAGACCGCGCGATGGGCATGGATCACGCCCCGCGGATTGCCCGAGGTGCCCGAGGTGTAGACGACATAGGCCGGCCGGTCCGGATCGCCCAGAACGAAATCTGCCGGGGCGCGCTCGTAATGCGCGCGCTGCGCGTCGATATCCAGCACCGGGGCGGCGCAGCCTTCGGGCAGTGCCACATTCGGACCCGCCAGGATCGCCGCGGGCTCGATCTCGTCGGCCAGCTTGGTGATCTCGGGCACCGTCAACAGCGCCGAGGTCGGCACCGGCACCAGCCCCGCAGCGATCGCCGCCAGATAGCCGATCGGAAACTCGACCCCGTTGCCCAGCCGCAGCAGAACCCGCGCCCCGGGCGGCAGTCCCATCCCCGCCAGGCCCGCCGCCAGACCGCGCACCGCGGCCTCCAGCCGGGCATAGCTCCAGCGTTCGGCGCCATGCGGGCCGATCACCGCCAGCGCCACCTTTTCCGGGTGGGCCGCGGCCGGGGCCAGCACATAGGCGGCCAGGTTGAACGGGGCGGGGCAGGAGGGCGGGGCCCCCTCGTCAAACAATGCTTGCATGGCGGCGTGCTAGCCCTGCTGCCTTGCGGTTGCAAGGGTCTGGTCCTAGAAGCGGTCGGAATTGCACGCGACCACGAACACGATCTGATCCGGGTCGACCGGGCGGATGGCGCAGACGAGACACCCGAACCGTTGGATCTCGGCCAGAGGGTGCGGGAATTGCGCACCGCGCGTGGCTGGACGCTGGAACAGGCCGCCCAGCGGGCAGGTCTGGCGCGCTCCACGCTGTCGAAGATCGAGAACGACCAGATGTCGCCCACCTATGACGCGCTGAAAAAGCTAGCCACGGGGCTGGGCGTGTCGGTGCCGCAGCTGTTCACGCCGATGCGCGGGCCGCGCGCGGGGGGGCGGATGGCGGTGACCCGCACCGGCGAAGGGGCGGCGCACGCCACGGCGACCTATGAACACGAACTGGTGGCTGGCGCCCTGACGCGCAAGCGGATGCTGCCTTACCGCACACGGGTGCGCGCCCGTGACGTGGACGAGTTCGACGGCTGGGTGCGCCACGAGGGCGAGGAATTCCTATACGTCTTGACCGGCGTGATCCGCCTTTATACCGAGCTCTACGCTCCGGTAGAACTGCGCCGCGGCGACAGCGCATATTATGACGCCTCGATGGGCCACAACGTCGTTTCGGTCAGCCAGGAAGATGCGACCATTCTTTGGGTCACGGCGCTGGAATGAACGCAGCCCCGCCTTCGCGAGGCGAAGCTCGATCGCACGAACCTCCCGACAGACCCTTCGAACCCAGCCCGATGTCTCGCTCACAGGGCGTTTCGCACCGCACGTGCGGAGGCAGATATGTCCTCGCCCATCCCTTCGATTGTGCCGCAGCCGGCCAAAATCAGGGTGAAGGCGATCAACACAATGCGGACCATGGCTCAGTTCTCCTCGCTCCACCAGATGTCGGGCAGAAAGCCGATCCAGTCGCCGTAGATCGGTAGCGTCTGCGGATAGTGTAGCCGCGCGCGATGCGCAATCAGCGACTTGGGCGCATACCAGATCGGTATCACATAGCGTCCCGTGGTCAGCACACGATCGAGCGCGCGCGTTGCCGCGACGAACCCTTTCTGGTCGCTGGCGGTCAGCATCGCGTCGATCATCGCCTCGGCGGCGGGGCTGTCCATCCCCATCCAGTTGCGCGTGCCGGGTGTCGTCACGCCCGCCCCGCCCCAGTAGAGCCGCTGCTCGTTCCCGGGCGAGAGCGAAAGGGCCACCTGATAGAAGGTCATGTCGAAATCATAGGCGTCGGTGCGTTCTGTATACTGTGCGCTGTCGACGGCGGTGACGCGAACGGTAATCCCCAAACGTTTCAGCCCCTCGACGAAGATGTCGACGATTTTCTGAGTTTCGGTCGCGCCCTTTCGCAGCAGGATCTCGAAGGTGAAGGCTAGGCCGTCCGCGTCGCGCAGCACACCAGTATCGTCCACTTGCCAACCCGCCTCCGATAACCGGTCGAACGCCTTGCGCAGGTTCCGACGGTTCGACTGGCGCCCATCCGAGACGGGCAGGGCGTAACCTTCCAGGGCCCCGGAAAGCAACTCATCGGCGAACGGTTCCAGCAGGGCGCGCACCCGGCCTTGAGCGGGTCCCTCGCGCATTCCAAGTTCGGAATTCGAGAAATAGGAGGCGATGCGCGGTTGTGTGCCGCCGGTCAGCGTGGCGTTGATGAATTCGAAGTTGAACGCATGCAGCATCGCGTCACGGACCCGCCAGTCGGCGAAAATGGGCCGCCTCGTGTTCATTACGAGGCCAGCGATCCCTGACGGCCTGTCATGGGAGGTTTCGGCCTTGACGATCTTGCCCGACTTCACGGCCGGAAAGTCGTAGGCACTGTCCCACTTGGCCGCGCTGGTCTCGCGGAAAACGTCGATGGCGCCGCCGCGGAACGCCTCGAATACCACGTCTCCGTCGCCGAAGAACTCGTAGCGGATCTCGTCGAAATTGTGCTGGCCTCGGTTGAACGGCAACGCGCGCCCCCACCAGTCGGGATCCCGCTTCAGTAAAAGATATCGCCCCGGTTCGTAATCGCCGATCACGTAAGGCCCCGACCCGATCGGCGCCTCGAGGCCGCTCTCGGTGAAATCGCGCCCCTCCCACTGCGCCTTTTTCAACACCGGTCGCAAAGCCAAGATAAGGGGCAGTTCCCGATCCTCGGTGTTGAAGGTGAACCGCACGCTGCGCGGACCGGTGGCCTGGGCTGCGGCCACCTTTTTCCACGCGGCGCGGTAGCGCGGGTGCCCTCGCTCGCCCAGCGTTTCGAAAGACCAAAGGACATCGTCGACCGTCACCGGAGACCCGTCAGAGAACGTTGCCTCCTCGCGCAGTGTGAACTCCACCCATCCGCGATTCGGTCCGGTCTCGATCGATTCGGCCAGCAGCCCGTATAGGGTGAAAGGCTCGTCCCAAGAGCGGCCCATCAGGCTTTCATAGCCAAGACTGCGCAGCCCCCAGGGTGCATTGCCTTTCAGTATGAACGGATTGAGGCTGTCAAAGCCGCCGGTTTCGCCCAGCACGATCCGCCCGCCGCTCGGCGCATCGGGGTTCACGTAAGGCAGCGACACAAAATCCGGTGGCAGGGCGGGGTCGCCATACATAGCGATGCCATGGGCCGGCTCGGCACTCGCGAATCCGACGGTGCCGAGGATATGAACGGCCGCCGCCGCGATCCTGGCGCGAGCGAAAAAATCGGGTCTCATCTTGGCAACAATCCTGCTCGGTGCCTTTTTTGCTTGGCCGCAAGCCTAGGCGCGACGCCCAAATTTTTCAAACTTTTAGCTTGGACCTCGGCGCCAGATCGCGTATTAATACATTACTGCTCGATAGGTTTCTTGCCTGTATGAAACCTGCCTCAATAACTCAACGCCCGCCTCGTGCGGGCGTTTTTTTTGCGTCTGGGGGCGCAAGGATCCATCCCGTCGGCATGACTGCTCGGCGCTTTCACGATGCGGGCGCAGCATGTAGGCTCCTCGCATCCGCAGCATGAAACGCGAGGGGCACATGTCGCTTACCGGAAAGACAGCAATCGTCACTGGATCCAATTCGGGCATCGGGCTGGGCATCGCCCGGGAACTGGCCCGGGCAGGGGCCGACGTGGTGTTGAACTCCTTCACCGACCGCGACGAAGACCACGCACTGGCCGCCGAACTGTCACAGGAATTCGGCATCAATGCGCGCTACATCAAGGCTGACATGTCTAAAGGCGACGACTGCCGCGCGCTGATCGAACAGGCCGGGGCCTGCGACATCCTGGTGAACAACGCGGGCATTCAGCACGTCGCCGCCATCGAAGCCTTTCCGGTCGAAAAATGGGACGCGATCATCGCGATCAACCTGTCCTCGGCCTTTCACACCACGGCGGCCGCCCTGCCGATGATGCGCAAGGCCGGCTGGGGGCGGATCGTCAACATCGCCTCGGCCCACGGGCTGACGGCCAGCCCCTACAAGTCGGCCTACATTGCCGCAAAACATGGAATCGTAGGGTTGTCCAAGACCGTCGCGCTGGAAACCGCCGAGGAGCAGATCACCTGCAACGCGATCTGCCCGGGCTACGTGCTGACGCCCTTGGTCGAGGCGCAGATCCCCGACCAGATGAAGGCGCATGACATGGACCGCGACACCGTGGTGCGTGAGGTGATGCTGGCGCGCCAGCCGTCCAAGGAATTTGCCACCGTCGAGCAGATCGGGGGGACCACGGTATTCCTTTGCTCGGACGCCGCCGCGCAGATCACCGGGACCACGATAAGCGTTGATGGCGGCTGGACCGCGCTGTGAACGTGTCGCGGGGCAAGCGAAGACCGGCCGGCCGGCCCGTTCGCATCAATCTTGCGCTGCAGGGGGGCGGGGCGCACGGGGCGTTCACCTGGGGCGTGCTGGACCGGCTGCTCGAACAGCCCGAGATCGAGATCGCCGGCATCTCGGGTACGTCGGCGGGGGCGCTTAACGGCGCCGCGCTCAAGGCGGGGCTCGTCTCGGGCGGCCAGGCGGCCGCCCGGGAAAACCTGGATTGGCTCTGGACGCAGGTCGGGGCGGTGGGCGACTTTCGGTTGACCCATTGGATGGCGGCCTTCACCCCCGGAGCGGGTATCGTGGCGCGCATGCTGGACCAGGCTTTGCCGTGGTCGCTGACCGATGCGGCTGCCCGGCTGATCAGCCCCTACGCCTATGGGCCATTCTACCGTAATCCGCTTGAGCGCGTGGTGGAGCGGTTCGACTTCGACCGGGTCTGCGCCGACAGTGCGCCCGCACTGTTCGTGGGTGCGACCAACGTGCGGACCGGCAAGATCAAGATCTTCGAGGGCCGGGCGATCACCACCGAGGCGATTCTGGCCTCGGCCTGCCTGCCGACGCTGTTCCAGGCCGTCGAGGTGACCGATCCCGAGACCGGCGAGACCGATGCCTATTGGGATGGCGGATTCACCGGCAATCCCGCCCTGTACCCGCTTTTCGCGCCCGAGCTGCCGGAGGATATCGTCGTGGTCTCGATCAACCCGCTGGAACGCGACGAAATGCCTGTGACGGGTCAGGAGATTCAGAACCGGATCAACGAGATCAGTTTCAACTCGTCGCTTCTGCGCGAGTTGCGATCGATCCGTCTGGTGGAAGAGCTGATCGCCGAGGGCCGCCTGGCGAGGGGCACGATGAAGGCGCTGCGGGTGCACATGGTGGCCGATGACGGGCTGATGCGGCAGTTGAACGTGGCGACCAAGCTGATGCCGAGCCCGGTGGTGCTGAACGAGTTGAAGGCGGCCGGCCGCGACGCGGCGGACCGGTTCCTGGCCGAGGTCTCGTCGCGGCTTGGGCACGAGGGGACCGTCGACCTGAAGCGGCTCTGCGATTAGGGTATGGCGTGCCGGGCGCTGGAGCGTCGCGTCAGAGCGACGCGATCAGGCCCGCCGCGATACTCCACATGATCACCCCGATCCCGAGGTCGAGCAGGCGCCAGGCCCGGGGACTGGCCATCATCGGCGCCAGCAGGCGGGCGCCGTAGCCCAGCGCGAAGAAAAATGTGAACGAAGCGGAAATCGCACCGAGCGCGAAGGCCAACCGGTCAGCGCCCGGCTCGAAACGCGTCGAAACCGCGCCGATCAAGGCCAACGTGTCGAGATAGACATGGGGGTTCAGCCAGGTGATCGCGGCGCCTGTGGCCAGCACCGCGGCAAGGGAGCCACCGTCTCCCGCCGCGGCCAGCGCGTGGCCGCCGCGCAAGGCCGCCCGGAAGCGCAGAGCGCCGTAGCCAATCAGGAAGGCCGCGCCTGCCAGCGTCAGCACCGCGGGTAGCCAGGGCAGAGCGGCGGTCAGCGCGCCCAAGCCCGTCACCCCGGCCGCGATCAGCACCGCGTCGGACAGCGCACAGAACAGGCACAGCGCGAACACATGGGCGCCGATCAGCCCCTGGCGCAACACGAAGGCGTTCTGCGCCCCAATGGCGAGGATGAGGGAAAAGGCCGTCGCGAAACCTGTCAGCGCCGCCCCGGTCACGCCGGTGTCACGCGCCGATCTTCTGGCGGCGGGCAACTTCCTGCAGCGGCTCGGGTGCGGGCACGACCTTGTCTTCGGGTGACACCAAGCCGGCCGAGATCACCAGCTTTGCCGCTTCCTCGACGGTCATGTCAAGTTCGATCACGTCGCTTTGCGGCACGAATAGCAGGAAGCCCGAAGTCGGGTTCGGGGTGGTCGGCAGAAACACCGCGATCAACTGGTCGTCGCGCGGGATGCGCCGGTTGACCTCGCCCTTGGCCTTGGTCGAGACGAAGGCGATCGCCCAGATCCCCTTGCGCGGGTATTCCACCAGACAGGCGCGGTCGAAGCTGGTTTCGGACTGGGCGAAGACGGTTTCGGCGATCTGTTTCAGACCGTTGTAGATCGAGCGGACCACCGGCATGCGTCCGACCATGCGTTCGCCCCAGTGGATGAACGACCGGCCCACCATGCCCTTGGCCATGTAGCCCACGAACAGCGTGAACAGCAAAAAGAAGATGACGCCGAGACCGCGGATGTCGATGCCGATATATTGCTCGGGCTGGAACTTGTTCGGCACCAGCGGCAGGACGAAGCCGTCGATCCAGCCCGTCACCGTCCAGATCATCCACAGGGTCAGCCCGATCGGTGCGATCACCACCAGCCCCGCAAGGAAGTTGTTCCGTAGCCGCGCGATCAGCGAGCGCCAGAACGGGCGCGGTTCGCAGGCGAGCGGATCGGGGCTCTGGGGGGGGTCGTTTTTCTCGAACATCCGTCGCGGTCCTGTGTCTGGACCATAGCTAGTCGCGGGTCCCGCGCTCTACAATAGTGCGGGCCGGGGCGGCGGGGTTTTTTCACCGTATCTGCCCCGTTTCCGGGCGGATCGGGCGCGGGCTGCCCGGTTCGGCGGCGGGGCGTTCAGTCCAGCTCGCCCTCGGCCGGGCGGCGCAGGTCGACCCGGTAGGACCAGGCGCAGCGATAGCCCTTGGGATGAACATAGGACGAGGTGCCCGAACCGGTGCCACTGGCCGTCCCGGTAAAGATCACCGCCCAGCCGTTGGCCGCGACGCCGCCCTCGCCGTCCACCGTGCCGCTGTTGGCGACCGCCAGGATATTGCCCGCGATGCCGCCTTCGAAGATGCACATCGAGGCCGGATCGCACCGCCCGCCGGTCACCAGCGTGACGGTCACGCCTCCGTCATGTTCCGCAATTTCCATGTGGCCGGACATCGGCTCGCCCGGCGAGGCCGGGAAATCGCAGGCCAGCAGCGTGTGGTTCGAGGTGGAATAGATCCACGCCCCCGAGATCGACAGGGTGGCCGGGTCCTCGGCGCGCTGGCCTTCGGGCAGGGGGGCGATGTTGGGGATGTCCCAGCCCTCGGGCAGGATCGGCATGTCGGGCACCTGCGCGGTCGCGGGCAGGGCGGCGGCGACCAGCAGCGGCAGAACGGGGATGCGGATCATGGCGAACCTCCTGCGCAACAATGGCCTAGGCCGTGTCGATTGTGCCGCGCCGCCGGGCCGGGGGCCACAAGCCCGCCCATCGCCGCAGCGACGCCGCGTCAGGCCAGCGCGCGGGCGATCGCCGCGGCCAGCCGCGCGTTGTTGCGCACCAGCGCGATATTCGCGCTCAGCGACCGGCCCTCGGTCAACTCGAAGATGCGCGCCAAGAGGGCGGGGGTGACCGCCTTGGCCGACAGGTGGGCGGTGTCGGCCAGCGCGCGTTCGACCACCGGTGCGATCTCGGCCCGGGGGATTTCGTCGCCCTCGGGGATCGGGTTGGCGACCAGTTGGCCGCCCCCCAGCCCCAGCCGCGCGCGCATCCGATGCGCCGCTGCAACCTGGTCGGCGCTGTCCATCCTCAGCGGCACCGGCAGGCCCGAGGTGCGCGACCAGAAGGCGGGGAAATCCTCTGTGCGGTAGCCGATCACCGGCACACCCAGGGTTTCCAGCACTTCCAGCGTCTTGGGCAGATCGAGGATCGCCTTGGCCCCCGCGGCCACCACCGTGACCGGGGTGCGCGCCAGTTCCCGCAGGTCGGCCGAGATGTCGAAACTGGTCTCGGCGCCACGATGCACGCCGCCGATCCCGCCCGTGGCGAACACCTCGATGTCGGCCAGATGGGCGCAGATCATCGTCGCCGCGACGGTGGTCGACCCGGTGCGCCCCGCCGCCAGCGCCGCCGCCAGGTCGGCCCGGCTCAGCTTGGCCACGTCCCTGGCGCGGGCCAGTTCGTCCAGCCCCTCGTCGTCCAGCCCGACGCGGATCGCGCACCCCATCACCGCGATGGTGGCGGGCACGGCACCGGCGGCGCGCACCTCGTCCTCGACCGCGCGGGCGGTTTCCAGGTTGCGCGGCCAGGGCATGCCATGGGTGATGATGGTGCTTTCCAGCGCGACAAGCGGCGCACCGGCCCTACGCGCGGCGGCGACCTCGGGGGCGAAAACCAGCGGCAGTGTCATCGCGCGATCCTCCCGCCGACATGACGCGCCGCCGCGTCCAGCGCGGCGGCCAGCGCCGCGGCCGGCTCCGCCCCGGCACGCTCGGCGGCGATATGCGCCGCCATCAGCGCGTCGCCCGCCCCGGTCACATGCACCGGTGCCAGCATCGCGGGCCGACGCTCGACCATGCCGTCCTCGGCGGCGAACACCGCCGGGTCCTGCCCGTCGGTGACCAGCGCGCGGCGTACGCC
>JBNGDM010000039.1:0-16618 GCA_049975105.1 Rhodovulum sp. | reverse complement strand
GCGCGGGTCCGGGCCGGGCGGGTTACTGGACGAGGCGGAAGAACTCGGCCTCGAAATTGCGCTCCATGCCGGACCCGCAGAACCCCATCGTCATGTTCGAGGTGCCCGAGATCGTGCCCATTGCGACGAACGAGGCGCCCTCGATCCCGTTGGCGTTGGCCGAGAAGGCGATATCCCCCAGCGCCAGGATCTGTCCGCCGAAGATCTTGAGGTCCGAGGCCACGTCGAACCCGCCGAAGGTGATCACCTGCGCCCCGCCATCGGGGGCGCAATGGTCGTCGCGTCCGATCTGAAGGCCAGAGGGCGCGTTGATCGACTTGGGGTCGGTGCTTGTGGTGGCGATCACGACGTTGTCGAGGATCACGCCGTTATTGAACTTGAGGTCGCAATCGGTGACGAACACCATGTTCGAGTAGGTCCCCGCCTGGAACGTGACCGAGCCCTTGCCGTTGCAGGATAAGGTATGGACGTGACCTTCGGTGAAATCCTCGGGCAGGAGTTTCTTGGCCGTGGGTTCGGGATGCAGGACCGTCACCGAGGTTATGTAGTCGGGCTGCAGTTCGGACACCGGGTCCTCCAGCTCGGCGACGATCATCGGCAGGCGGTTCAGGATGCGCATCCGGTAGACCCCGTCGCGCAACGCCTCGTAGAGCCCGTCATTCGACTCGAAGCCTGAATTCGGAAGTTCGAGATCGTTCTTGTCGGGCATCGACACGATCGTGCTGTCGGCGAAGAAATTGCCGGAACTGACCTTCACATGGGTATTGGAGTGGATGCAGAAGCCGTTCGTATAGACGTTGTTGCTTTGGACATCGACCACGTCCTGGGCGACAAAACCCTCGCGAAAACAGGTGGGCCGATAGGTTTCGAAGACAGACTCGGCGCTGACGTCCCAGGCATCCTCGCCGACCAGGCGCATCAGGAACATGCCCAGCGCATTGCCGCGCCGCCCGCTGAACCGGCTGACCACGCGGGTCGCATCGTCGGAGAGGGGGTCGGGCGTGAACACATGTGTGTCCGGATCCCAGGTACCGAACTCGATATCGCTGGAGCCGATGATACCGCCGTAACGCGCGGTGGGAAAACTGGTTTCCAAAAGGGCCAGTGCCTTGTCCTTGCTGGCATCACTGTCGTCGAGTTCGCGGGTGAACAGCGCGGCATGGGCCACCGCGTCGGCGGCGTTCTGCAGTTCGGCGCGCGCGCGGTAGGCATAGGCGATGTCGACGGCGACGGCGCCGACCAGCATCATCGTGGCGGCCATGAACAGCCCCAGCGCGGTGATCGCACCGCGGTCGTCGCGCCAGAAGCCGGGGGCAAGGGTACGCGGTTCCATGGCTCAATACTCGATCAGGTGGGCCGAGCGGATCACGACCTCGGTCCCGGTCAGCGCGCCGAACCAGCCCGTGGCGGCCAGGTCCGACGACGGGATCACGATCTGGCTGAAGATCGCGCCGCCGTCGACCTGCGCCTGGGCATGGGCATGAGGACTGAGATTGGCCAGGCTCGCCTCGACGAATTGCTCGACCTGCTCGGTCGTGGTCAGCCGCCCCACCGAATAGGCCCGGTTGGCATCCTGAAGGGTACGCGTGGCGAGCGTCTGGCCGTTGAAGATCATCGCGAGGTCGGTGACCAGGCACAGCACCGAGAACAACGCCGGCAGCCAGATCACCGCCTCGACGGTGGCGCCCCCGGACCGGGCCGCGAGGAACCTTGCGATGGGGCCGTGCCCCCTTGTCATTCCCGGTTTCGGCATCTCGACTCTCCTGTCGTGGTCGATGGCGAAAAAAGCGGCGGGTCCACCGCGCCACCGTCCGAGTGCGGACGAACGGCGTCGCGGCGCGCCAGGGTCAGGTTCGAGTAAGGTTTCTTAACGCGACGGAAACATGCCGCGATTTCGGCTCAATCGTGGCGAAACTCCACGATTTTAAAATCAGTCTATCGTTCGGGTTTTGGAGCCGGTTCGCCTAACGCGCCCGGCGCGCGCCTACAAGCCCTTGGCCTGATAGCTGGTCGCGACCCGCTCGATCCCGACCATGTAGGCCGCCATCCGCAGATCTGGCACGTCCGGGCGGCCATGCCAGATCTCGCGCATCGACTGGTAGGCGGTGCGCATCGTGTCATCGAGCCCCGAGCGCACCAGTTCCAGCTCGTCCGCGCCGCGCAGGTAGCGCTCCTTGAAGCCGGGGCTAAGGGTCCAGGCGCTTCCCATCTCGTGCGAGAGCCGTTCCAACTCGTCCACCACCAACTGGTGGCGCGCCTCTTCCTGCCGGCGCTGCATGCGCCCGAACCGGATGTGATTGAGGTTCTTGACCCATTCGAAATAGGATACGATCACCCCGCCGGCATTGGCGTAGAGATCAGGTATGATGACCGTGCCGCGTTCGGACAGGATCTGGTCGGCACCGGCGGTGACCGGCCCGTTGGCCGCCTCGATGATCAGCGGCGCGCGGATGCGGGGGGCGTTCTCGCGGGTGATCACCCCTTCCAGGGCCGCGGGGATCAGGATGTCGCAATCCTCCTCAAGAAGCACTGCGCCGTCCATCAGGTAGGTGCCGCCCGGAAAGCCCTGCACGCCGCCATTCGCCGCAATCCAGTGATGCAGCGCCTCGATGTCGATGCCCTCGGGGTTCCAGATGCCGCCGTCATGCTCGGCCACACCGATCACCCGCACGCCGTCCTCCTCGGACAGGAACTTCGCCGCGTGATAGCCCACCTTGCCCAGCCCCTGCACGATCGCCCGCTTGCCGCCCAGGCGCCCGGACAGCCCGGCGCAGGCCACGTCGTCGGGATGGCGAAAGAATTCGCGCAACCCGTATTGCACCCCGCGTCCGGTTGCCTCGACCCGGCCGTCGATTCCGCCCGCGTTCAGCGGCTTGCCCGTCACGCAGGCGCGCGCGTTGATGTCGGTGGTGTGCATCCGCTGATACTGGTCGGCGATCCAGGCCATCTCGCGCGCGCCGGTGCCCATGTCGGGGGCGGGCACGTTCTGGCTGGGCGAGATCAGGTCGCGCTTGATGAGCTCATAGGCGAAGCGGCGGGTGATCTGTTCCAGCTCGTGCACGTCCCACGCGCGGGGGTCGATGCACAGGCCGCCCTTCGAGCCACCGAACGGCGCCTCGACCAGCGCGCATTTGTAGGTCATCAGCGCGGCCAGCGCCTCGACCTCGTCCTGGTCGACGGCCAGCGCGTAACGGATGCCGCCCTTGACCGGCTCCATGTGCTCGGAATGAACCGAGCGATAGCCGGTGAAGGTCTCGATCTTGCCCCGCAGGCGCACACCGAAACGGACCGTGTAAGTCGCGTTGCAGACCCGGATCTTCTCGGCCAGGCCGGGGGCCAGGTCCATCAGCGCCACGGCCTTGGCGAACATGCGGTCGACCGATTCGCGAAACCTCGGCTCGGGCGGCGGCGCCATTGTTTCCCTCCCTGTTCTTTTCGCCTCACCCTACGCGACACGCCCGCGGTTTCCACCCCCGCCGCACGCGGCGAAACCCGGCCGCAAAGCGCCTTGTTTCCAGGACGACGACAATGCCCGAATAGCGCCGGAAAAACGCGCGGCTTCAGCCAAATAACAGAGTGAAAACGCCGCTTTCGGCCTCAATTTTGCCACAGCTGACCGGCTTACTGTGCCAGCGCGCAGTGCGTACAGAGACTGGCCCGGCGGGCCCTGAACCGAGGACAAGTACGATGTCGATTGCTCCGAACACCCGCGCAAGCCGCGCGCGCGACGGACGGCAAGGCGCCATTGGTCGCAGGCTTGGGCGGTTCCGGCGCGAGGAAGGCGGCAGCCTTGTCATCTTTTCGCTGATGCTGCTGGTGGCGATGCTGTTCACCGCGGGCCTGGCGATCGACTTCATGCGCTACGAAACGACCCGCTCGCAGTTGCAGAACACGATGGACCGCGCCGTTCTGGCCGCCGCCAGCCTCAATCAGACCCAGGATGCCGAGGCGGTGGTTCGCGACTATTTCGTCAAGGCCGGGCTCGGCGACTATCTGGGGCCGATCCAGATCGAGGAGGACGTCACATCGGGCACGGCAGCCTATCGAAAGGTCAAGGCCGTCGCCGGCGCGACGCTGGACCCGATCTTCCTGCCGATGATGGAAAAAGTCGTCCGCCCCCGCAAATGGGCCGTTCGCGAAGGCCAGGCCGAAGACGCCGACAAGTTGCTGGCCGACCAGGTCGATTTCACCAAGATGCCGGTCTTTGCCGTCAGCACGGCGGAGGAAGGGATCAGCGACCTCGAGATCTCGCTCGTCGTCGACGTGTCCGGCTCGATGGGCTGGGGGTCGAGTTCGGGCAGGAGCAAGATCTACGAACTGCGCGAAGCGGCCAAGGACTTCGCCTACAACATGCAGTGCAACCCGAACGAGAGCCGCGGCTCGGGCGAGCCCTGCGAGGTGCAGCACGGCAAGGTCTCGATCTCGATCGTGCCTTATTCGGAACAGGTGGCCGCCGGTCCCTTCCTGCTGAGCCAGTACAACGTGACGAACGAGCACAACGCCTCGTTCTGCGTCGATTTCGAGTCCGACGATTTCGAGCAGGCGGGAATCTCGACCTCGGACCTGATGGAACGCACGGGGCATTTCGATCCCTGGAACAGCGCCAGCCGTTCTCCCAGCAGCTGGACCTGCCGGAACGAAAACTGGCGCTGGATCAAGCCCTTCATGGACGATCTGACCGAGGTCTACGGCGCCATCGATGCCTTGTCCGCCGGCGGCAACACTTCGATCGACCTCGGGATGAAGTGGGGCACCGCGCTGTTGGACCCGGGCACCCAGGAGGTGGTCACCAACCTGACGCTAACGCCCGTCGCCGACGGGGCGACCGAAACGGTGATCGATCCCGTTTTCGCAGGCCGGCCGTACGCCTACGATCAGGACTACAACATGAAGGCGATCATCCTGATGACCGACGGGGTGAACACCGACCAGCACTACCTCAAGGATCCCTATCGCGACGGCCCCTCGGTGGTGTGGCATTATACCAAGCCCGACGGCACACCGGGCAACAGCGTCTATTCGGTCTTCAACCCCGGCAACAACTCCTACCGCTGGGTGGACGAGGATGGCGACGACTTCCGCTCGGGCTGGCACGAGAATGTCTATGTCGGCGAACCGGTGGAGACCTGTGAAACCGAATGGGTGACCTATTACACCTGGTGGGGCGCGCGGCGCACCACGCGGGTCGAGACCTGCACCGAGACGCCCGCCAACGGCACGCCCTACCAGATGAGCTACCCGCAGGTCTGGGCCAAGTTCACGACGGATTGGTACAATGATTTCTACTGGCTGGAGAATCCGGTGCGCGAATACGGCAACGCCACCAAGAACGCCCGGCTTGCCGATATCTGCACCGCCGCCAAGGAACAGGACATCCTGGTCTACACGATCGGCTTCGAGGTCGGCGAAGGCAGCCAGGAAGAAACGGTGATGCGCAGCTGTGCCAGCACCTTCAACCACTTCTTCCTGGCCGATGGTCTGAACCTGGCCGACACCTTCGGCGCCATCGCCTCGTCGATCAACCAGCTGAGGCTGACGGAATGACCGCGTGCACCCGCCTCTGGTCCCGTCTCTTCCGGGCATTTCGCCGCGAGGAGGGCACCGCCAGCATCGAGGTGGTACTGGCCCTGCCCATCGTCTTTTCAATGTTCCTCATGGGCCTCGAAGCATCGATCCTGATGACGCGGCAGATGCTGCTGGAACACGCGCTGGACAAGTCGATGCGCGGGGTGCGGCTGGGGCATTACCCCGGGCTCGACCATGACAGGTTCAAGGACATCCTGTGTTCGCAGATCAACCTGTTCCCCGACTGCAAGAACGTTCTCAAGGTCGAACTTACGCCGGTCTCGCGCACCACTTGGGACCTGCCCGACGAGGAGATCAGCTGCGTCGACCGGCGCGCGCCGATCCAGCCCCTGACCAACTTCGCCCAGGGGCCTCAGAACACGCTTATGGTGGTGCGCGCCTGCGTGGTGGTCGACCCGTTTTTCCCGGGCATCGGCCTGGGTCTCAGGCTGCACGAGGATCCGCGCGATGGCTATGCGCTTGTGGCCCGCTCCGCCTTCGTCAACGAACCCGGCGCGGGGATCTGAGCGATGGGACGCCTTTTCACCGCCCCGTTCCGCCGGTTCGCCCGCGACAGCCGCGGCAACATGGTGATGGAACTCTTGCTGGTGATGCCCTTCTTCATCTGGGCGATCCTGGGCATCATCATCTATTTCTACGGCTTCCACATGAAGACCCTCAACCAGACCGGGGCCTACACCATCTCGGACCTGATCAGCCGCCAACAGGAAGGCCCGATCACGCCGGCCGATATCGAAGGTCTGGACGAGATGTTCGCCTTCCTGACCGACACGCCCGACAAGATGGGCCGGATCCGGGTGACGCTGGTCTATTGCGAAAAGGATTGCGACACCACCGCGCGCGATCTCGACATCGACTGGTCCTACGGCACCGACAACGCCCAGCCGATGACCGAGGCCGAACTTGCCGATACCTTCGACTCGAAGATCCCGATCCTGCCCGAGAACGAACGGGTGATCCTCGTCGAAACCCAGGTTCTCTACCGCCCGCCGGTCTGGTTCGGCGTGTTCCCGCGCACGCTCGACAGCTTTGTCGCGACGCGCCCGCGTTTCGTGCCGAAGCTGGAATGGGACGAAGGCTCCGATTCCGTCTGAGGCGAAGGTCCGCCATCGCGCCGCAAGGACGCCGGCGCCTGGCGGGATGAGGTTACCAAGGCCGCATTGGCCGGCCAGAAAGGCGCCACACCGCCTAGACCGGGCGCCCGGCGCCAGCGTCAGGAGTCGTCTTCCGCGCCACCATGTCCGCCGCGCGCACGTTCCACCAAAAGCGCAGTCAGGATCTCGGCCATGGCCTTGGCCTGGGCCGCGGAGGTCACGCCCCCCACGCCCAGCCGCCGACCGAACCGCCACCAGACCCCCGGGGCCCAGGCCCGGCCCCTGGCGCGCGTCAGCTTGAGCGTGAACCCGTTCGACGGCTTCAGCGCAAACATGCCCCGCTCGATCCCGGCGATCTCGTCGATCCGGGCCAGTTCGCGGCCGGTGCCGTCGAACAGGCCCGCGCGGGTCAACCGCAGCGGGTGCGCCGTGGCGCGGCGCATTGCCTCACCCAGGGCCAGCATACCGCCCCCCAGCACCAGCAGGAAACCGCGCCACAACAGCGCATCGGGCGGGCGCACCAGCGCGACCGACAGCAACAGCCCGGCCAGCACGACCATGGCGCCGAGCCCGACAGCGCGACGCACGGCAGACACGCGCAAAACGGCTAGTTCTTCGGTCATCGTTGCCCTTTCCGGAACCGCATGCGGCGATCTAACCCGCCCGCGCGGCGGGGCCAAGGGGCGCAAACGACTCGGCGTCCGGCGCACAATCGCCTAGACTGCCCAAGCGGCAGGCAAACCCGGTGCCGTCAACACGCGAATGGGGGACGCGGCGAAAAATCACCTTGCCCGCAGCGCATAACACGCCATCCTTGCGAAGAAGCCAATTCGTTTTGGTGGACAGGATCAACGTAGGTGGACCATGACTGACAAACCCAACACCATGACCAACCCGCAGGTCGAAACCAAGACCTTCACCAACCCGGAGGTGGAGACGAAGACCTTCACCAACCCGCAGGTCGAGACCAAGACCATGACCAACCCGCAGGTCGAAACCAAGACCATGACGAACCCCGAACTCAGCACGAACAACCCGACGCCGTTCTCGAGTGCGATGAACATGGCGCTGCTGAGCGGTCGCGCGACCAATGTCGAGCTGAAATCGAATGATCCGACCCCGTTCTCGCGGATGATGAACTGGCCCCTGCTCAGCAGCAAGAGCACCATGTTCGACACCGAACTGAGCACGCCGGGCGGCGGCAGCTCGAGCGGTGGCGACAGCGGCTTCAACAAGTTCATCCGCGGAATCATGACCGGCGAAGTGCAGAAGTAAGCGCCCGCCCGTCCTTATGAGACCTGCACCCGGCGACTGCCATCGCCGGGTGTCGTCGTTCATGGCCCCTGTCCTTGTGCCGTGGTGTCAGGCCCCGACCGTCTTGCGCACCAAGTCCCAGTAAAGGGCGGCCACGCGCTCGGCGCTCAACCGTCCGCCGGGTCTGTACCAGGTGGTGACCCCAGTCAGCATCGCGATCACCGCAAGCGTGGCCAGTTTGGCATCAGGCAGGTCGAAAAGGCCCGCGGCCCGCCCCGCACGCAAGATGTCCTCAAGCGCGGTTTCATAGCGTTTGCGCAGCGCCTCGATCTCGGCGAAATTCTCGGGGTCGAGATTGCGCAGCTCCATATAGGCGATGAACACCGCATCGGGCCGTTCCAGGTGAAAGCGGATATGGAACCGGGTGAACGCCTCCAGCGCGTCAAGCGGACCGGCGCCCTTGGGTTCGCGCTCCCAGGCGGCAAGAAGGTCCTCGAGGTGGCTGCGCATCAGGTCCGCCAGAAGCCCCTGCTTGTCGGGGATGTAGTTGTAAAGCGCACCGGCCTGCACCCCCACCTCGGCCGCAATCTGGCGCATCGACACTGCCGCATAGCCATAGCGGGCGAACAGCCGCAGCGCGGCCGCGCGCAACCGGGGGCCGGTGATCTGGGAATGCGAACCGGAAGTGCGTGCCATGGCGGCCAGTGTTATCTGAACGGACGTTCATTTCAATCCCTGCCCGGTCCCCCGCGTCTTGCGGGGGGCCACGTGGCAGGGCTATGGTCGGACCCGGGCCGGACGCGTGCGCGCCCCGGGAAAAATCGACCGGAAAAGGACGGGCACGGGCATGGCCAGACGCATCGCGACAGCATTGGCGGCAGGCACGCTTGCCGCAGGACTTGCCGGGTGCGCCACCTTTCCCGAGGTCGATGCCGCCGAGCAGGCCCGCACCCTGCCCACCGAAGCGCCTCGCATCGTACCCATCGACCCGATCCTGGCGCGCGCCACCGCGCCCGGGGCTGACCCCGATGACGCCTCCCGCCTCGCGGCGCGGGCGGCCCTCTTGCGACAGAAGGCCGCCGCCCTGCGCACCCGACCCTTCTAGCCCGCACCGGAGCCGCCAGCTTGCCGCGCGAGGCCCGCGTTGCAAGCCACGCGCCTTCGCGCTAACACCCCGTCGAACCTCGTCAGACCATCCCAGCCGGGAGCACGCTCCATGACCACCCCCCTGCGCATCGGCATCGCCGGGCTTGGCACCGTCGGCGCCGGTGTCGTCAAGATCGTCCAGGCCCGCGCAAATCTCATCGCCCAGCGCGGCGGCCGGCCGGTGACGATCAGTGCCGTCTCGGCCCGCACCCGCGACAAGGACCGGGGCGTGGACCTGTCGCCCTATGCCTGGGAAGACGATCCCGTGGCGCTGGCACGGCGCGACGACATCGACCTGTTCGTGGAACTGATGGGCGGCAGCGACGGGCCGGCCAAGGCCGCGACCGAGGCCGCCATCGCCGCCGGCAAGGACGTGGTGACCGCCAACAAGGCAATGCTGGCGGTCCATGGCCAGGCCTTGGCCGAAGCGGCCGAGGCCTCGGACCGGGTGATCCGCTTCGAGGCGGCGGTGGCGGGCGGCATCCCGGTGGTCAAGGCGCTGACCGAGGGACTGGCGGGAAACCAGATAACCCGCGTGATGGGGGTGATGAACGGCACCTGCAACTACATCCTGACGCGGATGGAAAGCGAGGGCCTGCCCTATGAAAAGGTGTTCGAAGAGGCCAACGCGCTGGGCTATCTCGAGGCCGATCCGACGCTGGACGTGGGCGGCATCGACGCGGGCCACAAGTTGTCGCTGCTGGCCGCCATCGCCTTTGGCACAAGGGTCGATTTCCCGGCGATGGAACTGGAGGGGATCGAACGCATCTCGATCGACGACATCCGGCACGCCGCCGATATGGGATTTCGGATCAAGCTGTTGGGCGTGGCGCAGATGACGGGCCGGGGGCTGGAACAGCGGATGTCGCCCTGCCTTGTGCCGGCAAGCTCGCCGCTGGGCCAGCTTGAGGGGCCGACCAACATGGTGGTGCTGGAAGGCGACGCAGTGGGCCAGATCGTGCTGCGGGGTGCCGGCGCGGGCGAGGGTCCGACCGCCAGCGCCGTGATGGCCGACGTGATCGACATCGCCCGCGGTTTCCGGGTTTCGACCTTCGGCCAGCCCGCCGCCGGGTTGGAAGAGGCGCGCGCGGCCCGGGCCTCGGCCGCTGCGCCCTACTACCTGCGGATGGAACTGGAGGACAAACCCGGCGCGCTGGCCAAGGTGGCCACCGTGCTGGGCGAGGCGGGAATCTCGATCGACCGCATGCGCCAGTACCGTCACGCGGCCACCACCGCGCCCGTTCTGGTCGTCACCCACAAGACCACGCGCGATGCGCTGGACCATGCGCGCGCGGGCTTTGGTGCGACCGGGGTCGTGGTGGGCGATCCGGTGGCGATTCGCATCGAAGAGGTTTGACACCACCGCCCCGCGTGACCACGCCTTGGGGCCGCACCGCCTTTTACGATTCATTAACCTTAACAGAGCAATAAGAGCGGGCCACAGCCGAAAGACCCGCCATGCCACCGGTGATCTCTCTGGCGGCGGCCCGGCAACGTCCCGCCGAAACCGCCGAACACTGTTCCCAGCACCGCAGCGCGCTGCGCCTGGGCGAGCATCTGCGCGCCGCCGGCACCGTCCGCCCCGAGGCACTGGAGCGGGCCCTGGCAGACCATGCGCGCATGGATGTCCGCCTAGGCGAATTGCTGATCGCCGAGGGTGAGGCCAGCGCCGAAGAGGTGACCCAGGCCCTGTGCGCGCAGTATGGCACGGGCCGGGCGGATTTCGCGGCCTTTCCGCCGGACCCCCGGTTGATCGACGTGATCGGCGCCCAGCGCTGTCTACACCGGGGCATCCTGCCGTGGCGCCGGTTCGCGGGCGCCACGCTGATCGCCACGTCGCGTCCAGACCGCTTCGAACAGCTTGCCCCGACACTGCCCGACGAACTGACGCCCGCAATCATGGTGATCTGCCGCGAGGACGAGTTGCAGGCCGCCCTGGCCGACCGCCGCGCCCCGCTGTTGGTGGCCGCCGCCGAAACCCGCGTGCCCGAGTCCGAAAGCTGCCGGGCCTGGCTGCGCGCGGGGCCACGGGCCGCGGTCGTGGGCGCGCTGGTCCTGTTGGGGCTGCTGGCCGCGCTGGCCCCGGTGACAGTTCTGGCGGTGCTGACGCTTTGGACGGTGGGATGGATGGCGCTGGGCAGCCTGCTCAAGGCCTTGGCCGCCCTGACCCAGGCACATGCACTGCGCCGCGCCCGGCGCGCCCCGCCCCCCGAGGCGCCGACCATTGCCCGGCTGCCGCGCATCTCGATATTGGTGCCCCTGTTCCGGGAAACCGAGCTGGCCTCTCGGCTGATCCGGCGGCTGTCGCGGCTGGATTATCCACGCGCGCTACTGGATATCTGCTTGGTCACCGAAGAAGGCGACGCCGCGACGCAGGCCACGCTGGACGCGGCACAGCTTCCGCCGTGGATGCGCCGGGTGACAGTGCCGGGCGGCGCTCTCAAGACCAAGCCGCGCGCGTTGAACTACGCGCTGGATTTCTGCCACGGCTCGATCGTGGGCATCTACGACGCCGAGGACGCCCCCGCCACCGACCAGTTGCGCCGGGTGGTCGAGCATTTCCACAGCTGCGGCCCGGATGTGGCCGTGCTGCAGGGGGTGCTGGATTTCTACAATTTCCGCGCCAACTGGCTGGCGCGCTGTTTCGCCATCGAATACGCGGCCTGGTTCCGCGTGGTCCTGCCGGGGCTCGCCCGGCTGGGCGTGCCCGTGCCGCTGGGGGGCACGACGTTGTTCTTCCGCCGCCGCGTGCTGGAAGACCTGGGCGGTTGGGACGCCCATAACGTGACCGAGGATGCCGACCTGGGCTTGCGGCTGGCCCGCCACGGCTATCGGACCGAGTTCCTGGACAGCGTCACCGAGGAAGAGGCAAATTGCCGGGCCTGGCCCTGGGTGCGGCAACGCTCGCGCTGGCTCAAGGGCTATGCGCTGACCTGGGCCACCCATATGCGCCGGCCCGACCGGCTGCTGCGCCAGTTCGAGCCCTTGGGCTTTCTCGGCATGCAGGTGCTGTTTCTGGGCACGCTGACCCAGTTCGTGTTCATGCCGCTGATCTGGTCGTTCTGGGCGCTGCCGCTGGGGCTGGGCCATCCGTTGCAACATGTGCTGCCTGCGGGCAGCATGGCGGCCCTGTTCGCGGTGTTCATCGGTTCGGAACTGGTGACGCTGGGCGTGGGCGCGATGGGGGTGACGCGGGCGGGCAAACGCCGGCTGATTCCCTGGCTGCCGACGCTACACCTGTATTTCCCGCTGGCCGCGTTCGCCTCGTACAAGGCGGTCTGGGAAATGGCGGCAAAGCCGTTCTTCTGGGACAAGACACGGCACGGGTTGGACGGCCCCGACGACATGCGGGCCAACGCTGCCCGTGCCCATGTCGACGCCGCGATCGCGCGCGCCGGCGCGGTGGATGTGACCGCCCCCGCGCCCGTGCCCGCCGATCAGCCCTCGGCCATCAACGCCTCGGCGTCGTGGCGCAGCCGCGCCTCGAACGCGATCGAGATGTGAGCCTTGAGCGCATCATAGGCCGCGTCGCCATCGCCCGCCTCGATCGCCGACACGATGGCGTCATGTTCGGCCAGCGCGTCCTGCCCCCGGCCGTCGATCGCCAGCGAGGTGGTCGCCATCAGCGCCATGGTCCGGTGCACCAGGTCCAGCTGTTGCACCAGATAGCGGTTGTGAGACGCTAGGTGGATCTGCTTATGGAACCGCCGGTTCGCCCGCGCCATCGCGGATGCGTCGTTCAACAGTTTGCGGTCATCGTTCACCATGGCGCGCAGCACCCGAACCTCTTCGGCGGTGGCGTGCCGCGCGGCAAGGCGCGCGGCCAGCCCCTCAAGCTCCGCGCGCACCACGTAGAGCTCGGCCATCTGGTCATGGGTCAGAGACGCCACGATCAGGCTGCGCCCGTCGCGGGTCAGCAGCGATTGCGTTTCCAGCCGCTGCAACGCCTCGCGGATCGGCGTGCGCGATACCCCGAAGCGTTCGGCCAGTTCGCTTTCGACCAGCCGATCGCCGGGCGTATAGACGCCAACGTCGATCGCCTCTAGGATCAGTTCATACGCGTCCTTGTGCGCGGGACGGGTGTCCTTCATCTGCGGGGGCTCCTGCATACGATGGTCTACAATAGAGGCTGCGCTTGCAGCAAACAAGCCTTCGTGATTGTGCCTTTTGCCGCAGGGGGTTAAGCGACGGCCATGGTGGCCAATGATTTCGCACATGTCCGGGGCTGGGTGTTCGACCTGGACAACACGCTGTATTCGCCCGACATACGGTTGTTCGACCAGATCGAGCACAGGATGATCGCCTTCGTAAGCGAGGCGCTGGGCGTGGATGCGGCCGAGGCAAACCGCCTTCGCAAGCAATACTGGGCGGAGTACGGCACCACGCTGGCCGGCCTGATGGAGGTGCACGGCGTCGATCCCGGCCCCTATCTGCACGAGGTGCACGACATCTCGCTGGACGATCTGGCCCCCGACCCCGACCTGCGCGCCCGCATCACGGCCCTGCCCGGCCGCAAGATCGTGCACACCAATGGCAGCGGCCCCTATGCCGAACGGGTGCTGGCCGCGCGCGGTCTGGATGGTGTGT
Organism: Rhodovulum sp.; assembly: GCA_049975105.1. Classification (GTDB taxonomy): domain Bacteria; phylum Pseudomonadota; class Alphaproteobacteria; order Rhodobacterales; family Rhodobacteraceae; genus Rhodovulum. The sequence goes on along the minus strand of JBNGDM010000039.1, from coordinate 2,951 downwards.
TCGACGCGATCTATGGCGTGGAACATGCGGGGTTTCAGCCGAAACCGCGGCGCGAGGCGTTCGAGGCGGTCTTTGCGCAAGGCGGAATCATCCCGCTGCAAGGCGCGATTTTCGAGGACGATCCCCGCAACCTGGCCGCGCCGCACGCGATGGGGATGCGCACCGTTCACGTAGCTCCCACACCCGAACGCGCGGACCATATCCATCACCACACCGACGACCTTACCCGCTTTCTATCCGGTCTCGCGGGCGTCTGACCTCGGACCAAGCCAAAGGTCGGTCTGGCGGCGCAGGTTTTCTGCATGCATAGGTATGCAGCGTGTTGCAAAACACGCGGGCCGGGCCTATGGTCCGCGCAGGGAGATATTCATGGGGACGAATATGACTGACAGCCACGACGAACCGGGCGGGTTCTGGACCGAGGCGGGCATCTGGGTGGCCATCCTCGCGCTTTTCGCGGGATGGGGCTTCTCGATCTTCAAATGGGGCGTTTTGGGGCTTTACATGCCGGCCGTCATCGCGGTGCCGATCTGCCTGATCGTGCTGGTCTGGATCAGCATGGGCTGACCGGCCGATCGCCTCTTGGACCCGGCGCCCGGGCGGGCTATCTCGGGGATCAGGAGGAATCCCATGACGCGCATTTCCACCGATATCCTGGTTTCCGGCGGCGGCGTCGCCGGTCTGACCGCGGCGGCCCTGTTCGGCTCGGCCGGCTTCCGCGTGATCTGCGTGGACCCCGCGCCACCCGTGACCGAGGAAACGGCGGACGGCGCGGACCTGCGGACCACCGCCTTCCTGCAACCCTCGCTGAAGGTGCTGCAAGAGGCAGGGCTTTGGGATCGGCTGGCCCCCTTTGCGACCGACCTGCAGGTGATGCGCATCGTCGATGCCGGCGGCAAGACGCCCGCGCCCCGGATCACCCGCGATTTCAACGCACGCGACGTGTCCAGCCTTCCCTTCGGGTGGAACCTGCCCAACTGGCTGCTGAGGCGCGAGATGGTGGCCCGCGTGGCCGAATTGCCCAATGTCGATTTCCGCCCCGGCATCGGCACGAAATCGGTTCTGACCCGCGATGCCGAGGCGCTGGTCACGCTGACCGACGGCCCCCGTGTTTCGGCCCGGCTTCTGGTCGCCGCGGACGGGCGCAATTCCCCGGTGCGCGAGGCGGTCGGGATCGGGGCGCGCACGATCCGCTATGGGCAAAAGGCGCTGGCCTTTGCCGTCACCCACCCCGAACCGCACCACAACGTGTCGACCGAGATCCACCGCTCGGGCGGGCCGTTCACCCTGGTTCCCCTGCCCGACCGCGACGGCAAGCCCTGTTCGGCCATCGTCTGGATGGAACGGGGACCCGAGGCGCTGCGGCTGGCCGCGATGCCCGAGGCCGAGTTCAACGCCGAGATGACGGCACGCTCGGGCGCGATCTACGGGCCGCTGAACCTGGTCACGCGCCGCACCGTCTGGCCGATCATCAGCCAGATCGCCCACAGTTTCCGGGCCGAGCGCACGGCGCTGGTGGCCGAGGCCGCCCACGTGGTGCCGCCCATCGGGGCGCAGGGGCTGAACATGAGCCTCGCCGACCTGCGCGTTCTGCTGGAGTTGTGCCGCGCCGCGCCCGCCCAGATCGGCGAACCCGCCATGCTGGACCTGTATCATCGCCGCCGCTATCCCGAGGTGGCGGCCCGCGTGACTGGAATCGATGTGCTGAACCGCACCTCGATGCAGGGCGCCCCGGCCATCCGCGATCTGCGCGCGGCGGGCATCGCCTCGCTTTACGCGCTGAAACCGGTGCGCAAGACGCTGATGCAACTGGGCATGGGGGCGCGCGGCTAGCCCAAGGGCCCAGGCAGGCGTTCTTCGCTGAGGATCACGTTGGCCTCGACATTGCCGACGCCCGGCAGGGTCATGATGCGGCGGCGCAGCACGCGCTCGAAATCCGACAGGTCGCGCGCCACGACCTTCAGCCGGTAGTCGAACAGGCCCAGCACATGCTGCACCGTCTGCACCTCGGGAATGGCGCTGACCGCGCGTTCGAACTGTTCCAGCCCGACGCGGCCCTTGGTGGCGAGTTTCACGCCCAGGAACACGCTGACTCCGAATCCCAGCGCCTCGGCATCCAGCACCACGCGCCGCCCGGCGATCACGCCCGAGTCTTCCAGCCGCTTCACCCGTCGCCAGGCCGCCGGCTGCGACAGACCGAAACGCCGGCCCAACGCGCCCGCGCTTTGCGTGGCGTCCTCGGCCAGCGCGCGCAGGATATGGCGGTCGATCTCGTCCAATTCGATCATACCGGCAACGCCTCGGCGCGTTTTATGTCGGCCACGTGCATCAGCGCCTCGATATCGGCAATGTGCGGCAGGGTCAGGATGCGGCTGCGGTACAGGTCCTGGTAATGGGCCATGTCGCGGGCCAGGATGTTCAGCCGCACGTCGACCCGACCCAGGAAGGTCTGGATTTCACGGACCTCGGGCACCTCGCGTGCAGCGGCCACGAATTCGTCAAAGGCGCGCGGGTCGGTCTTGTCCAGCGAGAACCGCAAGCTGACCTCGAGCGAATAGCCCAGCGCGCGCCAGTCGATCACCGCCTGGATCCCCTTGAACAGGCCCTTGGCGCGCAGCTTTTCCAGCCGCCGCCAGCAGGTCGCGGTGGTCACCCCCGCCCGGTCCGCCAGGTCCGCAGTGGACAGGCCCGGTTCTGCCTGAAGATAGCGCAGCAAGCGCCGGTCGGTATCGTCGATGGGAATGGTCATTTCGCGAAATCATCTTAGTGCGCATGAACTTTTTGCAATCTGACGAAATTCTTCAAAGAATGAAACCCCTGCACTTCGCCCCTTGCCTATTGTCGCGCCAGATTGAACCGGCAAGAGGACCGACGCGATGCGCGTGTATTACGACCGTGACTGCGACATCAACCTGATCAAGGACAAGAAGGTGGCGATCCTGGGCTATGGC
>JBNGDM010000038.1:0-16674 GCA_049975105.1 Rhodovulum sp. | reverse complement strand
TGGCATCATAGCCGCCGCCATAGCCGCGGTTCCGCAGCTCTTCGTAGATCCGAATGACAGTCAGACGCTCCCGCTTCGGTCGCCGAGCATTCTCGGCCAGCATCGCGTCCAGATCCGATCGCCAGGGGTCGATCTTCGGTCGGGGCTGTATCGTGCGGTCATAGGTGAAATCGGTCGCGCCCGACCGGATGACCTTGCGCACCGTGTTCCGCGATACACGCAGTTCGCGGCAGATCTGCTTGATCGACTTGCCATCGACAAAATGCGCCCGCCTGATCTTCGCGCGCGCCGGGTGGGCTCGAACCACTGGCGCCCACCGGCTTGCTCTCCACAATCAACATCCCCTGACTGCTCCCTCTCGTTCCAGAGGAAGCTTCTGCGCAGAAGTATCAGGGGGGTCACTTTTGGACGCCGATCACCCCGCGATGGGGCTCAATTTTGCATGCCGATCCACATTCATGGGCTTTCTCCCGCGACGGGCGCCGGAGGCCTCTCCTCCAGCCTTCAACCCGTCACGGCCCTCCCCGCCCGCCTCTAACTCTCAAGAAAGCGAAAAGCAGCCGCCAGCGACACCGTCGAAGGGCACAAAACCGCAAGATTTGGGGGGAAGTGGCGCACCCAGTAGGATTCGAACCTACGACCTTCGCCTTCGGAGGGCGACACTCTATCCAGCTGAGCTATGGGTGCCTAACCGTGTCGGGTTTATAACGCGAGCGTGCCGGCCCTGCAACGGGAAAGCCGCGCAGCGATAAATGCGAAGCCGGCCGCTGCTGGGCACACCATGCCTGAAATCGACATCGCTCTGTCGCTTTCTGGCGTTTCTCGCAGCTCTGCGTTACCAAAGGTGCAACCCGCAAAACGCAAGAGGACGAGATGAGGCCGCTGACCACCGCCGACCAGATTTCCGACATCGCCTTCGGTTTCATGGGATCCAAGGCGCTTTTTGCCGCGCTTGGGACAGGCGTGTTCACGGCTCTGGCTAAGGGACCGATGACGCCGGCGGAACTTGCGGTTCGTACACCCCTTGATGCCGACCGGGCCGAGACGTTGCTTACAGCGCTTGCCGCGCTGGGGCTCGTCACTGTGGCGCAGGGGCGGTTTGCCAATTCTCCCGGGGCCGACGCGTTTCTGGTCAAGGGGGCCAAGTACGATTTCGGTGACTACCTGCGACTTCAGGTCGGCCAGCAAATGTACGGCCTGCTCGACCAGATCGACGACGCGCTGGCCGGCGCCCTGCCGCCAGAGGCGACAGCGTCCTACGCCGATTGGTTCGCCGACCCCGAGGAGGCGCGGGTTTATTCAGCCTCTCAGCATGCCGGGTCGTTGGGTCCGGCACGGCAACTGGTCAAGCAGGTCGACCTTTCGGCCGCACGGCGGCTGCTGGACGTGGGCGGAGGCACCGGGGCCTTCGCGATCACGCTTGCCAATGCTTTTCCCGAGCTGTCCGTTACCATTGTTGATTTCCCGAACGTTGCCACTCTGGGGCGCGACTACGTCGAAGAGGCTGGGCTGTCGGACCGTGTAAGCTATGTCGAGGGCGACGCGATCGAGATCCATTGGCCGGCCGAGCAGGATGCGATCCTGATGTCCTATCTGTTCTCTGGCGTACCGGGGAACACTCATGCGGACCTGATCGCCCGCGCACGTGACCAATTGTCACCGGGCGGGCGGCTGCTCATCCACGATTTCGTGGTGCGCGCGGACCGGACGGGTCCCAAACTTGCAGCGCTCTGGCAGTTGCAGCACACGGCTTTCACGCCGAGGGCCCGTTCACTGGACGAGGCATGGCTGGCCAACGCTTTGCAAGCGGCCGGCTTCGAACAGGTCGAGATCACCGCCATGATCCCGGAGATGACGATGCTGGCCCAGGGCGTAAAACCCGATGCCTAAAGCGCGTCGCCTAATTGGCCGCCGCCCGAGATCACGCGAATAGATCGTGGCAAAGGTCCAGAGCGTCGACCAGTTTGTCGACTTCGTCGTGGGTGTTATACATCGCGAAAGAGGCACGGCAGGTGGCCGTCAGCCCGAGGTGATCCATCAGCGGTCCAGCGCAATGGTGCCCCGCGCGCACCGCGACACCCTTCTTGTCCAGCACGGTCGAAATGTCGTGCGCGTGGGCTGGCCCTTCCAGCGTGAAGGAGAAGATCGCGCCGCGCTTGGCCGCATGGCCCTGCAATTGGAGCCAGTTCAGCCCCGCGAGCCGACCCATCGCATAACTGGCGATTTCGGCCTCATGCGCGGCGATGTTCTCCATCCCGACACCCATCATATACTCCAGTGCAGCCCCCAGGCCGATTTGTTGAACGATGCCCGGCGTGCCAGCCTCGAACTTCATTGGCGGATCGTTATAGGTGACAACCTCCTTGTGAACCTCGCGTATCATATCGCCGCCGCCCAGAAAGGGACGCATCTCGGCTAGCCGTTCCGTTCGGATGTGGATCGCACCGGACGCTGACGGACCGTAAAGCTTGTGTCCCGTGATCGCGTAGAAATCGGCTCCGATCTCATCGACGTCGACAGGCATGTGCACCGCGGCCTGACTGCCGTCGACGAGTACCGGTACCCCCTTGTCGTGCGCTCCTTTCACTATGGCGCTAACATCGACCACGGTGCCCAAGACATTCGACATATGCGTGACGGCCACGAGTTTCGTGCGCGGCCCGATCGCGTCAATCACCGCCTGCGGGTCCAGATTACCCGCGCCATCCACGTCGACCCACTTCAGAACGACGCCCTGCCGTTCCCTCAGGAAATGCCAAGGCACAATGTTGGCGTGGTGCTCCATCACCGAAAGCACGATCTCGTCGCCCGGCTCAAGCCGAGGCGCAGCCCAAGCGTAGGAAACCAGGTTAATCCCCTGCGTCGTTCCGGTGGTGAATACGATCTCGTCCTCGTTCCGCGCGCCGAGGAACCGTGCAATGATGCCACGCACAGCCTCGTACTTGTCGGTCGCGATGTTGGACAGGGTATGCAAACCGCGATGGACGTTCGCGTATTCCTCGGCATAGGCTCGGGTGATAGTTTCGATCACCACCTGCGGCTTTTGCGCCGAGGCACCGTTGTCCAGATAAACCAACGGCCTGCCGTTTATCTCGCGCGAAAGAATCGGAAAATCCGCACGGATCCTATCCACGTCATACATCGCTAAGCGCTCCGCCGAAGGTTATGCCCAGGATCGACATGAGCAGGCTCATACCGAGAATGATGGCGACCATCGAGGCGATGATCGCGGCAAATGTCTTGATGGCCGAGGGAAAGCCGTGAAGCTCGGCCACGAAATGACTGAGCAGCCAGAAGAAAAAGCCAATCCCGAACAGTCCGATCAGACCAGCCACAGAAGGCAAGACCACGAGAAACAGCGTCTGTACAACTTGCAGGGCCACCATCAGTGCCTGCAGCCAAACGGTCAGCGCCAGCGCCCCGGCGAAATCGCCCCGACCGCCAAAGCGACGCCCGATCACGTGGATGGCGTAAACTGTCACAACCAAAAGCCCGCCCTGGACGATCGCCGTTAGAAGCGGGTTGGCCCGGAACGCGGGTGTGAGCGGGTCCATCGGCACGGGTACGAGGTATTCGCCCATCTGCGTCAAGAGAACGCTGATCGATACGATCGCGACAAGCGCCTGCCACACAACTTTCTCCGGCAGGGCCAGGGCCAGAACCGACCGGGCGCCGCTACGCGGGTTGCTTAGGGTCTCGCGCGCCAGCGCGGTCAGAGACGGTAACTGGGAAGACATGGGATTATATCTTTGGCTGTCAGGCACGGCCGAACTCCTCGGCCTCCGCCAGAGACAACATCCAGATGGCGAAGAAGGCAACCGTTAGGACCGATGCAACGAGGTTTAGCGCAGCGCCCGCCCCCAAGAAACCCGCCACAAGCCCATACAGCAACCAAGCCGGCGAGACTGCCAACAATGTCCAGAACAAGGCCAAACGCGCACCGAAATAGCTGCCCTCGCCGCCCATCATCCGGGCGAAGAGATGGCTGAACGCCGCGATGGCGTAAAAGAACAACGGCGCAAGCGCCATCCAGCCGAACAAAGCCGCCCCCAATCTCGCCTCGAGCGGTATCGAGGGGTCGACATAGGCTTCGCGCGCAAGCCGGGGCCATTGTGCCACGAAGATCATGAAGCAGGCGAGCATAAGGTAAGCGAGCGCCCGGTCCTCTCGCTGGCCCGCGCGCAACTGACGCCGCATCGCAGTGCGGGGACCGCGCCACGTTGCAACGATTTCTTGAGTGATCGGCATCTCACCTCCGATGGCGGGCAAGCCACTGGGCAAGCCGCTCGGTGATCTCTTCGCGGATCGCCGCGGACTCGATCTCTTCGATAGCCTCAGCGAGGAACGATAGCACCATCAGGTCCACCGCCTCGGGCCGCGGTACGCCGCGCGAGCGCAGGTAGAACAGCGCCGTCTCGTCGATCGCCCCGCTGGTCGACCCGTGCGAGCATGCAACGTCATCGGCATAGATTTCCAATTCCGGCTTGGCCAGAAACTGACTGTCTTCGTCTAGCAGCAGAGATTGCGAAATCTGGTAGCCGTCGGTTTTCTGCGCGCCTGGCTGAACAAGGATCTTTCCCTGGAAGACACCGGTGGCGCCGTTTTTCAACACCTTCTTGAACACCTGGCGGCTTTCGCACCGTTCGGCGTCATGGGTGACGAACACGGTATCATCATGGTGAAAGTCACTTCCGTCGCCCACGCAAGCGCCGGCAACATGTGCAACCGCATCATCACCCGTCAATTCTATGATGCATTCATTACGCGTAAGCGCGCCATTCGCCGTCATCGTGAACGACTTGAAGGTGCTTTCTTGTCCAAGCCTGGCGAAGATATGAGTGGCCGCGCGCCTTTCATGGTCGCGCCCTTGCACACGAACATGATGAAAGGCGCCGTTGTCGGCAATGTCGACTTCCATCACCTTGTTGAACCGTGCTGCAGCGGGGCCGGTTTCCAGAACCGTGAGGTCAGCCCCAGACTCGACCTTGATCACATGATGCAGGATCGCATCGGAAGTTTCTGATTTATGGAGATAAACCAGGTTAACAGGCTTCTCTGCCTGACCCGAGGCCCGGATCAAAACACCATCGGTCGCAAAGGCGGTATTTAGCGCCGCGAAGGGCCGATCGACAGGTTCCTGCGCCCGCGCCTCCAGCACACCATACAAATCGGCGGCCCAATGGATATCAAGGGCCTGGGCCTCGGCCAACCGGCTGATCTCTACACCCGCCAGCGCAGGATCATCCGAGGCCTCCGCGTCGAACACGCCGTCGACAAAGACCAGCTTGATCCGGTCCATATCCGCAAAAACCGGCTTGTCCACCCCTTGGAAAAGCGCAGCCGTTACCGGCGTCGGTGCCACGAGTTCAGCCGGGTCGGTAAAACGCCAATACTCGTCGCGTCGCCCCGGCAGGCCCATCGCTTCGACGCGGGCCAACGCCGCGGCCCGCGCAAGGCTCGACCAGCCCGGCACTTTCGGCTTCTCAAGCGCGGCAAGCCGCGCCTCGGTCGCGGTCAGTTTCGCCTGCGGCAATCCCATTACGCCGCCTCCCCGATCAAGTCCGCATAGCCGCTCTTCTCAACTTCCAGAGCCAGCTCGGGCCCGCCGGTCTTGATGATCCGGCCATCCACCATGATATGCACGACATCCGGCACGATATGATCGAGCAGGCGCTGGTAATGGGTGATGACCAGAAAGCCGCGGTCGGGGCTGCGCATCGCGTTCACGCCATCGGCAACAAGTTTCATCGCATCTACATCAAGCCCGGAGTCGGTTTCATCGAGGATGCAAACCTTCGGTTCGAGCATTGCCATTTGCAGAATCTCGTTACGCTTCTTCTCGCCCCCCGAAAATCCGACATTAACAGGCCGCTTCAGCATCTCGGCGTCGATCTTCAATTCCTGGGCCTTGCCGCGCACCTCCTTCAGGAAAGAAGCAGCATCCATCTCTTCCTCTCCACGGGCCTTGCGCTGGGCATTAACGGCGGTCCGAAGAAATGTCATGTTCCCGACGCCCGGAATCTCCACCGGATACTGGAACGCGAGGAAGAGGCCTGCTGCGGCACGGCCTTCGGCCTCCATCTCGAGGACGTCTTCGCCATTGAGCGTTACAGAACCATCGGTCACCTCATAGCCGTCGCGCCCTGAGAGGACGTAGGATAGCGTCGACTTACCCGAGCCGTTGGGCCCCATGATTGCATGAACCTTGCCCGCCTCGACCGTCAGGTCAACACCCTTGAGAATTTCCTTGCCCTCTTCTTCGAGAGAGGCGCGCAGATTCTTGATTTCCAGCATTTTTCTTCCTTTACACAAGAGTGACGGCAGTCCCCGAGGCGGACACCATCAGCATGTTGTTGATGACTTCGTAATCCAAGTCGACACCGACGACCGCATTGCCCCCGATCGCCCGCGCGCGGTCTTCCAACTCGCGCAACGCCGTCTCGCGCGCCTCGCCCAGCGACGCCTCGTACGCGCCCGAGCGGCCGCCGATGATGTCGGTAATTCCCGCGAATATATCGCGGAAAACGTTCGCTCCCAAGATCGCCTCACCGACGACGACGCCGTGATACGCAGTGATGGACTTGCCTTCGACGCTTGGAGTGGTCGTAACGATCATGTTTGGTCGTCTCCTGAAGATTCCTGCGCGCGTTAGCCGACAGAGCCTTCCAGGCTGATGGCCACCAGCTGTTGAGCTTCCATGGCGAATTCCATCGGCAGCGCCTGCAAGACCTCTTTGCAGAACCCGTTGACCACCAGCGCAACCGCTTCTTCCTCATCCATCCCGCGCGAACGGCAATAGAACAACTGGTCGTCATCCACCTTCGACGTCGTCGCCTCGTGTTCCACCCGCGAGGAATTGTTGCGCACCTCGATATAGGGCACGGTGTGTGCGCCGCACTTGTCGCCGATCAACAGGCTGTCGCACTGCGTGTAGTTGCGGCTGTTCTTGGCCTTGGGGTGCATGCTGACCAGCCCGCGATAGGTGTTCTGGGCGTGGCCTGCGCTGATGCCCTTGGACACGATGCGCGACCGGGTGTTCTTGCCCAGATGCACCATCTTGGTACCGGTATCGGCCTGCTGCCAGTTGTTGGTGATGGCGATGGAATAGAATTCGCCCTGGCTGTCGTCGCCGCGCAGAATGCAGGAGGGGTATTTCCAGGTCACTGCGGACCCCGTCTCGACCTGCGTCCACATCACCTTGGACCGGTCGCCCCGGCAATCGGCGCGCTTGGTGACGAAGTTGTAGATCCCTCCCTTGCCATGCTCGTCCCCGGGGAACCAGTTCTGAACAGTCGAATATTTGACCTCCGCATCATCCAGAACCACGATCTCGACGACGGCGGCGTGTAACTGCGACTGATCGCGCTGGGGCGCGGTACAGCCCTCTAGATAGCTGACATAGGCTTCCTTATCGGCGATAATAAGCGTCCGCTCGAACTGACCGGTATTCTCGGCGTTGATCCGGAAATAGGTCGACAGTTCCATCGGACAGCGGACGCCGGGCGGCACGTATACGAACGAGCCGTCGGAAAACACTGCGCTGTTCAGCGTGGCATAGAAATTGTCCGTCTGGGGAACGACAGAGCCGAGGTATTTCTTGACCAGTTCTGGGTGTTTCTGGATTGCCTCGGAGATCGAGCAGAAGATCACGCCGGCCTTTTCAAGTTCTTTCTGGAAGGTGGTGCCAACGCTCACCGAGTCGAACACCGCGTCCACTGCGACCTTGCGAGCCTCGGCAGGCGCCTCGGCGGCGCCCTCCACCCCGGCCAGGATCATCTGCTCTTTCAGCGGGATCCCAAGCTTCTGGTACGTCTCCAACAGCTTCGGATCGACCTCGTCCAGCGATTTAGGCTTGGTCTCCATGCTCTTGGGCCGAGCATAGTAATACTGCTTTTGAAAATCGATCTCGGGATACTCGACCATCGCCCAGTCAGGTTCTTCCATCTGCTGCCAGCGGCGGAATGCCTCAAGCCGCCACTCGGTCATCCATTCGGGCTCTTCATTCTTGGCCGAGATCAGACGCACAATGTCCTCGGTAAGGCCCATCGGCGCATAATCCATGTCGATTTCTGTTTCCCAGCCGTACTTGTACTTGCCGGCCATCGACTGAACCGTCTCAACGGTTTCGCGGTCCACGCCCTCGCGCACCTCGGCGACCTCATCGCGATCGGGATTGTCCAAAGCAGCCATGTGATCCTTCCGCCTTTTCCTGCCGGACCCGAACGGGCGCTCCGGTCCTTCCTTGTTTCAGCCCACGCGGGCCCTGAATTTCTCCGCCGCCGAGAGCCAAGCCTCGGCAAAGCGCTTCACGTCCTCCTCGGTCGTTCCGAGGCCAAGAGACACCCGGATAGCCGATGCGGCAGCCTCCTCGCCCAACCCCATCGCGCCCAGAACGCGGCTTGCGCGCAACTTGCCCGAGGAGCAGGCGGCGCCCGCAGAGACCGCGAAACCGGCCAAATCCATCTGCATTACCTGCGTCTCGCCTTTCCAGCCCGGAGTGGCAAAACACGAAGTGTTCGGCAACCTTCGCGCAGCTTTCCCGACAAAAATAGTCTCTTTTGCGCCAGCCTCAATGGTATTTTCTAGAATATTTCTAAATTGCTCGATTTCTAACCATTTTCCGCACGAAAGGTCGCGTGCAGCCGCGGCCGCCGCGGCACCGAATCCAGCGATTCCCACGATGTTCTCGGTACCGGCCCGCCGCCCGCCCTCTTGACCGCCGCCCCGGATTCGCGCCTCGACCTCGCTACCCGGCCGGATCACCAACGCACCGATACCCTTGGGACCACCGATCTTGTGCGCCGAGACAAGCGCCATATCGCAGCCCAGCCAGTTGAACGCGAAGGGCAACTTGCCGAATCCTTGAGTCATGTCGCAAACGGCAACGCGCTGGGGCAGATCCTGGATTACGCCCGTCTCGGAGTTCGCAAGCTGGAGCGCTGTCTTCTCCGGGTCGGACACCAAAACCTTGCCGTGCTCATCCACCGGCAGGCGGGGGTCCACCCACGCCGCAACAGAGTCGTGTTCTATATTCCCTGCTGCCAGTCCGCGCCCGGCACAGGCCAGTGCCGCCGCCTCGCTAGCCCCGGAAGTGAAAACGACCTCCGCTCCGTCGGCTCCCAATGCAGCAGAGACCTGAGCGCGGGCCTTTTCGACCAACGCCCGCGCCGCGCGTCCCTCTGCATGCACCGAAGATGGGTTTCCAATCACATCCATCGCCGCGATCATCGCGGCTCGCGCCTCAGACCGCAGCGGCGCCGTTGCGTTCCAGTCGAGATAGACCCGGCTTGCCATGCCTTGTCCTTCTTCTTCGGTCACTAATCCTGGACAACCTCGTCGGGGGCCAGCGGCAGCTTCTTCTAGCCGTCGTCGACCACCTCGAATAACGCGGGCACGGCAGGGCATGGCGCCAAATCGTTCGACGTCACATCCGACAACCGGGTCTGGTGCAGGAAAACGTAGACCTGCGCAGAAAGACCTTCCCACAAGCGATTCGTCAGCGATTGCGCACGGCTTCCCGACAAACCGCCGGATACACCCGCGCCCTTGTGCATGGCACTCACGGTTTCATCGACCGCACTCAACACGTCGACCACCCGGATTTCCGAAGCGGGTTGCGCCAAGCGATAACCGCCGCCGGGACCGCGGACCGACTCGACCAGGCCCGCTCGCCGGAGCTTGACGAACAACTGCTCGAGATACGGCAGCGAGATATCCTGGCGGCGCGACACCTCGGATAACGAGACCAGCCCATCCTCGGGTGCCAGCGCCAGATCGACCAGCGCGACCATTGCGTAGCGTCCCTTGGTGCTCAGTTTCATCGCCGTCCTCCCGCAAACGGTTGACGACGCGCTGGCGGCCCTTTACCTCGAAATGCACCGTCCGCCCTGCGCGCGCCGGGTCACCAGTCCTTATTTAGCCCGACCGATTTCGTCAAGAAAGCGGGCCCCGCGAACGAGAAGAACAAGAAATGCCCGAGGTCATCTTTCCTGGACCCGAAGGCCGCCTCGAAGGCCGTTACCACCCCCAGAAGGAGAAGGACGCGCCGATCGCCATCGTTTTGCATCCGCATCCTCAATTCGGTGGCACGATGAACAACCGGGTGGTCTACAATCTCCATTACGCCTTCCACCGGATGGGATTCACGGTATTGCGGTTCAACTTCCGCGGCGTAGGTCGGTCTCAGGGCGAATACGACCAGGGTATCGGTGAGTTGTCCGATGCTGCGGCCGCGCTGGACTACCTTCAATCCATGAACCAAAATGCAAAGCACTGCTGGGTTGCCGGGTTTTCCTTCGGGGCCTGGATCGGCATGCAGTTGTTGATGCGCCGCCCCGAAATCACCGGTTTCGTCTCTGTCAGCCCACCGGCAAACATGTACGATTTTTCGTTCCTGGCGCCCTGCCCCTCATCCGGGCTGATCATAAACGGGTCGGCCGATCGCGTCGCTCCGCCCGCAGATACGCAAGCACTCGTCGATAAGCTGCACGAGCAGAAGGGCATCACCATCACCCATGACGAGATCGAAGGCGCCGATCATTTCTTCCAGGACCCGCATATGGACACACTGATTGAACACGTGACCGGCTATGTACAGCGGCGCCTGACCGAAGGTACCCGCTAACAGAGGTTCTGCCGATGGCGCTGCTTGATGACCTAGCCGATGCGTTGGCACGTGAGGCACTTGAGGTGGCTCAGAGGATTGGCGACGAGCAATTCATCGACGAAATGTCCAAAGCCATTGGTGAGTCTTCGCCGACCACGCAAGAGGCGTTCATGACTGCAGTGCGCATCCGGCGTGCACTTGGACGGGGCCGCGAAGTGATGGAACGCAAGCAAGGCGAAGGGATCACGTCGGCGCCGGACGCAGAGTAGTAAGACGGCGACTGTTTTGCCTCGGGCGAAGTTGCGTCCCAACACTCGAAGATGCGACATTAGTCAAACCTGAAGGACATCACGGCAGCTCATCGCATGCAGAGATCAAGCCCTGCAAAAAAGCGTCAAAGACTGTTTGGACCTATCTGCGGCACTGTCGCCCGACGATCTGAAACCGACAGAAACAGGGCCGATTCTGCGGTAAAGCAAGCCAACTTGCTTCGACACCGTCGACGACCCCTTTAATTTCAGTCGTTTAGAGCGCCGATAGATTTGTTGCAAATCTCGGCAAAATGATAGCCCTTTGCGGACACACCGCGACTGCGCAAACCGTCAAGCTGCTTCTATTGCACGGTTTGCGGCGGTCTCGCCCCGCCCGAGCCCGAAGCCCGAAAGCGCGTCGTCGAGCGCACCGGCGCCCCGGGCCATACGCGCTCCCATTGCCGACATCTCCTCGGCGAGCGCAGCATTGGCTTGCAGACTGGTGTCGATCCGCTGAACCGTTCCGTTCATCTCGCAGAGCGCATCGGCCTGCAATCGCGCGCTTTGATCGATTTCGTTGACACGCGCGCTGGCATGATTGACCTCGGCACCAATCCCTTCCAACGCACTGCCCGCCCGCGTTACGAGTTCGGCTCCGCTTTCGACATGGCCGGCCGACGTCTGGATCAGCGTCTTGATGTCGCGTGCTGCGTTTCCGGTACTCTGGGCCAGCGCCCGCACCTCGGACGCGACCACGGCAAACCCCTTGCCTGCCTCGCCCGCTCTCGCGGCCTCCACCCCGGCATTCAAGGCCAACAGGTTGGTCTGGAAAGAGATGTCGTCGATCAACTGGATAATCGAGGATATCTCTCCGGAACTTTTCTCGATCAACGCCATTGCAGCGATCGCGTCTCGGACGACAGCCGCCGCCTCCGCCGCGCTTCGTGAAGCCTTCGATGCGCTTTCGCTGACTTCACTGACGCCGTCGGCGGTCTGGGCAAGCGACTCTGTCAAGTCGCGCAACGCCTGCGCCACTTCGGTCACGTCGTTTGCCTGGCCCTCGACCCTGCTAGACACATTGCCCGCCGCCTCGGCGATCGCGGCCGCCTCGCGGTGGAATTCCGAAGCCGCAACCACCGCGTCCGACAGGCTTTCGGCCAGCATTGTCACCGCGGTGTTGAAATCCCGCCTCAGCGCGTCATGCGCTTCGGGCAATGGTTCATGAAGTGTACAGCGCAGATCACCCGCCGCCAGGCGTTCGAGCGCCGCGCTCAACCTATGGACCACCGTTTCGGTATCAGCGCCGGCCCGTTCTGCCGATTGTTTGGCCGCCTCGGCCTCGCGCGCCATCGTTTCTGCCTCATGTCGGTGAGTCACCAACTCTTGGCGCTGGCGTTGCGCGTGCAGCATTGACAGCGTCAGGATCGCTCCCTCGATCACGACGATGGTACCATGAAGCGAGGTACGCGCGAGGTTGGCCGCCAGGTCAGCCGAAGGATACACTAGAGCCGGCATCAGAAAGCTGAGCGACAAATGATGCACCGCTGTAACCCCGCAGGCGAGGGTCAGGGCAGGTACGCTGCGCATCGTCGAAACCACGGCAAGCAGCGCGAAGAACATCATATGTGTATCGATCTGCCAAGGATGGCCTGCCATCGCCGCAGTGAACAGCGCAGACTGGCCGATCAAGCCTGTCGCGATGACCTCTCGCCGGTAGCCACTGCGCATCCGGCGTGCCGCAATCCCTGCGCTGGCAAGCGCGACCGCCATGACCATCATCGGCAGCATCGCGTTCCCGGCAAACCAAGCCGCAAAAACAGGCACCGGCGCCATGCAGAGGAGCACCCGTTCGGACAACTTACAGACGCCGCTCTCGCTCACCAAAGCTCCGTCAGTCATGGTAATTTCCCTTCGAACCCGCAGAGGGTCAGCAACGCCTCTGCATCGAGCACCGCCCAAGCACCTGCCGTTTGCGCATATCGCGGACGCTCCAGCACAGCGAAACGCGCGATGGGGGCAATGAATGGCCCGATCTCATAGCCTTGACCGGCCGCGATCACCTCTGCAGGGTCGGCGCCCCAAGGCGGCACGACTACCAGCGCAGGCCGCCCAGCTATGGCAGGCCCCGCCATCAGAAGGCTGACCGGCACCGTGGCGGCCGTCAGAAGCAGCGTCATCCCCAGGAGGGCGGCATCCGTGAGTCGTCTGCGCGTCATAAGAGTGGAATTGCATGGCACCGCTTACCAAAGGGTGAACCCTTGGCGGTCCTGGCCACTTTTTTCAGGCTCGGGCAAATCGACAAACCTCTTCATAGGGGCACTGACCGCGCAGATGGTGGAAATCCTCGCATCTGCCTTGGCAACTCCGTAACCGTTGGATCGGGCTTTGTCGGCCGCACGCACCCAAAGATGTATACCAGCGCATACCGCTCTGGTCGAAGGTATGTAAATGGGTTATCAGGCAGTCGAGGCGCGATTCCCGATCCCAACAACGAGGGGCCAAATGACAAAGATCAAAGTCGACAACCCTGTCGTCGAACTCGACGGCGATGAAATGACCCGGATCATCTGGGATTTCATCAAGAAGAAACTGATTCTGCCCTATCTCGATATCGACCTACTTTATTATGACCTCGGCATCGAGGAACGCGACCGCACCGACGACCAGATCACCGTCGACGCCGCCGAGAAGATCAAGGAGATCGGGGTCGGCGTGAAATGCGCCACGATTACCCCCGACGAGGCCCGGGTCGAGGAATTCGGCCTCAAGAAGATGTGGCGCAGTCCGAACGGCACGATTCGAAACATCCTAGGCGGCGTGGTGTTCCGCGCGCCGATCATCTGCAACAACGTGCCCCGCCTCGTGCCCGGCTGGACCAAGCCCATCGTCATCGGCCGTCATGCCTTTGGCGACCAGTACCGGGCCACGGACATGAAATTCCCCGGACCCGGCACGCTGTCGATGAAATTCGTGGGCGAAGACGGAACCGTGATCGAGGAAGAGGTTTTCAAGGCGCCGTCGTCCGGAATCTACATGGGCATGTACAACCTTGACGAGTCGATCAAGGATTTCGCCCGGGCCTCGATGAACTACGCGCTGTCGATGGGCTGGCCGCTGTACCTGTCGACCAAGAACACCATCCTTAAACAGTATGACGGCCAGTTCATGATCCTGTTCCAGAAGGTGTTCGACGAGGAATTCGCCGACAAGTTCAAGAAAGCCGGGATCACCTACGAACACCGCCTGATCGACGACATGGTCGCCTGCGCGATGAAGTGGAACGGCGGCTTCGTCTGGGCCTGCAAGAATTACGATGGCGACGTGCAGTCGGACACCGTGGCGCAGGGCTTCGGGTCGCTGGGGCTGATGACCAGCCAGTTGATGACGCCGGACGGCAAGATCGTCGAGGCCGAGGCCGCACATGGCACGGTGACACGCCACTACCGCCAGCACCAGAAGGGTGAGGAAACCTCGACCAACTCGATCGCGTCAATCTATGCTTGGACCGGCGGGCTGAAGCACCGCGCCAAGCTGGACGGCAACGAGGCGTTGAAGCATTTTGCCGAAACGCTTGAGCGCGTTGTGGTAGAAACCGTCGAATCCGGCTTCATGACCAAGGACTTGGCGCTTCTGGTCGGACCCGATCAGAAATGGCTGACCACGATGGGATTCCTTGAAAAGGTCGACCAGAACCTGAACAGGGCGCTCGGCTAACTCAAAAACAGGAAAGGGCCGGTGCAGCACGCCGGCCCTTTTCCGTTCGCTGTACACGTCCGGGGCATTCATACCCTATGGACAACAGCACCGTGCCGCGCCATTCCCGTGCCATGCCCGGATCCGCCCGCCACACGCTTCTCGAGGACACACAAGGCCTGTTGGTCGGCACCCTTCTCGTCGCTCTCTCGGTGCAGATACTTCAGGGCACTGGCCTTGTCACGGGGCAAGTGGCCGGCCTTTCCCTTGTTGCGAGCTATGCGACAGGCTGGGCGTTCGGACCAGTGTTCTTCGCCTTGAATCTGCCGTTCTACTGGCTCGCCTATCGCCGTATGGGTTTGACCTTTACCGGCAAAACCTTCGCCGCAGTCGGGCTCCTGGCCGTGTTCACGGAACTGATGCCACATGTCTTGGTTGTCTCGCCGCAAGACCCCATAATCGCAGCCATTCTGGCCGGGGTGACAGCAGGCGCGGGCCTTTTGGCGCTGTTTCGCCATGGCGCAAGTCTGGGCGGCGTCGGCATTGTTGCCGTTTGGCTGCAAGACAGCCGCGGCATACGGGCAGGTTGGGTGCAGTTGGGCTTCGATGCCGTTGTGTTCGCCTTGGCGCTTACCGTGATACCGATCGTCACGGTCGCTTGGTCGCTGCTGGGCGCGTCGGTGCTGAACCTGATTATCGCGACTAACCACCGCCGCGACCGGTACATCGCACGCTAGAAACTGGTCACCGCCCCAGGGCACCGCCACGCCAAAGGATCCGGCTCAAAACCAACAGGGATATCGCACGCGTCCGAAGTCAGGGCGGTGTCGAGAGTGGGGAAAGCGAGCATCGCGACAAGTTCGTAACCCGGCACCCAAGGCCATTGATCGTAAGGCTCTGCTGTCTTAGCCACTTGGAGCGAATAGTGATGCGACTTGAATTCAGACCGAGCCTTAGCGTGCCCCACAAACTCACCATCCAGGCCAAAAAAACGTGCCGATCGGGCCAGCTTGCACAATGCCACCGTGACGAGGCCCTGCTTGCCAGAGGCGGCCTCACAAGCGACTTTCGGCGCAGACCTCTAAACCTTAAAGATCGGATCCTTCAGTGCCGAAATCTTATCTGTTCCTCGTGCTTGCGATCCTGACCGAGACGATCGGAACCTCTGCCCTGCACGCCAGCCAGCAGTTCACACGGTTCGGCCCATCGGCATTGGTGGTCGTGGCCTATGCGCTTTCGTTCTATTTCCTTGCCTTGACGCTGAAAACCATCCCGGTGGGCATCGCCTACGCGATCTGGTCGGGGCTGGGGATCGTACTGATCGCCGCCATAGGCTGGGTCGCGTTCGGCCAGAAGATCGACTTCGCGGCGGTCCTCGGCATGGGGATGATTATCCTCGGCATCCTCGTGATCCACCTGTTCTCGAAGACCGCGCCCCATTGAAAAAGGGCCGCGCGATCCGCGCGGCCCTAAAAAATGTCGCCCCGAAGGTCAGGCGCGACGGCGCACGAGGCCCAGCACGCCGAGACCGGCCAGCATCAGCGGCAGGCCCGCGGGCAGCGGCACTGCGTTGAGGTCCGGGTCGGGATCGGTGACCGGATCGGCCAGACGGGTGACCGTCACGGTTGAATCGACAGCTGTCCCGAGGACGTACGCAGTGCTGGCCCCGGGAAAAAAGCCTACTTCTTCCGCGCGCGGAGGAGAGAAACTAACAATTTCGCCAGCCGCGAGTGAAGTGCCGTAATCCAGCACGTCAAGGCCTGTTTCTATGGATATTGATGCTCCATCTAAACCGTAATAAGAATGAGGATCAAACCCAACCAACCACAGGCTTTGTGACGCTTCTATCCAGTCAACGGAATTGTATATCGCGTAGGGCGATTCCACATATACTTTGCTGACCGCAGCGGTTTCAGTATCCAAGCGGAACGTGGCAGGCCCGCCCCCTCCCCATCCCGTGAGATTGTAGATATTTCCACTAACGTCAACAAAGTTGAGACCAGAGATGTCGAACTCCAGAAGCGCGGCAGAGGCTGGCAGTGCGGCCGTTCCAAGAACGGTGGACAGAACCAGCGCGGATATTCTTTTTTTCATGCAATTTCCCCTCGTTTAACACACTCGGAC
>JBNGDM010000037.1:0-16858 GCA_049975105.1 Rhodovulum sp. | reverse complement strand
GCGCTGTCGGCGGCGGGCACGGTGATCGACGCGCGCCACGTGGTGGACGAGATCGCGGTCAAGCCGGCCAACCCGCTGGCCGCGCCGCGCTTTTCGGTCGAGTTGCTGCGGAACGCGTCGGGCATCTCGGTGATCGGGCTGGTGCCGGCCACGACCGACCGCGCCGCGCTGGGCCGCGCGCTGTCGCGAATCGCGCAACGCGCGAGCGTGGCGGACATGCTGGAAAGCGCCGATTACCCCGAACCCGCGGGCTGGCAGGCGGCGCTGGATTTCGGGCTGGAGGCGCTGGGCCGGTTCGACAGCGCCAAGGTCTCGATCGCGGCGGACCGGGTCGCGGTTTCGGCGATCACCGAAAGCGCGCGCGAACGCGACCGCCTGTCCGAGGCGTTGCGCGAGGACGCGCCCGAGGGGGTGGAACTGGTGCTGGAGATCTCGGCGCCGCGGCCGATGATCGCGCCGTTCACGCTCCGCTTTCTGATGGATGACGAGGGCGCGCGGTTCGACGCCTGCGCCGCCGACACCGAAGAGGCGCGGGCCCAGATCGAGGCGGCGGCGCGCAAGGCGGGCATGATCGCGGAAATGGACTGCGCGCTGGGGCTGGGCGTGCCGGCGGAAACCTGGGGCGCGGCGGTCGCCCGCGGGATCGAGGCGCTGGCCAAGGTCGGCGGCGGCGCGCTGACCTTTTCGGACGCCGACGTGACGCTGGTCGCCGCGGCCGGAAGCGACCAGGCCAGGTTCGACGAGGCGGTGGCGACGCTGCGCGCGGTGCTGCCCGCGCCGTTCGACCTGCACGCGATGCTGGCCGAACCGGTCAAGGTGGACGGCAGCGGCGCCGAGACCGGCCCGCGCGAATTCTTCGCCACGCTGAGCCCCGAGGGGCTGTTGCAACTGCGCGGCCGGGTGCCCGACGCGCTGGTGCAGGCGGCGGCCGAAAGCTATGCCCGCGCGCGGTTCGGGCAGGACAGCGTGCATTCGGCGATGCGGATCGACCCCAACCTGCCCGAGGGCTGGCCGCTGCGGGTTCTGGCGGGGCTGGAGGCGCTGTCGCAGCTGCGCAACGGGTCGGTGATCGTGCAGGCGGGCTTCGTGCGGCTGACCGGGCTGACGATGGACGACACCGCCCAGGCGCGGGTGGCGCGGCTGTTGTCCGACCGGCTGGGCGATGCGCAGGATTTCCAGATCGACATCACCTATCGCGAACCGCCCAAGACGGTGGACGGCCGGCCCACGCCCGAGGCCTGCGTCGCGCAGATCCGCGATATCCTGGCCGAGGAAAAGATCACCTTCGCGCCGGGCTCGACCACCATCGAGGGCGCGGCGGTGCGCGTGGTCGACGCCATCGCCGACGTGCTGCGCCGCTGTCCGCAGGCGCAGATCGAGATCGGCGGGCATACCGACAGCCAGGGCCGCGAGGAAATGAACGAATCGCTCAGCCAGCAGCGCGCCGAGGCGGTGCTGACCGCGCTGATGGCGCGCCGGGTGCTGACCTCGAACCTGACGGCGCGGGGCTATGGCGAAAGCCGGCCCATCGCGGATAACGGCACCGAGGAAGGGCGCGAGGCGAACCGGCGCATCGAGTTCCGCCTGATCGGGGCCGAGGACGAGGAATCCGCGGCCGAGGGCGGCGCGGCGGCGGATGCGGATGCGGATGCGGGCGAAACCGAAGGAGGCACCGATGGACAGGACTGAATTCATCATCGTGACCACGCTGGTCCTGTTCGTGGCATTCCTGCTGGGCTGGCTGGCCGCGTGGCTGGTGCATCGTCTGGCCCAGGTGACGACCGAGAACATGGACGACCTGGACCACATGGCGCAGGCGCTGCACGAGGCCGAGGAGGCGCGCGACCAGGCCATCGGCTATCTGCACCAGCGCGAGTCGGAACTGACCAACCGCCTGAGCCAGTCCGAGGCGGAGCTGCGCGCGGCGATGGACGGGCTGCGCGACGCCCGCGCCGAGGCCGAGGAGTTGCGCGCCTATGTCGAACGGATGAGCGCGGGCTGAGGCGGGGGGATCAGGCCCCGGACCAACGCCCCAGCGCGGCCTCGTCCTCGTCCCTTGCGGCGACCCAGGACGTGCCGTCGGCGCCGAATTCCTTTTTCCAAAACGGCGCGCGGGATTTCAGGTAGTCCATCAGGAATTCAGCCGCGGCGAAGGCGTCGGCGCGGTGGGGGGCGGCCGTGGCGACCATCATGATGGTGTCGCCCGGCGCCATCGGGCCGTAACGGTGGATCACCAGGCAATCCCTGAGCGCCCAGCGGCGGGTCGCCTCGTCGGCGATCTTCTGCAGCGCGCGTTCGGTCATGCCGGGGTAATGTTCCAGTTCCAGCCGCGCCAGCCCGCCATCGTCGCGCACGATCCCGGCAAAGGTCACGACCGCGCCCGCATCCCGCCGCCCCGCCGCGAAGGCCCCGCATTCGGCGCCGTAATCGAAGGGCTCGGCCTGGACGCGCACGCGCATCGCCTAGCCCCCGGTCATCGGCGGGAAGAACGCCACCTCGCGCACACCGGCCAGCGGCGCGTCGAAATCGGCCAGTTCCTGGTCGACGGCCACGCGCAGCGCCGAGATATCGGCGAAGGCGGCGGCATAGCGATCCTCGCGGGCCTTCAATTCCTCGACGAGGTCGGCGACCGTGGCGGCCGAGGTGTCGACCCGTTCCTTCGGCAGGCCGATGCGTTCGCGCACCCAGGCGAAGTAAAGCACGTCGATCATGGCTGTCCCTCCTCGCGGAGATAGGGCCAGGCCTTGGCGAAGTAATCGGCCCCGGTGATCAGCGTCAGCGCCGCGGCGAGCACCAGCAGCGCGGTGCCCAGCAGTTCGATGGCGGGCTGGGCCACCAGCCCGTGCCCGATCAGCACCGAGATCGCCACCATTTGCACGGTGGTCTTCCACTTGGCGAGTTTGGTGACCTTGAGCTGGCCCGCCTGCGCGCCCAGGAATTCCCGCAGGCCCGAAACGAACACCTCGCGGAAGACGATGACGCCGGCGGCGAGCGTCATCACCGGGGCCATGCCGAATTGCGCCACGACGACGAGGAGCGCGATCAGCACCATGGCCTTGTCGGCGATCGGGTCGACCATCGCGCCGAAGCGGCTGGTCTGGTTCCAGCGGCGCGCGACATAGCCGTCGACCCAGTCGGTCGCCGAGGCGCCGACGAACACCGCGAGCGCGATTCCCCCCGCCAGCGCCCCCTCCCACAGCACGTAGATCGCCGGGAAAAAGGGCGCCGCGACGAGTCGCAGAATGGACAGGATATTGGGCAGGGTCCACCTCATGGATCGCTCCTTACCCTGTCAGCCGCGCTCATGGAAGAAGCCGTAGATGGTTTCCGCAAGGCTATCGGAAATGCCGTCCACGGCCTTGAGATCGGCAAGCCCCGCGCGCGAGACGGCCTTGGCGCTGCCGAAATGGGTCAGAAGGGCGCGTTTGCGGGTGGCACCGACGCCTGGGATCTCGTCCAATGGCGTCGCGCCGACGGCCTTGGCGCGTTTCGCGCGGTGGGTGCCGATGGCGAAGCGGTGCGCCTCGTCGCGCAGGCGCTGGATGAAATAGAGCACCGGGTCGTTGCGTTGAAGGGCAAAAGGCCGCAGGCCGGGGCGGTGGAATTCCTCTTTCCCCGCGTCGCGGTCGATGCCCTTGGCCACGCCGACGATGGGGATGTCCTCGACGCCCAGATCGCCCATGATGCCCGCCACCGCGGACACCTGCCCGGCGCCGCCGTCGATCAGCAGCAGGTCGGGCCAGGTTTCGCCCTGGCGGTCGGGGTCTTCCTTGAGAAGGCGCTGAAAGCGGCGGGTCAGAACCTCTTTCATCATGCCGAAATCGTCGCCCGGCGTCAGGCTGTCGCCGCGGATGTTGAACTTGCGATACTGGCTTTTGACGAAGCCCTCGGGGCCGGCCACGACCATCGCGCCCACGGCGTTGGTGCCCTGGATATGCGAGTTGTCGTAGATTTCCACCCGTTTGGGCGGGCCATCCAGATCGAAGGCCTGGGCCAGCCCGGCCAGAAGCTTGGTCTGGGCGGCGCTTTCGGCCATCCGGCGGCCCAGGCTTTCGCGGGCGTTGCGGGCGGCGCCGGCGACAAGGTCGACCTTTTCGCCACGCTGGGGCACGGCGATCTCGACCTTGTGGCCGGCGCGGTCGGACAGGGCCTGGGCCAAGAGGTCGCGATCCTCGATATCGTCGGACAGAAGGATCAGCCGGGGCGGTTCCTTGTTGTCGTAGAACTGGCCCAAAAATCCGCGCAGCACCTCGGCCGCGTCGGCGCCCGAGCCGGTTTTCGGGTAGTAGTCGCGGTTGCCCCAGTTCTGGTTCGCCCGGATGAAGAACACCTGCACGCAGGCCTGCCCCCCCTCCATGTGGAGTGCGACCACGTCGGCCTCGGCCACGCCGCGGGGGTTGATGCCCTGCACCGACTGCACCTGTGTCAGCGCGCGGATGCGGTCACGGAGTGCCGCGGCGCGTTCGAATTCCAGCGCCTCGGAGGCGGCCTCCATCTCGGCGGCAAGGGCCTCTTGGACGCCGGTGGATTTCCCCTGCAGGAAGCGTTCGGCATCGCGCACGGAGGCCGCGTAATCGGCCGCGCTGATCCGGCCGACACAGGGCGCGCTGCACCGCTTGATCTGGTACAGAAGGCAGGGGCGTGTGCGGCTGTCGAACATGGAATCGGAACAGTTGCGCAGCAGGAACACCTTTTGCAGCTGGTTCAGCGTGCGGTTCACCGCGCCCGCCGACGCGAAGGGGCCGAAATAGGCGCCCTTGCGGGTCTTGGCGCCGCGATGCTTGGTGATCTGCGGGAACGGGTGATCCTTGGGGATCAGGATGTTCGGAAAGCTTTTGTCATCGCGCAGCAGCACGTTGTAGCGCGGCTTCAGCTGCTTGATGAGGTTCTGTTCCAGCAGCAGCGCCTCGGTCTCGGTGCGCGTGGTCAGGAACATCATCGAGGCGGTTTCGGAAATCATCCGCGCGATGCGAGGGGAATGGCCCGACGGCTTGGCATAGTTCGCCACCCGTTTCTTCAGGCTTTTGGCCTTGCCGACGTAAAGCACCCGGCTTTCGGCATCGAGCATGCGGTAGACGCCGGGCGAATTGTCCAGCGTGCCCAGGTAGGACTGGATGCAGGCGTGGCCGCGCGGGCGGGGGGCGGCGTCGGCGGGGGTGTCGGATGTCGTCATGTCCGCCAGATCGTGATTCCTCGGCTTGGCTGCAATGCACCCCGTGCGGGTTCAAGAGAAAACATGTCCACGACTTCTGTGGATAAGTGTGAGCATAACCCGTGGGCGTCCGAGATTTTCCATTGTTTTCCGCCCCGTTCTCCTGTTTGCCCAAAATTTGGGCGCATTTTCAAGATGCTGTTTTCCAAGGATAATTTTCACCCCGGCGGCAAATTGTTGAAATTTCTAAAGAATTCGTAACCGTTTTATTACCGAATTTCGACGGGGTGGAAAAGTTAACGCCGGATACTACCGCGCGCGCCGCTACTCGACCCCCAGAACGTCCGGGGTTTCCCAGGCCAGGTGCTGGCCGCCATCGATGCACAGCAGCTGTCCGGTGACCGAGGGGGCGTCGAGGAAATAGTCCAGCGCGGCGCAGATCTCGGTGGGGTTGGCGCCGCGGCGCAGGATGGTCGCGGCGCGCTGGCGGGCGAAATGATCCTCGGACTGGCGCCCGCCTTTCAGCGTCGGCCCGGGCCCGATGGCGTTGACCCGGATCGCGGGGGCCAGCGCCTGCGCGGCGGTGCGGGTGAACGCCCACAGCCCCATCTTGGCGATGGTGTAGGTCATGAATTCGGGCGTGGGTTTCAGCACGCGCTGGTCGATCATGTTGATGACAAGGCCGGTGGCCAGCGGCTCGCCCCCCTCGCAATGGGTGTGGTCGGGGGCCTGGTGGGCGAAGGCCTGGGTCAACAGGAAGGGCGCGCGCAGGTTGGAGCCGATATGCCGGTCCCAGCTGTCGCGCGTGGCGGTGTGGATAGTGTCGTATTCGAAGATCGAGGCGTTGTTGACCAGCGCCGTGAGCGGGCCGCCCAATGCCTCGGCCGCGCGGGGCACGAGGCCCGAGGCCGCGTCCTCGTCCAGCAGGTCGGCCTGAAGCGCGACGGCGTGCTGGCCATGGGCGCGGATCTGGGCGCAGGTTTCCTCGGCGGCCTCGGCGCTGCCGGCGTAATGCACGGCCACGTCAAAGCCCCGCTCGGCCAGGTGCAGCGACATCGCACAGCCCAGGCGCCGCGCCCCGCCGGTGACAAGCGCGCGTTCGGTCATATCAGCACCATCACAAGGTAGAGAACGTAGATCAGCACGAAGCCGATGCCCCAGGCCCGGTTCAGCGGCCAGCCGCGGAACACGAAGGGCGTCAGCAGGACCGAGGCTGCCGCCATCACCCAGATGTCGAAGCGCAGCATCTCGGGCGGAACCGGGATCGTGCCGAAGAAACTGGCCACGCCCACGATGGCCAGCAGGTTGAACATGTTCGACCCGATCACGTTGCCCAGCGCCACGTCGGCTTGGCGGCGCAGCGCGGCCATGACCGTGGTCGCCAGTTCGGGCAGCGAGGTGCCGATCGCGACCAGCGTCAGCCCGATCACGGTTTCCGAGACGCCGATGGCCCGCGCGATGTTGATCGAACTATCGACCAGCAGGTCCGCGCCCAGCGGCAGCCCCACAAGACCGAGGACCAGGAACACCGCGATCTTGGGCCAGGACAGGCTGGGATCGGCGCCCTCGATCTCCTCGATCTCGTCCGCGGGCGCGGCGGCGGCGCGTGCGCCGTTCTCGCGGCGATGGATGCGCGCGGTCATGAAGGCGTCGAGCAACACGAAGCCCAGCGCCAGCAAGAGCCCCATCCCGTGAACCCAGGTGATCGGCCCGATCAGGCAGGTGAACAGGAAGAACGCGGTCGAGCCCAGCATCAGAACGAAGGTCCGCCGGGTGTCGCATTCGGCGGTCTTGAGCCCCACCATCAGCGCGGGCACGCCCAGCACCAAAAGCACGTTCGCGGTGTTCGAGCCCACCACGTTGCCCAGCGCGATGCCCGGCGAATTGTCCAGCACCGCCTTGATCGAAATCAGCAATTCCGGCGCCGAGGTGCCGAAGGCGACGATGGTCAGGCTGACGATCAGCGCGGGCACGCCGAGGCGCAGCGACAGGTTCACCGCGCCCTTGACCAGGCTGTCGCCCGCAAGCAGCAGGATCGCGAGGCCCAGCCCGGCGTAAAGCAGATCGGCGGTCATCGGGGCCTATCCCTTTCCGCAGGGGCAGGGCCCCCTACCGATCCGGTGGCGCCCGCAATGGGGGCATTTCGCGGGTTTGGCGCGGCCGAAGGTGATCTTGCGCCCGCCCGGCCCGGGCAGGCGCAGACGGCCGAACATGGCAAGCACGGCCATGCCGATCAGGAACAGGGTGACGATCTTGAGAATCATGCGCTACAGCCCATAGCGCGCCCAGTGTGCGCGCGCCTCCAATTCGTCCAGCACGCCCGCCACCGACGGGGCGCCGAGCCGCGACAACAGCCCCTTGCGCGGGCTGTGCAGCGCGAATTTCACCTTGTCGCCGAAGCGGTCCTTCATCACCGGGACCAGGTGGCCGATGCCGTCGGCCAGGCCACGCTCCACCGCCTGTTCGCCGACCCAGACATCGCCGGTGAACAGCCCGTCCTCTGTGGTCAGGCGGTCGCCGCGGCGGGCGCGGACATGGGCCTTGAACGCCTCGTGGATCGGGGTCTGAAGCTGCATCAGACGGTCGATATCCTCGGGCTTCTCGGGCTGGAACGGGTCGAGGAAGCTTTTGCTTTCGCCGGCGGTATGCACGCGGCGTTCGACGCCATAGCGCGCGATGAGGTCGGGAAAGCCGAAGCCCG
Organism: Rhodovulum sp.; assembly: GCA_049975105.1. Lineage (GTDB taxonomy): Bacteria > Pseudomonadota > Alphaproteobacteria > Rhodobacterales > Rhodobacteraceae > Rhodovulum. The sequence continues at coordinate 9,005 of JBNGDM010000037.1, read as the reverse complement.
CGTAGATCACGCCGATGGATCCGACGATGGACGAGCGGTCGACGAATATCTCGTCCGCCGCGCAGGCCAGCCAGTAGCCGCCCGAGGCGGCGACATCCTCGACGAAGGCGAAGACCGGCACCTTGTGCTCGTCCGCCAGGCGCCGGATGCGCGCGCCGATCAGCGCGCTTTGCGCGGGCGAACCGCCGGGGGAATTGACGGCCAGCGCAACGGCAGCGGGTTTGCCCTTGCGAAAGGCGCGGTCGATCAGGGGGGCGAGGCCGGCATCCGACAGGCTGGCCCCGCCGCGCGCGCTGGCGGCGATGGGGCCGGACAGGCGCAGGACGGCGACCAGCGGGTCCGCCTTGACGAAGGGAAGCCATCGTTTCATGGAACCGCATGTAGAGCGGGCGGAACCGGCGAACAAGGCGCGCGCGGAATTGACCGGCGGATGTTGCACCCCTGCCCGGGCCGGCGGATCGCGCGGCGGGGGCGGTGCGGGGGCCTAGATCTCGCGCTGGGCGGTGTTCAGGTAGCGGCATTTCCAGCGCGAAACGGTCCAGTTCGGGTGCGTTTCGACCCATTTGGCCAGTTCCGGCTGGGCGCCCATCATGCAGGTCATGGGCGTGATGTCGGTATAGATGAGGCTGCGTTCCTCGCAGGCCCCTTGCGCGTCTTGCGCCATGCCAAGGCAGGCGACGAAAACCAGCTCGATCATGGGAACCTCGTCGGTCGGTTGATCCTGCAAGGGTTGCAGGAAATCCTGCCAGAACGGTTAACCACGCGGCGCGAGGGCGCAATGCTGCGGTGCGGCGTGATTCATGCTGCGCCTGCAAAAGCGGAAAAAGCGGCAGGTTTCGCGGCCTTTGCCCGATTTCCGGGCAACCGCCCTAGCCGCGGCGCCGCATCAGGCCGCGCGCCGGGTCATAGCCCACCAGCGCCAGCAGGAAGAACGCCACCGTCCCGGTGACCACCCACAGCAGCGCCCAGCCATTGAAGCTGCCATAGAGCGAAAACCGGATCAGTTCGACCGCGTGGGTAAAGGGGTTCACCGCGCAGATGTCGCGCAAGAGGTCGGAACTTTCGGCCATTTTCCACAGCGGATAGAGCGCCGAGGACAGGAAGAACATCGGGAAGATGACGAAGTTCATCACGCCCGCGAAATTCTCAAGCTGCTTGATGGTGGAGGAGATCAACAGGCCCAGCGCGCCGAGCATCAGCCCCGACAAAACCAGCGCCGGGAACACGTAGACATAGCCCATCACCGGCATGGTGATGCCGAACAGCGCCGCGATGCCGAGAAACGCGTAGACCTGCAACAGCGAGACCGTGACCCCCGCCATCAGCTTGGAGAACAAAAGCCACCAGCGCGGCCGGGGCGAGGTCAGCAAGAGCCGCATCGACCCCATTTCCTGGTCGTAGACAAGCGAGAGCGAGGATTGCATGCCGTTGAACAGCTGGATCATGCCGCAGAGGCCCGGGACGATGTAGACCTCGTAGGTGATGTAGGTCTGGTAGGGCGGGATGATCGACAGGCCCAGCGCGGCGCGGAACCCGGCGGCGAAGACCACCAGCCAGACCAGCGGGCGCACCAGCGCCGAGAGGAACCGGCCGCGGTTGTGGACGAAGCGCAGCGCCTCGCGCGCGACGATGGCGTAAAGCGCGGCGAGCCAGGCATTCATGCGGCGGCCTCGTCCTTGCCGCCGGTCATCGCGATGAAGGCGTCGATCAGCGTGCCGTTTCCGGCGATTTCGGCGGCGGTGGCCTGTTTCAACACGTGGCCCTTGTGCAGCACCACCACCTCGTCGGCGGGGTCGATCTCGTCCACCAGGTGGGTGGCCCAAAGCACGGTCAGCCCCTCGCCCGCCAGCTGGTGAACATGGGCGGTGATCGAGCGGCGCGCGGCGGTGTCGAGGCCGACGGTGGGTTCGTCCAGCAGCAGGACCTCGGGGGAGTGGACCAGGGCGCGGGCGATCTCCATCCGGCGGCGGTGGCCGCCGTTCAGCGCGCGGACCTTTTCGCCCGCGCGTTCGCGCATGTTCAGCCGGTCCAGCGCCGCGTCGATACGGGTGGCGGCCGCGCGGCCCGACAGCCCGTGCAGCGCCGCGAAATAGCGCATGTTGCGGGTGACACTCATGTCGAGGTCGAGCGTGGGTTGCTGGAACACCACGCCGATGCGGGCGAGCGCGGCGCGGGGGTTTTTCGCAAGGTCATGGCCCGCGACCCGGATCGTGCCCTCGCGCGTGACCAGAAGGCGGGTGAGCAGCGAGAACAGCGTGGATTTCCCCGCACCGTTCGGCCCCAGCAGCGCGCAGAACCGGCCGCGGGGCAGCGCGAAGGACACGTCGTCCAGCGCCTTTTTCGGGCCGTAGGACAGGCTGACATGGGAAACGCAAAGGGCGGGTTGGTCGGTCATGGGCCTTTACCTTGTCGGGCTGAGGGTAGCGGGTCGGCCGGCAAGGTCCAGCGCGCGATCGGCCAGCCGGTCGGCCTCGGCCCGGTCATGGGTGACGAACAGGGTCGCGGGGCGATGCTCGGCGATCAGGCGTTCGGTCAGCGCGAGCATGGTTTCGGCGGTGGCGGGGTCGAGCGAGACGAAGGGTTCGTCCATGATGAGGAATTGCGGCTGCCCGGCGAAGGCGCGGGCGAGGGCAAGGCGGCGTTGCTGTCCCAGCGAAAGCTGGCCGGGAAAGGCGGTTTCCTTGTCGGCGAGACCCACGCGCGCCAGCATGTCCCGCGCGGATTTGCGCGACAGGCCCCGGTGAACCAGCGTCAGGTTCTTCAGCGCACTGCGCCAGGGCAAGAGCGTGGGTTCCTGGAACACCATGGCCAGCCGGTCGGGGCGGGTGACCGTGCCTTCGTAATCCGCGTCCAGCCCCGCCACGATCCGCAGAAGCGTGGATTTGCCGATGCCCGAGGGGCCGAGGATCGCCACCGTCTCGCCCGGCGCGATCTGAAACGCGACGGGGCCGAGGACGGGGGTATCGCCGAAGGACTTGGCGCGGATGTCGACCCGGATCATGCCGACCGCCAGCGCCGCGCGCGCCGTTCCCAGGGTTGCAGGAGCAGCCATTCGACGGCCAGCATGACGAAGATGAAGGACAGCGCGTAGATCAGCACCATGCCCACGTCGAACAGCTGGAAATACAGGTGGATCTGGAAGCCGATGCCCGAGGAGCGACCAAGGAATTCGACCACGAGGACGATCTTCCAGATCACCGCCACCCCGCCGCGGGCGGCCGCCGCGACGAAGGGGGCCAGTTGCGGCAGCAGCACGTGGCGCAGCCGCGCCCAGCCCGACATGCCATAGACCCGCGCCATGGCATCGAGATCGCGCGAGAAGGCCCGCGCGCCCTCGCGGATCGTGACCGTGACATTGGGCACCTTGTTCAGCGTGACCGCCACGATGGCCGCGGTTTCGTTCAACCCGATCCACAGGTAGCACAGCACGATCAGCACCAGCGCGGGCAGGTTCAGGAACACCACCAGCCACGGGTCGAGCCAGCGGTTCAGCCGTTCGAACCGGCCCATTAGAAGCCCGAGGATCATCCCCAGCGTCATCGCCAGCCCGAAGGCCCAGAGCACCCGGACCAGCGTGTGGCCCAGGTGATAGGGCAATTCGCCCGAGCGGATCTCGGCCAGCCACGGGCCGATCAGCGAGAACGGCTGGGGCAGCACCTGCGGATCGGCGGTCAGCGCCGCGGCGACGATCCAGAGGAGCAAGAGGCCGCTGAGCGAGAGCGCCGGGACGCCGAGGCGGGTCATGGGGGGCGCCTACTCGACGTTCAGGAATGTGCCCTCGGGCAGGGTGGTGGCCTGGCCGACAAGGTCCGCACCGCCGAGGTCGGCCATCAGGGAAAGGAAGCGGGCGGCGGCGGCGGGGTCGACATTGCCCGCCTCGGGGATGCCCGCGCGCCAGTCGTCGCGCAGCCGTTCGAACTCGGCGTCGCTGGCGGCGTTCATGATCGGGCGGATCGCCTCCCATGCCGCGTCGTTTTCGGCGAGGATCGCCTTGGCCTCGCGCGAGGCGGCATACATGCCCTGGGCCACGCCGGGGTTCTCGGCCACGAAACTGTCCTTTAGGACATAGCTGAGCAGCGGCGTGTCGGGGTCCAGGCCCAGCGCGGTGGCCGCGTCGGTGACCGAAACCAGTTCGCGCATGCCCGCGGCCTTCATCTTGGCGAGGAAGTGCCAGAAGTTGATCGCCCCGTCGGTTTCCCCCGACAGACCCGTCTTGAAGATCAGGGGCGGCGCGCCGTAGACCTGTTCGGTCTGCGCGGCAAGGTCCATGCCGTATTCCGATTGGGCATAGGCGCGCAGGATCAGCCAGCTTTTGTCCAGCGGCCCGCCCGCGATGCCGATCTTGCCGCCCGCGAGATCGGGCAGCGATCGCGCGGGGCTGTCGCCGGCCACCACCAGCCCGCCCACGGCGCGCGAATAGGGGATCGCGACGAAATCCTTGCCCGCCGCGCGCTGGCGCGCGACCCAGATCCAGTCGGACACGAACATGTCGGCCACGCCGCCCTCGACCGCGACGCGGGTCGCGCCGTTATCGGCATAGGGTTCCACGACCAGGTCGAACCCGTGCTTGGCATCCAGCCCATTTTCCTTGATCGTCTGCAATTCCCAGTTGACGGTGCCGATCTTGAGCACCGCGGCGCGGAGGATCGGCAGATCCTCGGCCCAGGCCGCGCCCGCGGCCAGAAACGCCAATGCGGCGGCAAGTGCGCCGCCCAGTCCCTTCAGCATGGTTGTCCTCCCGGTCCGTGCGCGCGTTTCCGGAATTCTGGTCTCAGTCGGGGGCGACGACGACGCCCCAGGGCTGCTGGCCCACCTGGATCGACTTGATCGCCTTGTGCGCGGCGACGTCGATCACGGTGATGTCGTTCGAATTGCCGTTGGTGGTCAGCAGGTATTTCTCGTCGGGGGTGAAGGCCAGTTGCCAGACCCGCTGGCCGACCATGATGTAATCCTTGACCTCGTGGGTCCGGGCATCGACCACCGCGACCCGGTTCGCCGGACCCAGCGCCACGAACAGCCACTGCCCGTCCGAGGTGACCTTGGCGCCCACGGGTTGCAGCCATTCGGGCAGGACGCCCGGCACCTCGAATTCGATCTTGTCGACCAGCGTTGGCGTGCCGTCGGGGGCGATGTCCATCACGCTGACGGTGCCGCCGATTTCCGAGGTCACGAACAGCTTGGACCCGTCGGCGGTATACTGGGCATAGCGCGGGCGCTGGTCGACCAGCACGTTGTGCTTGATCTCGTAATCCTCGGTCGAGATGAAATGCGCCATGTTGGTGGTTTCCGAGGTGTTGACCACGAACTTGCCGTCCGCGCTGATGCCCATCCCCTCGGGTTCGACGCCCACGGGAATTTCGGCCAGCACCTGGTGGGTTTCGGTATCGACCACGGTCACAAGGTTGTCGTCCTCGTTGGCGATGTAGAGCGGGTTGCCGCTGTGATCGAGCACGAAGAGTTCCGGGTCGGGGCCGGAGGGCAGGGTATAGAGTTCCTCATAGGTTTCGGCGTCGAACACCCGCACCGTGTCGTCATCCGAGGCGCAGACGTAAAGCAGGCTGCCGTCGGGGCTCATGGTGATGCCGCGGGGGCGGTTGCCGGCGGGGAACTCGGTCAGCACCCCCCACGTGGTGCTGTCGAGCACGGTGACGGTGTTGCCCTTTTCGTTGCTGACATAGACCTTGTTGGCCTGTGCACCCGAGGCGGCAAGGGCGAGGCCCGCGGCGAGGATCAGGGGTTTCATCGCGCTTTCTCCTGTCACTGGAACGCCCGGCAGGCGGATTCGGGTTCGTCGAGGCCCAGCGTGTCCAGCGGCGAGCGCTGGTGCAGGAAGCCGTCCTGCGGCGAGACGCTGACATTGATCCGGCCATCGTAAAGCAGGATCGGCTGGCGCATCTGGCCGTTCCATGCGCGGAAGGTCACCGCCAGCCCCTTGAACGCGGCCAGTTCGAAATCGTCGCCCAGCGCATAGGCGCGGAGCGTGGCCGGGTCGGCCGCGCCGGTGCGGGTCACGGCCTCGCCGATCACGCGAAGCGCCAGCCAGACCTGGTAATCCTCTTCGCGGACGTAACGGCCGGTCAGCGCCTCGAACCGGCGCTGGAACTGGGTGGCGCCCCAGGCCTCGGTCGCGGCGTGGAAACTGACCGGGCGCAGGCCCGCGGCGCCCATTACGGGGCGGGGATCCCACAGGTGGAACGGCAGGTAGGGGGCGAACACGTCCGAGGCATCGGCCGCGATCACCAGGTCGTGGTCCTTCATGTCCTGGGTGAAGACGGGCAACTGGCGCTGGACCAGGACGTGCCCGGTATCGGTGCGGCGCGAGCCGCCGGTATCCTCGAATTCGCGGGTCTCGACGATCCGCGCGCCGAACTTGGCGGCGGCCTTGCGATAGGCCTCGGCGCGGGCGAGATCGGCGGGGTTGGAACCGTGGATCAGCGCCCAGCGCGGCCATTTCTTCCAGATCGCGAATTGCGCGATGGCGTCGGCCAGCATCGCCTCGCTGGGCGCGATGTGCAGCAGGTTGGCGCGGCATTCGCCATCGCGCAGGCCCGTATCGCGCGCGCCCGCGTTGAGGAGCAGAACGTCCGGCCCCGCGCGGTCGGCCAGCCGCAGGACATCGTCCGCCTCGGCCAGCACGACGATCAGGCGGATGCCGTCGGCCAGAAGCGCGTCAAGCGCGGCCTCGGCGCCTTCCGCATCGGTGGTCACGGCGGTGGTGGTGTAGGTATGGCCCAGGAAGCGGCCGGTGGTCGCATTGTCCTCGTCCGCCAGAACCGCGCCCGCAAGGCCCATGTCGTCGGGCACGAGGTCATAGCGCGAGATCGGGGCAAGCTGCGGGTAATCCACGCGCAGCACGGCGGCGCGCACCTCGACCGCCGCGGCGCCGCCGGCCGACAGAATGAGCAGAGCGCCCGCAACAAGCAGGCACAGAGCGCGGATCATGCTGGTCCTCCCTTGCGCCTTTTTCGGGGCGCCGGGGAAGAGTGCCAGACATGGGTCGCAATGGGAAACCGATACTTAAGGCGCATTGCGAGCGGGGGCTGCGGGTCTAGTCTGGCGGGATGAAATTTCCGTCCGCCGCCTTGGGCGCGGGGCGGGCGCCACATCCTGAGACACCATTTCTTCGACGAGTGAGGGAGGACGCCTTGATGAGAATGGGACGACGCGCGGCATTGGCGGGGCTGGTGGCCCTGCTGCCCGCGATGGCGCTGGCCCATGGGCCGACGCGGCAGAAGGTGACGGTCACGACCGAGGTCGCGGCGGAGCCGGCCGAGGTCTGGGCCGCGATCGGGAATTTCCAGGATTTCGGCTGGCACCCGGCGATCCATTCCACCACCGGCGCGGGCGGCAACGCCATTGACGCGACGCGCGTTCTGACCCTGGGCGAGGCCGGTGGGCCGACGATTGCCGAGGTGCTTTACAAGTACGACGCCGACAAGATGACCTATTCCTACCGCATCACCGACGTGAAGGTAGAGGTGCTTCCGGTGACGAACTACTCCTCGCACCTGACGGTCAAGCCGCGTGAGGGCGGCGGGTCGGTCGTGGAATGGCGCGGGGCGTTCTACCGCGGCTATCCGAACAACGACCCGCCCCCCGAGTTGAACGACGAGGCCGCAATCGCCGCCGTGACGGCGGTCTACCAGGCGGGGCTGGATGCGTTGGTCGACCGGTTCGGTGCGCCCTGAGGCGCTGGCCCTCGGGCTGGCCTGTGCCCTGGCCGCCGGCGGGGCGGCGGGGGATGTGGCCTATGTGACGAACCAGAACAGCGACGAGGTGTCGATCCTCGACCTGGGCGCGGGGATGGAACGCGCGCGCATTCCCGTCCCCGGCAAGCCCGCGGGGGTGGTCGCGGGGGCGGACGGGTTTTTCACTGTCTCGCCCGACAGCAAGACGGTGCGCCGGTTCGATGCGGCGGGGGCCGAGACGGGGCGCGTAAGCCTTGACGGCGGGCCGATCGGGATCGCCCATGACGCCGCGCACGGGCGGATCTTCGTGTCGGACTGGTACAACGCGCGGATCTGGGTGATCGACGCCGGGGCGATGGAAGTGACCGGCACGCTGGAGACCGGCGCGGCGCCCGCGGGGCTGGCCATTTCGCCGGACGGGCGCTGGCTGGTCTCGGCCGACAAGGAGGCCGACCGGGTGTCGGTGTTCGACCTGGAAACGCTTGCCCCCGCCCGCGCGGTGGCCGTGGGCACGCGGCCCTTTGGCCTGGGGTTCGCGCCCGATGGGCGGTTGTTCGTGGGCAATGTCGGGTCGAACGACGTAAGCGTTCTGGACCCGGCCAGCGGGCGGGTCCTGGCCACGGTGCCGGTGGGCGAACGGCCCTATGGCGTGGCCTTTGCCCGGGGGCGCGCCTTTGTCAGCAACCAGTATGCCGACACGGTCAGCGTGATCGACCTGGCCACGCTGGCCCCCGTGGCCGAGATCGCGGTGGGCGAATACCCCGAGGGGATCGACGCCACAGGGGACGGGGCCACCGTTGTCGTGGCAAACTGGTTCTCGAACACGGTCAGCCTGATCGATTCCGACCGGCTGGTCGTCACAGGCGAGATCGCCACCGGCGACGGGCCGCGCGCCTTTGGCCGGTTCATCGCGACAGAAGGAGACTAGCCCATGCGCCGCCGCACCCTTTGCCTGACGCTGGCGCTGATGCTGGCGGGCGGACCCGCCGCCGCCCTGACCGCCTGGGACGAGCTGAAACCGATGATCTTCGGGGAGCGCGACCTGCTGCCCGCGGGGGCCGATATCGCGATTTCCAGCCCCTACCGCACCGATAACGACGCGCGCACGCCCATCGGCATACGGGTGCGCGGCCCCGCGGGGCGGCTGGTGGACAAGGTGACGGTGATCCTGGACGAGAACCCGATGCCGGTTTCGGCGGTGATCGCCCTGGCCCAGCCGCTGCCCGCGTTGTTTTTCGAACTGACGCTGCGGTTCAACGGGCCGACGCCGATGCATGTCGTGGCCGAGACGACGGACGGGCAGGCCTGGGTGGCCGA